>CBFGTB010000050.1:0-15814 GCA_965651715.1 uncultured Gemmatimonadales bacterium
GACACTGACCTCCACCGGCGCCTGCTCGGGAGCCGACGCCGTCGATATCAGTCGCGCGGCTTGCTGACCGCCCAGCAGCGCGCCACTCATGGCGGCCTGGGACGCGAGCGGATCGGCGGCATCGATGATCACCTGCACCTGGGCCGTCTGACCGCGGAGCAGGTCGCGGCTGTAGTCGGGCGGGATGACGATACCGGCACTGATCCGTCCCTCGGCGATCCAGGCACGGATGTCGTCCCGGCTCGATGCGTCGGCCACCCGCCGAAAGTTGCCGGTGTGCATCAGGGTCGCGATCAGCGCCCGCGAGTCGCTGGTCCGCGCCTCATCGTAGACCGCCGTCGGCAGATTGCGGACATCGGTCCGAATCGCGAAGCCGAAGAGCAGCAACTGAATCGCCGGAATCAGCACCATCATCGCCAGCGTGGGACGGTCCCGCCGCAGTTGGAGAAATTCCTTGACCAACATCGGCCAACCCGCCCAACGGCGCATCCGCGCCAGGCGGTCGCTCATATGACGACCCCCTCATCGTGCTGCTGCAAGGCAATGAATACATCCTCGACAGTGGGCTGCTGGAACTGAGCCGTGATCTCACTCGGCGTACCCAGTCCAATCAGGTGGCCCCGGGAGAGAAAGCCGAGCCGATCGCAGCGATCGGCCTCGTCCATGTAGTGGGTAGTGACCAGCGCCGTCACACCGCTGTCGGCCAACGACCTGATGATCTGCCAGAACTGACGGCGCGCGGCCGGATCGACGCCGGCGGTCGGTTCATCGAGGAAGACCAACTCGGGATGATGAGCCGTGGCACAGGCCAGAGCCAGCTTCTGCTTCCAGCCGCCGGAGAGGGTTCCGGTCATCTGATCCCGACGCGGCGTGAGACCGAGCTGGTCGAACAGTTCGTCACGCCGCTGCCGCCGCTCCGCCCGGCCCAGGCCGTACAGCCCGGCGTAAAAGGCAAAATTCTCCGCCACTGTCAAATCGGGATACAGCCCGAAGCGCTGCGACATGTAGCCGATCCGGCGGCGGACCTGCTCCGGCGCCGCAGCGGCATCGATTCCCACCACCATGATCTCGCCTGACGTGGGCGGCATCAGGCCGCACAGCATCCGAATGGTGGTGGTCTTGCCACTGCCGTTGGGCCCCAGCAGTCCGAACACCTCGCCCCGGCCGATCTCAAGCGTGAGATCGTCGACGGCGACAAGGGTGCCGAACACCTTGCGCAGCGCCCGGGTGCGAACCGCCGGATCAGTCACTGATCGGTCGACCAGGACGGAGTGTCACTGTCACCGGCAGACCCGACTTCAACACCCCGGTCGAATCAAGAATTGCGACCTTCACCCCGAACAGCAGATCAGCCCGCTCCGACTCGGTGAGCGCGGTGCGGGTGACATATTCGGCCTGCGGGCTGATCGCGACGATCCGACCAGCGACTCCACTGTCCGCCAGCGTCATCGATCGACCATCGCCCCCACCCTCCGCCGCCCCCCCCGCCCCGGGTGGGTAGATACGGGCAGAATCGCCCAACGCGAGGAGCGGAAGAACGCGCGCCGGCACATATACGCGCACCCAGGGATACCGCGGCTGGCCCAGCCGCAGCGCGACTCCCCCCGGGGCGAGGAGATCGCCAGGCTCGGCTACCCGCAGCAGCACCACCCCATCGACCGGCGCCCGCAGGATGTAGTCGGCAGTGACAGCCCGCTGCGCCGCCAGCGCGGCGGTGGCCGCGGCGAGTTCGGTCCGGGCCGCTGTGATCTGCTCGGGTCGACTGCCGGCCCGCGCCAGCGCCAGGGTGTGACGCGCCCGCGCCGCCTCTTCGGCGGCAACCCGCGCCGCGGTGCTCGCGAGATCGGCATCCCGCGCCGCCACGGCTCCGGCTGCCAACAGCGTCTGCAACCGCTCGCTGTCCCGCGCTGTGCGCTCCGCTTCGGCTTCACGGGCCGCGAGAGTGGCCTCGGCTGCGGCAATCTCCTCAGGTCGCTCCCCCGCTTCGAGGTCGCGCAGGTGGGCCGCGGCGGTCGCCCGCCGCGCCACGGCAGCGTCGAGATCGGCGGCCAAGGTCGGTGTCGACAATACGGCCAGCGTGTCGCCCTGACCGACGATGTCGCCCTCATCGACTCGCATCTCAGTCACCCGACCCACATCGGTCGGTGCCACGTTGATTTCACGAATCTCGACAGTGCCGTTCGCGGTGAGCATGTCGTCCGACCCGCGACATCCCAGCACGGCCACCGCGACCAGCCACCATCTCCAGCTCCGCTGCATCAGATCGCCTCCCGATCGGGATGAAGTCCCACCAGCGCGAATCGCACCGCGTGGTCGGCAAACCGCCGCACTTCGGCCGGATCACGAGTCACGCCCGGTCGATCGAGTACCTGTTCCACCACCGGACCCGCGACGCAGTACCAGTTGAGCTGGGCGATGATCGAGACCGCCGCCAGCTCCGGCTCGACGTCCGATCGGAACGCGCCATCGGCCTGCCCCCGACCGATCAACGCCGTCATCGCGGCCAACAGCCGTCGCGCAGAGCGGTGTACCAGATCCGTCGCATGGCGGGCATCGTGGTCGGCCAGCTCGCGGGCAATCAGTCGCGGCAGCGCCGGCTGCGACAGGAACAGCTCGGCCTGGGCCCGGATCACCTGGTCGAGCGCCGCCGCAGCCGAGCCCGGCATCCCGGCCGCCGCCATCAGCCGCTCCGGCATGGCACTGACCAGGCGCTCGAGCACCGCCTGATACAGCGCAGTCTTGTCGGCGAAGTAGTAGTAGATCAGGGCCGGGTTCACCTCCGCACGCCGGCCGATCTCCTTGATGCTGGTGCCGGTCAGGCCATGCTGGGCGAACAGGTCGGTGGCGGCATCAAGGATCGCCACCCGGCGATCAACGGCGACGCCGGAATCGGTCATGAAAAATAATTAAACGTTCAATCAAATTGGGGCAAGGGCGCCCGGCTGTGTCCCGATCCGTCGGCGCTCCCGTCTCACTCTTCGGGTCTGCCGCCTTCACTCCCCCCGGCGCTCCCCGCTTCCCGCACCCGGAGTGGATATGCGAAGTCTTGCTCGAAGGATCCTGCCCCTGGGCGCCTCCGCCGCCGTGCTGCTCAGTGCACCGCTGGCCGGGCAGAGCCTCGGACGGATGCACCTCGGTCCCCGGATCGGCTACAACTTCGACGCCGAGGCGCTGGTGCTGGGCGCCCAGTTGTCAGTACCGGTTGCGCGCCAGCTTGAGTTCTATCCCTCAATCGACTTTCACGATGTCGACGTCGGTTCCCTCTACAGCATCAACATCGATCTCAAGTATCGGGCGCCGCTGCGCGGCTCGGATTGGCTCTATGTCGGAACGGGCCTGGGCATCCTGACGCGTTCGGTCAACGACGCCGATCACAGCGATGCCGGCCTCAATCTCTTTCTCGGCGCCGAATCGCGGACCGGGCGCGTGCATCCCTTTGCCGAGGGGCGGGCGACGCTCGCCGACGGCTCGCAGGTGCTGCTGATGGGTGGACTCAACTTCACGCTGTAGCATCGCCACGGCATTCGACGCGCTCACGTTCACCTGACGGGAGCGCGTCGAATGGTCAGTGAATCACCGCCCAGACCGCAAAATGATCACTGGCCCAGTGATCGCCGAACCGGGTCCGATCGATGTCGGCCTGGTCCACGGTCCAACCCGGTCCCAGCATGATGTGGTCGATCTTGTCACCGCTCGGATCGTAGTCAGTTCGGAACCCGGTGAACGTTGCCACATCGACGGCATCGGGATGAACTGTGCGGTACGCGCTCTGCAGCCCGCGGTTCCTGACGATCAGATAGGCGGGATTCTGTTCGCCGACATTGAAATCGCCGGTGACCATCAGGCGCGGTGAAGCCGGCGCCCCGGTGAATTCCGCGTCGTGGGCCGCCCGTGCAATCAGGGCCGCCCGCCGCCGCGAGTATTCGTCGAGCACGAAGGCCACCGATCGCTCGCGGCTCGGCTGCGAGATGTGGTCGAGATGCAGGTTGAAGTGGAAGAACTGCATGCCACTGGCACGATCTTCCAGCAGCGCCCAGGTGGTGATCCGCGGAATGCTGTTGCCCCAACTGGTCGAGCCCGGCACGTCGGGAGTGTCAGACAGCCAGGTGGTGCCCTCATCGCGCACCAGGAACCGGGTGGTGTCGACGAGAATGGCGGCGTACTCACCCGCCGTGACACCGTCGTCGCGCCCGACTCCCACTTCGCGGTAGCCGGGAAGCGCGGCGGCAAGCTCATCGAGCTGAAACCGCAGCGCCTCCTGGAGACCGATCAGATGAGGAGCATGCGCCCGGATCGTGGCCACCACATCATCGCGGCGATGCGGCCAGGCATTGTCGCCATCATCGGCTGTGCCGTAGCGGATGTTATACGTCATGACAGTCACCGGAGCCATGGCCTGGGCCGCGAGCCGGATCGGCGTCGCAGTCCAGACCAGCGCAAGCACCAGTGCCCCGCACCAGCCGAGCCGCTGGCGCACGCCGCAGGTCGCCATGCTACTGCCGCGCCGGCTGTCCCGGACGGGGCATCGTCCGGGTGATGAAGTCGCGAATATCATCGTTCGATGTGGCCAGATCGGGCTTGCGCAGATACATCATGTGGCCGCTCTCATAGCCCTTCCAGGTGATCCGGTCCTGGAAGCGACCGCTGGGATCGATGTTCCAGAGCGTGTACTTGGCATCGAAGTATGGCGTGCCACCGTCGAAGTAGCCCGACTGCACCATCACGTTGAGATAGGGATTCTCCGCCATCGCCTGCTGCAGTTGCTGGCCGGTCCGCTCACCGCTGCGATTCCACGGATTCACCGGACCGAAGAGCCAGTACTCAAGGTCGGTGTCCCACCCCAGATCGTGGCGCAGGTAAGCATTGATCGCCGGGGCGAAGGCATGATTCCACGCGGTCAGTGCCGGATCGAAGTCGGGCGACGTTCCCGCATCCTCCCGATCGATGCCGCGATAGCGCGAATCGAGCCGCCCGATGGTGAGTCCCTTGTCGCGCAGCAGTTCCTTCCAGAAGAAGGAAGTCGGAATGGCCATGTTGTACTGCTTCACCACCCCGACATCGAGGCCACTGTAGCGGGCATACCGCTCGGCAATGCTCTGCCGATCCGCTGCCGACAACATGCCGCCCTTGGCCATCGCGGGAATCAGTTCATCGAGCGTGAAGGCCTCAACCTCGGGCAGCAACGTGGCCAGCGTCCGGTTCTGAAGCTCGGGCGTCAGCGCCTTGTGGTACCACGCTGTCGCGGCGTAGTAGGGCAGCGTCAGTGCCGCGCCGACCGGGCCCGAGCGCGCCACACCCAGATCGGTGGGCGAGACCATGATCACCCCGTTGAGGAACATCCAGTGCGAGCCCTGCAACCGGGCCGCCAGACCGGCCACCCGGGTGGTGCCGTAGCTCTCACCGATCAGATACTTGGGGCTGGTCCAGCGATCGTGCCGACTGACCCACGCCTGCAACCAGCGGGCGAGATAGGCGATGTCCTCATTGACGCCAAAGAACTGATCGCGCTTGGCGTCGCCGACGATCCGCGAAAAGCCGGTGTTGACCGGATCGACATAGATGATGTCCGCCACATCGAGAATCGAATGCGGATTATCCACGATGCCGTAGGGCTGCACCGGATACCCTTCGTCGTCGATCCGCAGCATCTTGGGGCCGGTGTAGGCGATGTGCATCCAGAGCGAGCCCGACCCCGGACCGCCATTGAAGGAGATCACCAGCGGTCGCTGGGCGCGATCACCCACCCCTTGCCGCTCATAGTAGGTGAAGAACATCGACGCGACGACTTCGTTGTCGCTGTTCCAGACCGGCTGGGTGCCGAGGGTGACGTTGTAGCTGATCTCCTGACCATTGATGGTGGCCTTGAGACCGGTCCGGGTGATCGTCGAATCGACAAGAATCTTGACGTCGTCGGCGTTCGATCCGGTCCGGGGCGCGGCGGCACTTGAAGAACCACCGGCAGCGCCGGGACGGCCCTGCGCGGCAAGCGGCAGGGCAAGCAGCAGAGCGAACGCGAGCGACGAGTGTCGGGCGATTGTCATGGCAGTCCACGGGTGAGAGTGAAGCCTCAAGCTACCGCGACAGCCGGGCCCTCGCCAGCGGACCGCCCGGGCCCGCTAATCCTCGCTCTCAATGCGCCGCGCGCGGCGCTTCTTCGCCACCCGGGTGAGCACCGCAGCGGCCACCGCCGCCCCCGCCGCGACGCGGGCGCCCTTGACCACCCGGGCGCGTGCTGCCGCCTTGGTTCGCCTGGCGTTCACTCGCCGCCCCACTTCGGCCACAGCGGCCGCCCCCGCCGTCGCCACAGCAGCCCGAGCCGCCAGAGCCAGCTTCGCCTTGGCGGACTTGGCGGCCTTAGTGGACTTCGCGGCGGCCTTTTTGGGCGCCTTGGTCACCTTGGTGCTCTTCGACCCAGTGGCGGTTTTGCGGCTCGCGGTCCTGCGCTTCACCCCAGTCTTCTTATCAGCGCGCCCGGTGGTGGCCATGAGTGCCTCGTCAGGATGCGGCGGAGTCGGTATCGCGGAGCCATGTCGCGAGCCCCGGCCACGCCTCGGGATTGTACGTCGCAATGGTCTCGAGGTAGTGGCGCCCCCGATCACCAAAGCTGGAGACGAGTGTCGCGGCGGCACTGCGCACCTGGTCCTCGTCGGCCAGCGGCAGCGGCAGATCATCCGGGATGGAGCCGTTGTCGTGAGTGACGCCCGCGGCGTCACAGAAGGCGATCTGCAGCTCGGGCTCCAGCTCGACGTAGAGCAACTGCAGATAGCCGATTTCGTCCTGCAGGGTTTCCAGTCGGCGCCGGACAATGTCGCGGGCCAACTGATCGACCGACCACTTGCGCAGCGTTTCGGGACGGAAGCCGCCGCCCTTGGCCACCATCCTCATGATGTAGGCCGCGCGCGAGCCCGAATGGGCGCGCAGGTCATGACTGACCAGCCGCAGTCGTGTCTCGGCAGGCAGGGTGCGATACGGCGATGGTGCGGGCACAAGCGTCTCACGGCTGAGGGTGAAGCCGGCAAAGATAGCCGCGGGGCCGCACCGGCTGTTACGGCATCCGATCGCCGTGAAACTCCTGGCCCCGTTGGCGCAGGGTCATGGCGGTCACCCGCCCATCGATCACGGTAAAGCTGATCCGCAGCGTCGGGTCGAAGGTCATGCCGAACTGATAGTTGCCGAGGTAGACCATCGGGTTCGCACCCTGGCCGGCCAGTTGTCCGGTGACGCCCGCGGAAGCAGCACGCACCGAGAAGGTCCGTGCGCCGGTGGGAAGTATCAGCGCGTAGTCACCCACAACAAGGTCACGGGTGGCGGCATCGAGTGGCTGCGCCTCGGCCGGTGCGGGCGGGGGAACGCCCAACGCCGCCCGGGCCAACGCCTCGAGCAGGTCCGATGCAGCGGCGCTGCCGGAGTTGCTTAGTACCGTGACCGACAGGGCCACATCGGGCAGCCAGGCGTTCGCCGATGCAAAGCCCGGAATGCCGCCGCCATGACTGATGGCGGGATGTCCCGCGATGGTGGTGGCCATCAATCCGAAGCCATAGCCGGCCGATTGCGCCGCACCACTGGGCGTGATCATGTCGTGGTAGGATGCCGCGCCAACCACAGCACCGCCGTGGAGAGCGGCATTCCACTTGATCATGTCACCCGCCGATGAACACATCGCGCCGGCGGCATAGGGCTGAGTCATCGAGAGATACGGCGTGTTGACCCAGCCGACCCCGGTGGTGCTGACTTCGTAGCCGCGCACCCGCCGTGCGATCAGCGGGGCATTCAGGCAGACATGGGTGTCGGTCAAACCCAGCGGCGCGATCAGTTCGGCAATGGCGTCGGCCCAGGGATGGCCGGTGATGCTTTCGATGAGTACGCCCAACAGCACATAGCCGCTGTTGTCATAGCGCCAGTTGGTTCCCGGAGCGAACATCATCGGTTCATCGAAGGTGAGCGCCAGCACGGTATCGGGTGGCATGTCTTCACCCCAGCGCCGCTGCCATGCCGCGCCCAGGGCGGTGTAGTCAGGAATGCCGCTGGTGTGGTTGAGCAACTGGCGAATCGTGACCGGTTGCCAGGCCGCAGGCAGTCCGCTGACGTAGCGTCCGATGCTGTCGTCGAGCGCCAATTTGCCCTGATCCCGCAATCGCATCACGATCGCCGCGGTGAACTGTTTGGTCACCGACCCGATCCGATAGACGGCCCGGCCCGAGGCATTGACGGCGTTTTCCAGATCCGCCGTTCCCACAGCGGTGAGGGCGAGAGTGTCGCTGCCGCGGACAACCGCCACCGCGACGCTGGGCGCCTGGTGGCTGGCCACAAAATGGCGCGCCAGCGAATCGATGGCGCGTCGAGCGACATCGGGGGCGGGAAGCTGCTGGGCCGGCGCCGGAGATGCAGCAGCCGCCAGCAGCAAGACTGACGTCAGCAGAATGTTATGGCAGCGGTGCAGCGAGACAGTGCATCGGGACGGCATCGGACCTCACCCCTCAGAGATATCGAGACAATATCGCCGCTCCGCCGTCTCAGCAACCGGTCGACAGCCTACTGCATCTCCGCCATCGTCGCCAGGCGTGCATCGATTTCATCGGCGAGATCAACGGGTTCCACCACTCGGGCATCGGGCCCGTACTGCAGCACATGGCGGATGGCCCATTCGCGGTCGGCCAGCGGCATCCGCCGAATGGCACTGCCGTCGCTTTCGAGCGGCCCGCCGTCCCGCTCCACAATCCAGCGAGCGATGGCCGGACCGTAGCGCACTACCAGTTCGGCAGTCGAACCATCGCGCACAAAGGGACGACCGTCCTGCACGATGTCATCGAGCTGAATGTCGGGCGGGATGGTGATCGTCTCGTCAGTCAGCGTCACCTCATGAATCCGGTCGACCCGAAAGAGTCGCAGTGCCTCCGCATGACCGCACCAGCCAGCCAGATACCAGCGGCCCTGATGAAAGATCAGCCGGTAGGGATCCACCCGTCGCGACGTGGCAGTGGCCGCCCGGGCTGACTGATAGCTCAGCACCACGGCACAGGACCGTCGCAGCGCCACATGCAGCCGAGCTAACACTGTTCGATCCCGCGGCAGCGTGAACACGCCGTCGCGAATGCCATCGTGCACTCTGTCCTGTGGCAGTCGGGTGATACAGCGCGCCAACTTTTGTCGCAGTGCACCATAGGCATCGCCGGCCACCTCACCCCGCTGCCGCTGCAGCACCGCGAGTCCGACCTCCAGGGCGCACAGCTCGGCCGCGGTCAGGCGCATCGGGCGGCGGAAGTGATCGCAACGCAATGTGATGGTGTCGCCGTCGATCAGCAGGCTGATCGGATCCAGTTGACCGGGACGATCGTCATCTCGATCCACCACCGCCATGATATCCTGGAGAATGCTATCGGGTGAGATGTCGAGTTCGCGGCTCAGCTCCGCCAGCGACAGGGTCTGACCCGTGGCGCAGCGAGGCAGCAGCAACATCAGGCGCTGAAAGCGTGCTGCGGCGCTGCTCATGCTGCCCCGCGATATGACTGCCGTGTCCGCGCGATCAGCTCACGATACTCGCGCACCACATCGGGCGGAGCGACCGGAATCGCATCACCCGCCAGTGACAGCACCCAGCGCAGGAATGTCTCGCGCCGTCTGACGGAATACCGCACCGTCGTCGCATCGACAGCCGTACCCAGTCGGCGGGCCGCCTGGACCGCGCCATTATCGGTCACGAAGCGCAGCGTCGCCTCGATCAGCGGATCGTCACCCAACAGCCAGGCGGGAACCGGCATGGCGTGGTCGGCCAGACGAAAGTCGCCCGGAATCTCGTAATCCTGCCGCCCCGGATGCCGCGGGTTCACGCTCAACTCGGTGATCCGGCCGACGCGGAAGCGCCGCAGCGCGCCGCGTGCCGGATCCTGGGCGTGGAGGTACCAATGTCCCGAGGTGAACGCCAGCCCGTAGGGCAGCACCGTCCGGCGTTCGGTCTCGTCGCGGGCAAAGCCGTGATAGCTGAAACTCACCTGCTTGCGGCGCAGCAGCGCGTCGCCCAGTTGCGCCAGCACATCCGCCCGCGCCGCCGTCACCGGCGGCAGCACGGTGACTCCCGGCGTCGCACTCAGAGCCGCCGGTGGAAGATCCACGGCCAGGCGTTGGAGCGCCCGACGCGCATCACCACTCATCACCGGGTCGCCGAAGGCCTCCACCCGGGCCGCTGCGTCGGCCAGCAGGTGTAACTCATCGTCGGTAAACTCGCATTCGCCCAGGGCGCGATAGCCGTAGCGATCGACCCGGGCGGAACGCGCCAACCCGCGCGGGCTGACCAGAGCCAGATACGGCAAATAGAAGGCGTCGGGGGCGAGCAGGTAGCGTTGCTCGTCGTCGCTCTCGCTCCCGCGGGTCTCAATCGGCACCCCCAGGCGGCGGAGCTGATCCTTGTCACGCTCAAAGGTGCGCCGCACCGCCGCCGGCGACCCCGTTTCATAGCCGGGGACCAGACGACGCAGGTCGGCAAAGCTGACCCCGTAGCGGCGCGTCAGCAGCGCGGCGATCAAATCGATCCAGCGCTGCAGCTTGCGATCCGGCTTCATGGCAAACTCACCTGGTGAGAGTCACATGACGTGTCGCGCGCCGGTGGCTGTGCCCGCGCCTCGGTCGAGGCCGGCACAGCCACCGCCGTTCGAAACTGTCGCGCCCGGGCCTAGCGGTCAATCCGCGTGGGCGGGACCGGTGAACCGATCTGGCGCCGGAGAGCGGAGTCGGGGGCCGCAGTCGCAGTTGAGCCAGCCGCCCGACGCTGAGCACGACTGTCGGTCGAGGTCAGCGGATCAGACACGAATTGGCGCAATACCTGTTCGAGCGTGGGCGCTGCCATCATCTGAGCCGTTCTCGTTGCACTCGCCGAACAAGCAGCCCGAATCTCATTCAGGTACGGTGCGAGCCCTGAGACGCGAAAGATGGTGGCGTGGGCGCCACCGAGAAACTCATTGAAGGCAAAGCCGAAGGTGGTACTGGCTGCAATCCTGTTGGCGAACGCCAGGGTCGCGGTCGACGTGCCGGGATACGCGAGATAGTCGAACTCGGACCCCTCACTCCAGACGTCGGTCGTGACCGGACCACCGTCGAACGAATAGCTGACGTTGCCATTCGCTGTCACAAACGAGCTCAGCGACAGCACCCCGACCACAAAGCCACTGCTACACGCGAAACCAAGGACGGGATAGCTCTCAGTCCCGTATTTGTTTGTGACCGGAACATCAGCGGGAATCGCGACCCCTATAACCCCAGCCGAGTTCACCCGAGTCCAATCATAGACCACGACCGATCCGCCGGCGGTAATGCCATCGACCGTGGCATGCACGGTGATGGTGCCCGGCACGGTTGCGACAAGAATACCGCCGGGTGTTATGGTAGCCCGGTCCGACTCAACCACCGACCAGGTAACCGGTCGTGAGACCAAGGTTCCATCGGCTAACCGTGCTTCAGCGGTGTAGTTGTACGGATCGCCCGCCTTGATTCGCGACGTGCCGAGCACCTTCACCGTCGCGACCGGTGGTGCCATAACGCTGAGGGTCGCTGTGCCCCCAACGCCGTCGATGATGGCACTGATCTCTGTCGTGCCTGGACTCATTGCTGTGATGTGGCCGGTAGCAGTCACGGTCGCAACTGACGGCGTGCTTGATCGCCACGCCACCTGTCGGCCGGTGAGGATGTCGCCGTTAGTGCTGCGCGCGACGGCGGTCGCCGTAACCAGATCACCGATCTGTACCGTGGACGCTGACAGCGTCACGCGCACCGAGCTGACTCCCGGCGGCCGCACCGAGAAGTCCGCACTTCCGCTGACACCATCAACCGTGGCGGTGATCCGTGTGTCGCCGGCATCCAGCCCGCGGATGCGCCCCTCGCCATCAATGCTGGCAACACCCGGTTGGCTGGACGTCCACTGGGGCGTTCGCCCGCCCAACACGTGTCCTGCGTCATCCCGGACGACGGCTGTAGCGTGGGCCGTCTCACCGACCGCAATGCCAGTCGGTTGAACAGTGACGACCACCGAGGCGGCTGTTGTCGAGGTCGACTGGGTTGCCGTGGCCGAATCACCACCGCAACCCGCTACGACTGACAATGCCGCAACCCACCCAAAAATCTGTCTCATCAGTCCCCTCCCCTGTTGCCTGCGTCGCACCATGCGACCAGACATCAACCCTGGCGGAGGGGTGTGACACTCAACTCATGCCGCGGACCGCATGGCGGCGCTCACGTCCCCGAGACTCGGGTCGGGACGGCACGATCGACTGTGCTGGCGTCACCCAGTTGGCCCAGCGCGTTGCGGCCCCAGCAGTAGACACCATCGTTGGTCAGCCCGCAGGTGAAGCCGCGTCCGGCGTCGATCGCGCTGAAGCTGTGTCCGCCGACGACGGCAACCGGTTGGGAGCGACTGACCTGAGTCTCATCACCGAGCTGGCCGAAGTTGTTGTAGCCCCAGCACCAGGCGCTGCCGTTGGCGCGGATGGCACAGCTCGATTCAGCACCCATTCCCAGCGCGATATAGTCGCTGGCGCTGCCCACTCGGACCGGGACCGACCGATGGGTGGTGGTGCCATCGCCGAGCTGGCCGCGGTTGTTGGCGCCCCAGCACCAGATCTCGCCGCTGGTGGTGATGCCACAGCTATGCGCGTCGCCCGAGGCGATTTGCCTGAAGGCATGGCCGCCGGCCACCTCGATCGGTGCCGACTTGCGGGCCGTGGTCCCATCGCCGAGCTGACCCCGATCGTTGGCGCCCCAGCAGAGGGCAATGCCGGCGACACTCAGACCGCAGCCGAAGTTCTCGCCCAGGGTGAGCGCGTTGACCGGTGGCGTGGTTGGCCCCACCGGCAGCAGAGTCGGCGTCGGCACCACATCGAGTCCGGTCATGATCCTTGTGGGATCGGCGCCCCAGCAGTACACCGCTCCGCTCAGACCCAGGGCACAGGTCGAGCGGACCGACTGCGACGGTGCAATCACAGCGAAGACCTCGCCCGCCGGCGTGATCGGCGCGGGCAGCAGCACATTGGCTGTTCCGCCGGTTCCGAGATTTCCTGACGCGCCGCTACCCCAGCAGTAGCTGGGGCCATCTGTGGCGATGCCGCAGGTTGTCGTCCCGCCGGCAGCGATTTCCCGGAAATGAAGGCTGCCACCCACCACTGCGGGACGCGTGTGCGGCGACGTCGTCCCGTCGCCGAGGCGGCCATCGGTATTGGCGCCCCAGCAGAGTGCCGACTCGTCGACTCGCACCACGCAGGAATGCTCGGCACCGACCGACAACCGGGTCGCCGGAACAATCGGCTCGGTCACAGTGATGGTCGCCGACCCGGTTTCCGTGCCCGCGTAGGCCGTGATAGTGACCGGACCGCCCGCCGCCACAGCAGTCACCAGGCCGCTGGCCGATACAGTGGCCACCGCCTCATCGCTGGTTCCCCAGGTGGTCACATTGAGCTGAATCACATTGCCCGCTGCATCGCGGGCTGTGGCGCTGAGTTGCAGCGTCGTGCCGCGGACCATACTGCTGCTGGGCGGCGACACCTCGACGCTGGCCACCACCGGTGCCGCAACCGTCACCTGTGCCGTCGCCGACACGCCGCCACTGCTTACGGTAATGCCGATCGGACCGCCCGGCCGCATCCCCGTCACGACCCCGGTTCCCGACACGCGCACCGTCGCGGGATCGGCCGACGACCAGGTCATCACGCGATCAGTGAGTTCCTGGCCCTGGGCATCGCGGGCCACCGCCGTCAATGGCAGGGCCTCGCCCACGGCGACGGTTGTCGTCGTGGGCGTCACGCTCAGGCTCGCGACCGCCGTGGGTGGCGGAGGTGAGGTTGAATCTGACGAACAGCCGATCGCTGCGATGAGCAGGGCGGCACAAGTGGCGCGGGTCATACTGAACACGGGCTAACGCTCCTGAAGAGGGACTGACATGGCACGCGGAGCGCCGCCGTGAATTGGCTCATCCCGCGCGACTCTCGCGCCCCGCCCGTCGCTCGCCTAGCTTCCCTGCTCACACCCTTGGCATGGGAGCCACCACGTGCGATCGCCTCATCTGGCCCTCGGCGGCCTGCTTCTTCTCGCCGCATGCTCAACTCCGGGCGGTCGGCCGGCCGCCAGCGCCCCGCTCGACGCGGCCGAAGTGCGCCGAGTCCTTTCCGCCCTCGCCGACGACTCGATGCAGGGTCGCAGGACCGCCTCAGCCGGCGAGTTCAGGGCCGCCCGGTTCATTGCGGCGGAAATGCAGCGGCTCGGCCTCCAGCCCGCCGGCGATTCGGGATACATCCAGCGGGTGGCACTGGCTGCCGTCACCAGTCGGCGTGGTGGCGAGGGGCTCCGCCTTGAGCAATCCTGGGCCGGACTCGACACCGTTCCGGCGGATCGGCACCGCGAAGGCCACAACGTGGTCGGCATTCTGCCGGGCAGCGACCCTGCGGTTCGCGATGAATTCATCCTGGTCGACGCCCATCTCGACCATCTGGGCATCGGCCGGGCCGTGAACGGCGACTCGCTCTACAACGGCGCCGACGACGACGCGTCGGGCGTCACGGCCGTGCTGGGCGTCGCGCGCATTCTCGCCGCCGGACCGCCGCCGCGCCGCACCATCATCTTCGCCGCCATGACGGGTGAAGAAATGGGATTGCTGGGTACCCGCTGGTACATCGCCCATCCCGCCCGTCCGCTGGAGCAGACGGTCGGCAACCTCGAAATCGAAATGATCGGTCGGCCCGACTCGTTGGCCGGCGGACCGGGCCGCGCCTGGCTCACCGGCTACCATCGTTCGACCATGGGCGACTCACTCGCAGCCGAAGGCATTCCGATTGTCCCCGATCCGCGTCCTGATCAGCATTTCTTTGAGCGGAGCGACAACATCGCCTTTGCGCGGATGGGCATTCCGGCTCACACGCTCTCCAGCTTCAATCTTCACGACGACTATCATCGCCCGTCCGATGAAGTCGGCATGGTCGACTTCGACCACATGACAGCCGTGATCCATTCCGCCGCCGACGCGGTACGCATCCTGGCCAACGGCCCCAAGCCCACCTGGCATGAAGGCGGTCGACCGGAGCCGTCAAACGGGCGGCGTTGATTGTGAGGGAGACGGGGGCTCGAGCGGCATCGGGCCCCCGCATCACATCCTGATTCAGTCGGCGCGGCGGTAGTGCAGCGCCACGGCGCCGGAGCGGAGCCGATGGCTGTCGATCAGCTCCAGCCGGCGGGTTGTCGGCAAGCCGGCGTGATACAGCGTCGGGCCGTGGCCGACGATGCGGGGGTGGACCATGAACCGGTATTCATCGATCAGATCGAGTCGGTCCAGTGCCGTGGCCAGCATACCGCTGCCGAGCAGCACGCCTGCCGGAGTCTCCTGCTTGAGCCGTTGCACGGCGGTCAGCAGATCGCCCGTCAGGTGGTGACTGTCGCGCCAGGGAAAATCGTGTCGGGTCGTTGACACCACGTATTTGGGCTTCGTCTCCAGCGCCACTGCCCATTCGCGCATTGCGGGCGGCGCCTCCACCTCGCCGCGGGCCACTGCCGGCCAGTAGCTCTCCATCATCTCGTAGGTCACCCGGCCCCAGAGCATTGCGCCGGCCTGGTTCATCAGCCGGGTGTAGAAGGCGTGGGACTCGTCGTCGGCGACGCCCTCGCGGTGGTCGACGCAGCCGTCGAGCGTGACGTTGAGGCTGAAGGTCAGCAATCCCATGTGGTGGCTCCTGAGTCGCGCGGGGGTCGATATACAGGCAGGGGGGTCAAGTCTAAATGTGGGGTCCGGGGTGGGGGGTATAGCTCTGAGACGCGGCCGCGTGCCGGCGCCCCTTGCGCGGAACCG
>CBFGTB010000051.1:0-15697 GCA_965651715.1 uncultured Gemmatimonadales bacterium
GAAGACCTTGCGGCAGTACGACACCACGTCGACGTGACCCTCTCGCCGGAGGCGGTCGGCGGTGGCGAAGAGCGGGGTCGGGTCGAGGCGCCCGTCCAGGTAGGCGATCGCCTGTTCACGATCCACGGGAGGCACGGGCGGCATCTCGGAACGGTATCAGCAGCCGGTCGTTCTCACCGTCGCCGGAGGTCCCAGCCCCCCCGATGCGGCTCACGCCAGCGATCCGCTCGCCCCGGTCACGCCCCCGTCCACCGGGAGGATGACCCCGGTGAGCCACGACGCCTGGTCGGATGCCAGGAAGAGGATCGCCGTGGCCACGTCTTGGACCGTCAGACCGCGGGCGGCCAGCGCGTTGGCGTCGAGCCAGACCCGCATCGAATAGCGCCGCTCGCCGAAGACATTGGCACGCGACACCCCCGGCACCGTCTGCAGCCGCTGCTTCACGATCCGGTCGGCGATGTCACTCAGCCGCAGCAGGTCGGGGTTGTCCGACACCAACGACAGATAGAAGAAGGCCCGGGCGTCGGCGTCCTGCTTGGCCACCACCGGCTCTTCGACATCGAGCGGCAACCGACCGCGAACCCGGCTGACCTTGTCGCGCACATCCTGGGCCGCCGACTCGACGTCGCGATCCAGGCCGAACTCCATCACGATGTTGCTCGATTGCTCCGAACTGGTGGAGGTCAGCGTCCGGAGACCCTCAACCGAGGACAGCTCCTCCTCGAGGATATCGGTCACCGACGACTCCATCACTCGCGGATTGGCCCCGCGCAGCGTGGTCCGGACCGACACGATCGGCGGATCGATGTCGGGCAGCTCGCGCACCGACAGACGCTGGTAGCCCAGCAGGCCGAAGAGCACCAGCGCCAGCGACATCATGGCGGCAAAGACCGGGCGCCGGATCGATATATCGGAGAGTTGCATCCCACCACTCTATCTTCGAGGGGATCCCCGGGGGGCGTCGCGCACGGCGGGCGTCCCACGGAAAGTTCATGCGGCACGCCACGTATTGGAGCGACCTATGGCAGACAAGCTGAGTTCCCGCCAGCAGGCCCAGCTCGCATGGCTCGAGACACTGCCTCGAAAGTACGAGCGGCTCCATCGAGCGGTTGAGCAGCTTGCCAGTCAACACAGCGACGAGAGCCAACTGCGCGCCACGCAGCGACTGCTCGACGAACTCAAATCCCAGGCGTCACAACTCGGCCTGGGCGCCCTCGGGGAGGGATTCGGCATCATGGCCACGATGCTGAGACGCCCCGGCGGGCACCAGATGAAGGTGCGCGGGCTGCGGGAAATGCTGGTGGGGATCAGGATCAACCACGAGGGCGCCGTCCGTGCGGCCTCGACTCCTGACCGCGACGCCGCCCCGCCGCCCGATCGGTCTACCGCTCCTTGAACACCTTGTCGAGGATCGGCGACGCGGTGAAGCCCAGCATCGCGAAAATCACTGCGGTGATCAGCAGCGTCACGAAGGTGAGCGCGCCGATAAGAACACCGGCGCCAACGCCGGCCAGAATCATGCCGAGGTAATAGACCATCGCCTGTGTCTCCCGATCCGCGGTCATCGCGGGAGGCGGAAGGTAGCCCCACTCCGGAGTCTTCGGGAGGCCCCGCGCCGTCGGGCCGGTGTACGTTTGCGGCATGCAGGTCGATCTTCCCCCCACGGTCGGGGCCGAACTCGCCGATGCGATCTTCCAGGTCGCGATCACCACCGGGCTGGCCGGCTTCGCGGTGATTCTCCACCGCTGGCTGCGCGAACGCTGGCTGGCGTGGTGGGCCGGCGCCTGGGGCCTCTACGTGCTGCGCCTGCTGGCGATCATCGCCTTCCTCCGAAGCGGCGAGCTGGTCTGGCTCTACTGGCATCAGGTGATCACCGGCTGGATTGCGCTGGCCATCCTCTGGGCGGCGCTGGTGTTCTCCCGCAACGCGCCCTGGCGTCCGATCTACCTGGCATGGGCGGCATTCCCGCTGGCCCTGGGCTGGATCGCCGTCACCGGGGTGGACCAACTGGTGCTGGTGGCGATCCCGATGGTGGTGCTGCTGAGCGGCGCCACCCTCTGGACCGCCTGGGTGTTCTGGCGCCACGCCCAGCGCACCGGGTCGCTCGGCGCCCGGTTCGTGGCAGTGGCCTTCGCGCTCTGGGGCCTCCACCACCTCGACTACCCCTTCCTGCGGGCCCGCGGCGCCTGGGTGCCCTGGGGCTACTTCCTCGATGTGCTGTTCGAGCTGGCTGTCGGAGTCGGTTTCGGCCTGATGGTGCTGACCGATCTGGCCGCCCGGCTCGAGGCCCGACGGCGCGATCTGGCAGTGCTCCAGGGCCGCCTGGTTCGCGCCGAAGAGGGCGAACGCCGCCGCCTGGCCCGCGATCTCCACGACGAATCGGCCCAGACGTTCACCGCCGTCCGGCTCGAGATCGGCCTGCTGCGGGAACGGGCCGACCCGGCCACCGACGAGGGGCTGGCCCGGATCCTCGAGCTTGTCGATCGCGGCATCGGTGCGGTTCGTCGGGTGATCAACGATCTGCGGCCCTCGCCGCTCGACGATCTCGGCCTGTTGGCGGCGATCCGCGCCCTCGCCGAATCCAACCAGCAGCGCGGCGGTCCGCCGGTCACGCTCGACCTGCCGGCCAGCCTGCCGCCCCTGTCGGCCGACCTGGAGCTGACCCTCTACCGCGCCGTTCAGGAGGCATTCGCCAACATCCTGCGCCACGCCGAGGCCGACGATGCGACTGTGAGCCTCCGCCTCACTGCCGACGACATCCAGGTGACGGTGGCCGACCGGGGGCGCGGCTTCCCTCCGGGCGGTGACCTGGCCAGCTTCGAACGGGAGGGCCGTCTGGGTCTGGTCGGAATGCGCGAACGGATCGCAACCTTTGGAGGGACCGTGGAGGTGACAGGACGCGATGGCGTGACTGTCAGGATCCGGGTTCCGCGGGAGCCGCAATGAACGACGCCTCAGTGACAGTCTGCATCGCCGACGACCATGCGGTGGTCCGTGAGGGCATTCGCCGGGTGCTCGAGAGCGAGCCTGGCGTGCGGGTGGTCGGCGAAGCCGCCGACGGCGACGCCGCGCTGGAGCTGGTCGAACGGCTCCACCCCGAGGTATTGGTGGCCGACGTCGCCATGCCGGGGCGCACCGGCCTGGCCGTGGCCGCCGAGCTGACCCGCCGGGGCAGCAGCACCCGCACCCTGATCCTGTCGATGCACGACGCCCCGGAATATCTCCGCGAGGCCCGGCGCGCCGGCGCGCGCGGCTACCTGCTCAAGGACTCGCCTCCGGCAGCGCTGCGCCGCGCCATTCACGACGTCCGACGCGGCATGCTGCTGTTCCCACCCGACCTCGACCGCGATCCGCGCGAATCACCGCTGGATCGCCTCACCCCCCGGGAGCGCGAAGTCCTGGTCCAGATCGCCCGCGGCGAGACCAATAAGGAGATCGCAGCCCGCTTCGCGATCTCGCCCCGCACCGTCGAAACGCACCGCGAATCGCTGATGGACAAGCTCGAGATCCGGACCGTGGCGGGACTCACCCGCCTGGCGCTCGAAGAGGGGCTGCTGGGCGAACGCTGACCGTTGCGCCCGACTCCGTAGTTCCCCGGACAGCAAAGCTGCGGATATTGAACCCGCCGCAAACACTCTACACTCCTCGCACCGTGACGAGGTGGCGACTTCGCTCGCCCCCGTCGAGTTCATCATCAGCATCACGCGAGGATGCGTTTCGTGTTCACGACCCGTTCCGCCCGGCTTGCCGGGTTGCTGGTTCTGCTGCTGCCGCTCGCCGCGTGCGAGTCCGATGCCACCCTGCCCGACAACGACGATCCACCGGCGACGACCGGTGAGCTGACCGTCGATGCCACGTCGAATACCGATTTCACCTACATCAACCTCGCCGACCTGAGCACTGTCGACGTGAGCAATCCGGCGACCGATACCGACTGGGATATCGCAATTCGTCGCTACGAAGTGCGCCTCAGTGGCGGCGTGGCAGGTCCGGGCGGCGTCGATGCGACGCTGCTGCTCGATCATGCCAACGAGCCCGCCGCAACGGTGCTGGGCTTCACGCCGGCCAATCGCCTGAGCGAGTTCGAGGCGATCACCAGCGACCAGATCCCGGCTTCCAGCGCCTTCTCGACCACCACGCTGATCAATGACCCCAGCAGTTGGTTCCGGCCCGCCGGTCAGACGCTGGTCGCCAATCCGGCTCAGGTCTGGAAGACGCGCCTGGCCGACGGCGGCTATGCTGTGATGCGGATCGCCGAGCTGGGGCTGACCGGCGATGCGCTGACCAGCTTCCGGATCGAGTATCGCCTGCAACAGGCGAATGGCAGCCTGGGCCCGATGCAGAGCGTGGCCGTGACGCCGGGCGCTCCCGGCGCGCCGACTGCCATTTCGCTCAGCGACGGCGCGGCCACAACGGCCAGTGGCTGCAACTGGGATGTGGCTGTCGATGCGGCACTGACTGTCACGCTGAACAGCACCGCCGGATGTCAGGCGGGGACGTTCCCGCTCGAGAGCGGCCAGAGTTTCGACGGTCTCACCACCGCCTCGGATGCACCCGGCTATGGCCCGTTCCTCGCCGCGCTGAGTTCACCGATCGCCAACAGCATCGATGCTGCCGACTCGCCGCCGTTCCTCTACGGCATCGATGAGACCAACCCGCACCGGCTGGTGCCGACCTTCAACGTGTACCTGGTGCGCCGCGGCATGAGCGTGTACAAGCTGCAACTGCTCAGCTACTACGATCCCACCGGTGGCGCCAGCGGCGTGGTGACATTGCGCGTCGCCCAACTGCGGTGATCGGCCGGCGGCTTCTGACAGTGGCGAGTGCTGCGGCGCTCGCCACCGGGTCCGCCGCCGCCCAGCGGCCTGTTCTGTCGGGAACCGTGCTCGACAGCGCCACCCGCGCACCGCTGGCCGGTGCGCGGGTGGTTCTCGTTGGCGGCCAGGCCGTCACCACCGACGGCGACGGCCACTTTGTTTTGACCCGCTGGCAACCGGGTGACAGTCTCCATACCCTGCGCATCGGCTACCGACAGGCGCGCCTGGCGATTCCGACAGATGGTCACCTGCCACCGATCGTCCTCAGCGCCCAACCGGTTGTGCTGCCGACCATGGTGTCGGTCGCCAACCGTCGGCCCCAGTCCACTGCCGATCTGATCACTCCGGTGACGGTGATCGATCGCGCCGACCTCCAGCAGAGCGGAGCGCTGTCGCTGGCCGATGCTCTCGACGACGTGGCAGGTCTGCAAGCCGCGGCCGACCCGCCGGCGCGCAGCACCATTCAGATTCGCGGCATCGGCGGCAACCGGGTGCTGATTCTTCGCGATGGCGAGCCGGCGCCGGGCGGTCTGCTTGAGGACCGCGATCTCAGTCGACTGTCCACCAGCAATCTCGATCAGATCGAGATCGTCAAAGGCCCCTTGTCGGCGCTCTACGGCTCCGAGGCGATCGGTGGAGTGATCAACATGGTGAGCAGGCCGCCCAGCGGGCCGTTGACCCTTGATGCGGCGCTGGGCAGCGGATCGAGCGGTCGCCGTACCGCCGAGCTGAGCGCCGCCCGCGGCGGCAAACTGGCCTGGCGCCTCTCGGGCAGTTATCGCGATCAGGACCGGATTGCGGCTCAGGTGGAACGCCCCGAGGCGCTCGACCGGGTGTGGGATCTTCACGCCGCAGCTCACTATCCGCTCGGCGGCTCCACCACGCTGCGGGCCGACGCCAGTCTGCTCCGCGAACGCCAGCGCTGGCCGCTCGACGGCGTGTTCAACGCCTTCAACGACAACCGCGCAGTGAGCGGCTGGATCGAAGCCACCGGTGCCTGGTCGGCGACCCGCTGGCGTGTTCGCCTTGCCGGTCAGGATTTCAGTCACCGCTACCGCGAGGCGGCGGGGCTGGTTCCCTTCGCCGGTACCGGTGCGCCGACCCAACGGGAGCGGAGCGCCCGCCTGCTGGTGACGGGGCAGCACCCGCTCGGCCGCGGACATACCCTCGATCTGGGCAGCGAGATCGCCAGTCGGCGCATCGAAGCCGCCGATCGCCTCCAGGGCGGCAACGTCAGCGAGCAGGCAATTGATGTCTGGGGCCAGGACAGTTGGCAGAGCGGCAACTGGCTGGCCACCGCGTCGGGGCGAGCCAGTTGGTCATCCCGCTGGGGCCAGACAGTGACTCCGTCGCTGGCGCTGGCCTGGGAACCCAATCGGACGATCCGGCTGCGGGCCACAGCCGCACGGGGCTTCCGGGCTCCCAGCTTCAAGGAGACCGGCTGGAACTTCGCCAATGTCACAGCCGGCTACGCCGTCGAAGGCAATCCCGATCTGCGACCTGAAAAGTCATGACAGTATGCCGTGGGAAGCACGCTCAGGGTCAGTGATCGCTGGAGTGTCGACGCTGAGGTTTATCGCAATGACCTCACCGACCTGATCGACCTCGCGCCCACCGGGACCAGTAGCGGCGGCCTGCTCCGCTATGCCGCTGTCAATGTCAGTCGGGTCCGCACCCAGGGTCTGGATCTGAGTGTCCAACGGCGCAGTCGCTTGACCGGCGTCGCGTTGGCCTGGTCGTGGTTGAGCACTGTCGATCGCAGCACCGATCGCCCGTTGGCGCGCCGGGTGCCGCACAGTCTCCGGCTCACCGCCGACCAACTGATCGGCAGCGCACTCACCCTGTCGGGAACCGCGCGCTGGAGTGCCGCCACAGCGGCCGGCATCGACACTCCCGCCCAGGAGAGCTTCACCGCCGTGGATCTCGCCGCGACCTGGCGGATCTGGGGCCGCACCGACATCGCAGCAGGTGTCGACAATGTCTTCAATGCCCTGCCGCAGGGATGGCAGGCCCCGCTCGGCCGAGCGGTGCGGATCAGCCTCCGCACCGCCTGGCAGCCCTGAGGATCAGGGAGCGGTAAAGATCACCTCGCCGCCGACGACAGTCATCACATTTTTGGTAGTGAGAATGTCGGCGGCGGGGATGGTCATGATGTCGTGGTCGAGCACTGTGAAGTCGGCCCGCTTGCCCACCTCGATCGTGCCGGCACGATCTTCGGCAAATGTGGCGTAGGCTGGATACCAGGTGAACATCCGCAGCGCCTGCTGGCGGCTCACCGCTTCTTCGGGATGCCACCCCGGACCCGAGCGCCCTTCGAGATCCTTGCGCGCCACTGCCGCGTAGAACTCGATCATCGGCTCACCCCGCTCCACCGGCGCATCGGTCCCACCCGCCACCGGAACGCCCAGGTCGAGCAGTGAATGCCAGGCATAGGTCCCCTCGGTGCGGGCAAGCCCGATCCGACTGGGCACAAAGTGCAGATCGCCGATGGCGTGTGACGGCTGCATCGAGGCAATCAGGCCCAGCTCCTTGAACCGGGGAAGATCTGCCGGCATCACGATCTGGGAATGCTCATCGCGCCAGCGGGGATCGGCGATCCGTCGTTCCGATTCCGGCACCGAGTCCAGTGCCGCCTGATACAGATTGAGCAGCAGATGATTGGCGCGATCGCCGATCGCATGGGTGGCGACCTGAATGCCGCTGCGAAGCGCCCGCACCAACATGTCCTTGACCGCGACGGTGTCGGTGGTGATCAGACCGGTGGTGTGCGGATCGTCGCTCTAGGGATCCATCAGCGCGGCACCCCGCGACCCCAGCGCTCCATCCATCACAATCTTGATCGCCCGCAGTTCAAAGCGGTCGTCGAACTCCGGTGGCTGCGGCCCGAGTGCAATAAGCGAATCGGCCTGGGCACCCGGTCCACTGATGGTCTTGTAGAGCCGGATCTTGATACGGCCTTCGCCGTAGAGCTTGCGCATCATCGCCACCTCACCCCAGGTGCCATGCATGTCCTGCACCTGAGTCCAACCCAGCATCGCCTCGCGCTGCGAGGCCAGCTCCATCGCCCGCTCGCGCTGTGCATCGGTCGTGCCCGGCACATGGCGGGAGACCAGACTCTGGGCCCGGTCAATCAGCATCCCGGTGGGCTCGCCGTCGGCGTCGAGATTGATCGCCCCACCGGCCGGAGCTTCGGTGGCACCGGTCACGCCTGCCAGGCGCAGTGCCGCGGTATTCACCACCGCCGCATGGCCGTCGGCCCGCTCAAGAAATACCGGATTGTCGGGCGCGATCCGGTCGAGATCATGCCGGGACGGGAAGACCGGCGGCGACCAGAAGGTCTCGATCCAGCCCCGACCAGTGACCCATTCCCCCTTGGGTGTCCGCTTGACAGCCTCGGCCACCTTGTCGAGGAAGGCGTCCTTGGTGGGGGTGCCTTCGAGATTGAGGGTCATCTCCCGCTCGCCGATGCCGCCGAAGTGGGCGTGGGCATCGACGAACCCGGGATAGACGAACCGCCCGGTCAGATCGCGGACATCGGTGTTGTCACCGATCCACTCGGCCGCGTCGGCATCGCTGCCGGCCCAGACGATCCGGCCATCCCGCACTGCGACGGCCTGGACGACCTGGTCGCTGTTCGGACCGGAGTAAATGGTGGCTCCGCGGAGCACCAGGTCGGCATGGGTGCTGTCATCAGGTGTTGCGCAGGCAGCAAGCGCGACCAAAGCAGGAAGCATAAAGCGACGTGTCATCATGGTGGCTATCAGCGGCAGGTGAGTAGGGGTGTGCCAGCCAATATATCACCCCGCCTGCTTACCCGCCGCAGAGCAGCACGCCGTCAAGCGCCGGGTTTTCACTGCCGACAGTGACAAGGCAGCGCCATCCGGTCGCACGATCGGTAACCGTGAACGAATAGGACGTGGCGCCGCCGGTCTGGACCGTGAATTCCATTCCGTCCGGAGTCATTTCCCGCGGAAAGGCGTCGGCATCGCGGGGATAGCTGTCGTGTCGGGCGTAGTAGGCCTCGGCCACCGTCATGGCATTGCGCAGCGTGGTCCGCATCGCGGCGCTGCGGGCAGCAGGCAGCGGCTGCGATTGATGATCACAGTCGGCCACGGCAACCTGACCCGGCGGCAGTCCACTCTCAAACACCACCACGTGACTGAAACCGTCATCGTCGATCCGCACCCCGATCACCTCGGTCCCGTCGAACTGGGTGATGCGAAAGTCGGCCGGTCCCCCGATGCGGGCGAGCAGCTCGCCGCCCCGGTCATAGACCGACCAGGTCCGGCCTCGGAAGGGACGCAGCCAATAGCGTCCCGCCGGATCGGCCACCGCATCGGTCAGTCTGACCGCCTCGCGCGGGGCCAACCTTGTCAGTGCCCCCGCCGGGCAACCGCTGCTGCCGATGATCCCGGCGAAAACCACGGCGCTGCCCCGCAGGAAAAGATTCGTGGGCGGCGGCGGTGCCTGATCCGAGGTCGGCCATTCCCGCACCAGACGGCCGGCGGGTGTGAACAGCATCCAGCGTCGGGTGCCCGACGCCCAGAGCCGAATGGTATCTCCGGGCCAGGGCAGGATTCGCACCTGCCCCCGGTACTCACCCGGCCCGCTGCCCGAGCGACTGATCCGCCGTACCAAGCGCCCCCGTTGATCGTAGAGCCGGACTTCTGACGGCTTGCCGTTGACCACCACAAACCGACCGTCGTCGAGGCGCATGACATCGCGGACTTCCAACAGTTCGGCGGCCGGATCGCTGTCCAGCATCGCCCCACCAAAATCGGTGCTCGGCGTCGGGGTGATGTCGCGCGGCTGCTGCGCCGCCAATGCGGGCAGCGCCATTGTCAGCAACGCCAGCAGCGTCGGCGGCGGGAGCCAGCGCATCGGGTACCTCCTGCGACTCAGGAACGGGGATCGAGCTGATTACCTCGATTATCGGTCAGGGTTGCCTGAGCAATGACATCACCGGCGCCAGATCACCGTCGTTGGGAGCCGCCGGAATGCCCAGGATCCGGGTGATCAGCGGATAGACATCCACGTTGGGAAATGCCGGCACCCTCACGCCGTGGCCAAAGGCCGGCCCGGATGCGACAAACAGCGCCCGCATCGACGCGAGGGCATTGTCGTACCCGTGGGCGCCGCCCGCGCGAACCGAGCGTGCCCGGGCCCGCGAGGTGATGGTCCAGCCGTCATGAGCGATCGCCACGATGGCCGGAATCCGAGGATTTGTGCCGTAGGCGAGGCGGGCCGGGAGGTCACCCTTCCAGTACACATCGAGCGCCGGATGGGCTCCGTTGAGCGCACGGTACACTGCGGAATCCCGACCCGCCACCGGGGCGATCAGCGCCACCGGCGACCAATCATCAATCCGCACATCGTCGAGCGAGATGTAGTCGTCAAGCGCGATGACGCGATCGGGGCTGGTGGCCGACATACCGTGGTCGCTCACCACAATCAGATTCACCTGATCGGCAAGATGACGGGCGTGCAGGCCATCAGACAGCCGCCGCAGCATCTCATCGACCACCTTGAGCGAATCACTGATCTCCGGCGCGTCGGGACCGAAGGCATGACCGGCATGGTCGACTGGACTGGCATAGAGCGTCAGCACTGCCGGACGCCGTTCCGGCGCCACATCGAGCCAGACCAGCGTGGAATCGACACGATCGGCCAGCGGGACCCGATCGTTGAAGGGCGCCCAATGGGTCGGACGCATCCCGCCGATCGCCGCCTCCGACCCGGGCCAGAACAGCGCGCTGGCCGGTCGCCCCGCCTTCTGCACCGTGACCCAGATCGGCTCGCCGCCCCACCAGCGGGCATCCTGCACCGCCGCCCGATTGCTCATGGTGAAGCGTCCCAGCAGATCGTCGTGAAGGCTGTTGGAGATGATGCCGTGATGGTCGGGACGCAGACCGGTGACGAGGGTGTAGTGATTGGGAAAGGTCTTGGTCGGGAATGATGGCTCCAACCAGTCGGCCCGCACTCCGACCCGCGCCAGCGAATCGAGTACCGGTGTCACGCCGCGCTGGAGATAGTCGATCCGGAAGCCGTCGATCGAGACCAGGATCACAACCGGTGGCGACGCGGGAGCAGGCGCGCGCGACGCCGCAGTTCCGGCGGCGCAGCCGGCGACCTGAACCAGGAGAGCAGCAGCGAGGAATCGCATGTCTGGAGGATGTCTCCGCAAGAGGGTTTTGACCAGCCCGCAACCACTCACTCAGCAGCGCGAATCGCGACCCCGGCCTGCCGCAGCGCGGCCGTGACGGTGGCCAGATGATCGCTGCCGCGGGTTTCCAGGTGCAGCACAATACTGACGTCGCGCACCCCGATGTCGGCGAAGGCCCGGCGATGCCGCACCTCCAGCACATTGGCTCCTTCGGCCGCCACGACGGCCGTGAGTCGGGCCAGATAGCCGGGCCGGTCCCGCACCGTTGCCTCGATCCGGGCCAGGCGTCCATCGAGCACCAGGCCGCGCTCGACAATCCGATCGACCATGTTCATGTCGATATTGCCGCCCGAGACCACCATGACGACCCGGTCACGCTGGTCCACCGGCAACAGGCCGGTCAGCAGCGCCGCCAGCCCGACCGCCCCGGCCCCCTCCGCCAGGATCTTCTGCCGTTCGAGCAACAGATGGACGGCATGGGCAATCGCCGACTCGTCCACCGATACGATGTCGTCGACATACGCCTCGATCAGCGGGAATGTCACGTCGCCGGGCCGCTTGACGGCGATCCCGTCGGCCAGAGTGTCGGCACTCTCCAGCGCCACCGGATGACCGGCCTGCCGCGAGGCCAAAGCCGACGCGGCAGCCCCGGCCTCGACCCCGAAGATCCGGACCTCGGGTCGGTGCGCCTTGATCGCCGTGGCAATCCCGCCGATCAGACCGCCGCCACCGATCGGCACCACCACCGCCGTCATGTCGGGTACCTGTTCCAGCAGCTCAAGGCCGATCGTCCCCTGCCCCGCGACAACCCACGGATCGTCGTAGGCGTGGATCAGGATGCGGCCGTCGTCGGCTTCAATCCGCCGAGCTTCGACCATCGACTCCGAAAGAGTCGCCCCGGAAAAGCGCACTCCGGCTCCAAACTTCCGGGTGTTGGCGACCTTGATCAGCGGCGTGTGCTCGGGCATCACCACCTCGACCGGTACACCCAGGCGCGAGCCGTGCCAGGCCACGGCCTGCGCGTGATTGCCCGCGCTCGCGGTGACCACGCCCCGCTGCCGCTTGACAGCAGTCAGCTCCAACATCCGATTGAGCGCGCCGCGATCCTTGAACGATCCGGTTCGCTGGGTGTTTTCGAGTTTGAGATGCAGGGCCGCCGGCACGCGGTCGCCCAACGCCAGGGCCGGCACGACCGGAGTGGCGACGATCCCCGTCGCGATCCGATCTCGCGCCCGGTTGATGGCATCGATATCAACTTGACCCGCGGCACCCATGACCCGCTCCCGACATGATGATGCGAACTATAGCGCCATCGGAAAGCCAAACGGCGCCCCCCGAAGAGGGCGCCGCTGGTCACCACAATCCGAACCGATCAGGCCACGTTGACCGGGATGGTCCGGGTCTGCGCCTCGGCCGCCTTGGGCAGCGTCAGCGTGAGGACACCGAATGCCAACTCGGCCCGCACCTGGGTCAGATCGTACTTGGTGCCGATGGTGTACTGCCGAGTGTAACTCCCCTTGCCGTCGCGCTCGATCGTGAGCGTCAGGGTGCGGTGTTCCACCGTGACAGCAAGCTGCTCGGGACGCACGCCCGGCACCTCGACTTTGATCACCGCGTGCTCATCGGTTTCAGTGACGTCGGCACCGCCCGACCAGACCGGAACATCCATCGCACGACTGATGAAACGATCAATGGCCGGCTCAATCCCGAAACTGTCAAGCGCCCATGGCGCCCGTGCATGACGAACCATTCTGTCTCTCCCTGGCCTCTCCGGGCCGATTGATGCCAGGCGCCGGACCATCCGCGCGCCAGTCATCCCTCCCAAGGGCATCCGACGTGCCAGGCGATCCCTGCCAGGATCGCTATCCGGCCGAGACGGCTCTTGCCGAGTTGGCACGCGAGAGTGTCAGAGTGGCGGAGCGGGTTCTCCCGCGGCGTCGATGATCCGATAGCGCTGCAATACCGCATCGGTCTCGACAGTGGAGTCGGCGGGCGCGCACACCAGGCCAAACCAGCCGTCATACAGCGCCCACGCGCCGCGGTAATCGGGACATGGCAGCCTCAGACTGCCCAGGTGTTCCGCTGCAGCGAAGATCTCGACAGCGACCGAGTCGACTGACATTTCGCGGACAATCCAGAGCCGACCGCGGGCATCGCTGCGCGGTGGGCTGACATGGGAAACCCAGGGAAGAACTTCATCGCGCAACTGTTGCCGAACCTGCGCGACGCGACCGCGATCGCCCCGCGGCACGATCCCGGCGGTCTCAAGTGCCGCAAGCTCGCGCTCGACGCCGGCCTCGTCCCGGTGCCGCTCCGGCAGATCAAGGTCGATCCGACCGACCTGACGCCCGTGTTGATCGAACAAGCCGAACCTGAAGGCGATCCCGTCGCCCACCACCAGGCCGTCCGCCCAGGCACCGATCACCGGTGGTGACATCTCGTCCCGGCCGTCGGCGACGAGAGCACTGAAGGCCGAATCTTCTGCGGCAATTGGTTGGCGGGTCCGACCGGTTGCCGGATCGAACAGCGTCGGAATGAGGCCGTGCTGATTGCGTACCGTGGTCAGCAACTCACCGCTCGGCAGTGCCAGCAGCGGGATCCCGACCTGACTCATCCAGCGGGTGGCGACCACGTCGCCGCCCCGCGTCCAGGTGGTCAGCCGTTCGCCGGCCAGGTCGTAGCCCACCACCTCGGCGCTGTCGACCCGGATCGGGATGGCCATTCGCGCCTCGCCCGGCCCCTCGCCCACGCCACCGATCGGTACCCCCTCATCGGCTTCGGGAGCGACGAAGACCATGGCCGATCCGGTCACCCGCGGCGCGGCGAAGAGCCAGGCGCCGTCGGCACCAAGCGCAACAGCCGAGCGCACCGAGAGACCCATCACCGGCGCCGTGGCGACCGGCTCCAGCCTGGGAACCTCAGCCGCTCCGGCCGCCAGCGGTGGGGCAGCCTGTCGGCAGGCTGCCCCGAAGAGATACAGCAGCACCGCCGAACGGGACAGCAATCGCCCGCCCGGACGGCATTGCCGAGCTGTTACCACGCGGTACCCTCGTGGTACACACGACACATCGAGATGGCGATATCGGTGCGGACAAAGCCCTCGGGGTACTGCGGGCTGCAATCCGACCAGTAGGCAGTGCCCGGGTAGGAGCAGTAGTAGAGGTGGTAGTAGCACCGGATCGCGTCACTCGGAAGGGCCGCCGCGCTGGCCTTCTTGACGACGGTGGCGATGGAGAGCGCGGCGACGATGGCGGCGACGAAGGCAACTGTGAACTTACGCATGGTGGTGCTCCTGAACGGTGAGTGCGGAATCAGCGCAACAGGCGGCATTCGACGGTGAACGTCGCCCAGACGCAACAGTATCGCGAGATCAGAGATTGCACCACTGGTAAAGCAAACTGGTACGAATGGCTCAAACTTTAACGGTCACGTCGCGGCAAGAATCTGTTCAATCGCCTGGGCCATTTCGGTGAGCGTGAACGGCTTCTCCACCACCGGCTGGTCCACAGTTCGCAGGAAATCAGCAGTGTCGGTCTCGACCACATCACCAGTGACGAAGACCATCAGTTCAGCCAGACGGGGCACCGACTCGCGGAGCGCCGCGTGGAACTCCTGCCCTGTCATTCCCGGCATCCGCAGATCGCAGAGAATTACCGCCGGATCGGGCGCGTCGTCGCCCTGCAACAACGCCAACGCCTCGGTCGCCGAGTCGAGTTGGACCACCGGCCAGCCCCAGCGGGTCAACATCAGAGCCAGGGTGGCGCGCACCGCCGCCTCGTCGTCGATCACCAGCGCCGGTCGCAGCGCGCCGGCGGCATCTCGCAGTGGAGCGACTGTCACCCGCGTCACTCGACTCCCGGCCTCGGGCAGCGGTTCCTGCGACAGCGGCAAGGCCACGACAAAGCGCGCGCCCACACCGGGTTCGGGATGGTTCTCGAGCTGAAGCGTACCGCCCTGACGTTCGACAAGTCCGGCCGAGACTGAGAGTCCCAATCCGGTCCCCTGACCGACACCCTTGGTGGTGAAGAAGGGTTCAAAAATGCGGCCGATGTGAACCGGATCGACGCCGGGGCCATTGTCCTCAACAATCAAGCGGCCCGACTGAGCATCGCTGCCGAGTCGGACTGTGACGCTACCGCCGTCATCCACGGCATCAATCGCGTTCTCGACCAGGTTGGTCAGCACCTGCTCCAGCCCCATCCGGTCGCCGCGCACCGCGATCGGCGCCGACGTGGCGGGCAGCGTGATGGCGATGCCGCGGGCCGCGGCCCGGGGCGCCTGGGTCGCCGCGACCCGACGCGCCAGGTCGAACAGCGACACGGTTTCACCCGAGCCACTGCTCGGCCGCACGAATGCCAACAAGTCTCGAACAATGTGCCGAGCCCGCTGGGCCTGCTCATTTATCAACATGATCCCGGCCCGCAGCTCGACATCGTCGGCCAGGCCGGCCAACTGTTCGCTCTGGCCCAGGACCACCGCCAGCGGATTGTTCAACTCGTGGGCCACACCGCTGACCACTCGTCCGATCGCCAGCATCTTCTCCGACTCGGCCACCTGCCGCTCAAACCGCTCGCGCTCGGCGACGGCCTGCCGCTGCATCGTCAGGTCACGCACGATGGCGACCCCGCCGCCCACCTGGTCGCCGTCGGTCAGCGGCCCGATGGTCACCTCCGCCGGAAACGAGGTCCCATTGAGCCGCCGTCCCAGCGCCAATGAC
>CBFGTB010000052.1:0-15252 GCA_965651715.1 uncultured Gemmatimonadales bacterium
GGAGGAGGCGGCGGGGGCGGTGGAGTCGCCAAGGCGATATAGGCGGCGCCCCCGCTGCCGCCGCCGCCACCACCGCCCGCTTGCTGCGCCATCGTCTCCGCCAGGTGACCGCGTTCCACAGCCTCCCGATAGCCCACCCGAACCAGCAGCGCGATGATCGTCACATGAATCAGAAATGACAGCACCGCCGACAACCGCGACGACCGCCGCTCCAACGGCAATGAAGCGCGAACGCGGACATCCCGGGAGGGGATGGCCGCGTTCGTCGACCCCGGAGCAGGCATCGCCTCGGCCTCAGTTGGCCTCGATCGGAGTGAAGCCGATCACGGTGACGCCCGCACCTCGCACGATGTCAATGGCCTCCATGACCTCGCCGTAGGTCCGCGTCCCGGCCGGCTTGACGAAGATCAGCTTGGCGGGACGATTGTCGTAAACGTTGTGAATCTCAGTATCGAGCTGCGCCAACTGGAACGGCGTCTGGCCGTTGATCGCAAAGCCGCCATCGGCCAGCATCTGCAGCACGATCTGGTTGCTCTCCTGACTCTGGGCCGCCGCCGTTTGAACCGGCGGGATCTGCACCTCGATCACCTGACGGTTCAAGGCGTTGACGATCATGAAGATGATCAGCAGCACCAGGAGCACGTCGATCATCGGTGTGACGTTGATCTCCGACGTGACGCCACCCTCGCCCCCACCGGTGGACATCGCCATGGCTATTCCTCGCTCTCGCTATCGAGTCCGCCCTTCTTGTCGACAATCGCGACAAGGACACGGGCTCCGGCGCGGCGGCCGACTTCGACCGCCGCCTGGATCTTGGAATAGGGCAGCCCCGCATCCGCCTTGAAATAGAGCAGCTTGTCAACCGTTCGGGCCGCGTAGATCGCGGTCAACTGTTGCTCGGCCGCCTCGGGCGTGCTCGGTGCCCCGTTGACGAAGTAGACCCCGGCGTTGTCGAGACCCAACGTGACCTCGTCATCACCTTCGGCCTGGGTCGTCGAATTGGCACCCTTCGGCATCGTCGCGGTGAATCCCGACGACAGCACCGGCGTCACGATCATGAAGATGATCAGCAGCACCAGCATGACGTCGATCATCGGCGTGACATTGATGTCCGCGTTGACCGAGCTGCCGCCGCTCTTAGCCGTGGATATGGCCACTGCCACTCACCGCCTTCTGGGCTTGGAACTCCTTGGTGAAGATCGAGCGCCCGAACTCGCTGCCGACGCTCTTGATCAGATAGTCGATCAGTTCCTTGGAGGTGTAGGTCATCTCGACCGAGAGGTTCTCGACCTTGGTGCTGAAGTAGTTATACGCCCACACCGCCGGAATCGCCACCAGCAGGCCGAAGGCGGTGGTGATCAGCGCCTCGGCGATACCGGCGCCGATGCCGGCCAGACCGCCCGATGCACCCTCGGTCGACATTGCGGTGAACGCGTTCACGATACCCATCGTAGTACCCAGCAGCCCGACGAACGGCGCGGTGGAACCCACGGTACCCAGGATGCCTGACCCACGCTTGAACTCCGACAGCACGATGAGCATCTGCCGCTCCACCGCCCGCTCGGCCGAATTGATGTCGGCCGCGGTGATGGTCGCCCGATCCCGGAGCAGCGGCTTCACCTCGGAGAGCGCCCCACCCAGAACGCGCGCCACGTGGCTGTCCTTGTTCTTCTCCGCCAGGGTGATGGCCTGATCCAGCGCCTCCTCCTGGATGGCGCGCGAGAACTGCGGCGCGAACTTGCGGGTCGCCCGCTGACTCTTCCGGATCTTGAGGTACTTCTGCAGCGTGACAGTGAGCGACCACACCGACATGATCGCCAGGGCGATGACGATGAAGCGGGCGAAAGTACCGGCGTCCGCCCAGAGCGTCAGCAACGAGGTATTCATCGGGGTGCAACCTTTCCAAGAGTAAAGGACGTGCGGACAGCGGAGAACGACACCGGACGCTGGATCACTTTCCCGGCACCGTGAAGTTGATGGACTGCTCGACCACCTGACGGACCGGCTCACCACGGATCATCGCCGGCTTGAATGTCGATTCACGAATGGTCTTGATGGCCGCCGGCTCGAAGGCCTTGTTGGTCGAGCTGACCACTTCGATCGAGTTCGACTCGACCCGGCCGTTGGTGCCCACGATGAACCGCAGCCGCACCGAACCCGCAATGCCGAAGCTCTCAAGCTGAGGCGGATATACCGGCATCGGCCCGCCCGTACGCTGAATCGGCGAGTCCACCTCGTCGGAGGTGAAGGTCATCGTGCCTACAATATCCTTGGGAACCGGACCGGTACCGCCGATCACGCCTGACGCAATCCCGCCCTCAACCCCACGACCCGAAAAGTCCGAGGCGTCGAACTTCTGATTGAGGTCGATCGGCGGGATCTCGGTCGGTAGATCCTTGGGCGGCACCATGGTCTGGAACCCCTGAGGCGGCGGGTTCTGCACCACCACCGCGTCCGGCGGCGGAGCGGCCGGCGGCGGGGGAGGCGGCGGCGGGGGCGGCAGCAGGAAGGAGGCATCAGCCTGCACAATCCCTTTCACGGCCTCGGCCGCCCCCTGGGTGGCCTTGACCGCCACGAAGATCAGAACCACGTGGAGGAACACCGAAACCAGCGCCTGGCCGAATGAACGCTGTCGCTTGGGTTTGGACTCGAGCAGGTTGTCGAACATGTCACCAGCCTCCGCAGAGGACATCAGAATTGAACCTGACGGAGTATCTCCCGTTCAGATCAAATGGAATTCACCATGTCATGACAATTCGATGACAGCCGAATGAGATTTGCCTCACACCGCCGGGTCGTCATGGAGCGGCAACGTGACGGTAAATGTCGATCCCCGTCCGGGGCGGCTGGTCACGTCAATACTACCGGCGTGGGCGTCGACAATCCACTCGACGATCGCGAGGCCCAGGCCGGTTCCCGGGCGATCTCCGGTGCGCGATCGGGCCGGGTCGGCCCGCCAGAAGCGCTCGAAGACATGCTCCAGGTCGCCCGTGGCGATCCCGATGCCGCTATCGCGCACCACAATCACGGCGGCTCCGTCCTGCTCGGCCAGACTCAGCTCGATCTCACCGCCGGCCGGTGTGTATTTGACTGCATTGGTGATCAGGTTGAGCAGTAACTGCCGGATCCGGCCGGCCTCGACCGAGGCCACCAAGGCCCGGTCCGGCACGCTGACGCTGACGGCCACCCCCTGCTCGGCTCCCAGTATTTCGGCAGTCTCCCCGGCTTCGGCCACCAGCGGAACCAGGTCCACGTCGGCCAGCACCAGCGCACTGCGTCCTTCGTCGGCCCGAGCCAGAGTGAGCAGGTTCGTCACCATCTCGGTCATCCCGTTGATCTGCCGCAGGGTTTCATCCAAGGCATCCACCATCTCATCGGAGGCCTGCGGATTGGTCAAGGACCGCTCCACGCCCGCCCGCAGCACCATCAGCGGCGTCTTGAGTTCATGCGACGCATCGGCGGTGAAGCGGCGCAGCGCGACGAAGCTGTGTTCGACCCGTCCCAGCATGGCATTGAGGGTGGTGGCCAGCCGGGTGAACTCATCGTTGCCGAGCGGCACACCCAGGCGACGATGCAGCGAACGACCATCCTGAATCGCCTCCACTTCGGCGACGATCTGATCCACCGGCGCCAGCACGCGCCCCGACATCCAGTACCCCATCATGGCCGAGGCCGCCAGGATGATCGGTGCCACCACCAACATTGACAGCAGCAATTGGTCGGGACCGGCCGTGCCGCGTTCGGGCCGGGCCGCGACCAGAAAGCTCTGCACCTGCGTCGCGGTGGGTCCGCCGATGGTGTCGATCCGAAAGCGGTACAGATTGGCGGGTTCGCCCAGCCGCAAGCGACCCTCGCGCGGTGTGACCGGCTGGCGCAGCATGGTGCGCTTCACCAGTGTGAGCGAGCCCGGATCCAGCAAGCGACCTTCCTGCGAGACATACAGCAGTCGGCCCCACGGATCCATCACGAAGAGAAAATCGCGCAGTCCATCAAAGAAGCGGCGCACATCGGCAATCAGATCGTAGGTCGAATCGGCGCTGTTGCCGATGCCGGGCTGCACCACCACCACCCGCGGCAGGGAGCGGCCGGTCTCCTCGATCGCTTTGCGGATCAAGGCCCCTTCGGCCACCAGACGCTCACTGAGCTGCTCATCACGTTCATGCGCCGCGGTGGTTCGCCGTTCGGCGTAGAGCAACAGGCCGAAGATCAGCAGCGAGCAGGTCAGCGCCACCGAGTAGTAGAGCGTGAGCCGCTGCCGAACGCCGTGCATCAGCCTCTCACGACGTAACCGACACCGCGTACGGTGTGCACCAGCTTCTGCTCAAAGTCGGCATCGACCTTTTTGCGGAGCCGGTTGATCACCACATCGACGATGTTGGTGCCCGGGTCAAAGTGATAGTCCCAGGCGTACTCGGTGATCAGCGTGCGCGACATGACGCGCCCGGCATGGCGCATCAGATACTCGAGCACCGTGTATTCCTTCGGGGTCAATTCGATCAGGTGATCACCACGGCGGACATCGCGACTGTCGAGGTCCAGGGTCAGGTCCGCCACCGTCAACACCCGGGCCGAGAGCTGGCGCGGGCGGCGGGACAAGGCCTCGATCCGCGCCAGCAGCTCCTCGAAGGCAAACGGTTTGGTGACGTAGTCATCGGCACCGGCCCGCAGGGCGTCGACTTTGAACTCCACCGAATCCTGGGCCGTGAGCACCAGCACCGGCACCATGTGGCCCCGATCACGGATGGTCCGCAACACTTCCAGGCCATTCATGCCCGGGAGGCGCAGGTCAAGGATGACCAGATCGTAGGGTCCGACACTGATCAGATCCAGCGCCTCTGCACCATCGGCGACCAGATCGGCAATGTACTGCGCCTCTTCCAAGCCGCGCTTGACGTACTGCCCCACCGTGCGGTCATCCTCGACAACCAACAGCTTCACAACTCCTCCCGCGAGCGGATCGGCGGCAGCAGAATCCGAAAAACCGTCTCGCCCGGTTCACTCCGGACGTCGAGACGACCATGATGGTCGGCGATAATCCCGTAGGCAATCGCCAGACCGAGACCGGTGCCCCGGTCGGGACCCTTGGTGGTGTAAAATGGCTCAAAGATCCGGGGAAGCACATCGGGCGGAATGCCGGGCCCGTCGTCGCGCAGTTCCACCGCGACCCACGGCGGCTCGTGACGACTCCGGACCGTGACCACGCCCTGTCCCCCGGTGGCGTCGGCGGCGTTGAGCAGGATGGCCATCGCGGCCTGCACCAGCCGATCCATGTTCCCCGGCACGGCGGGCAGGTCGTCCGACAGGTCCCGCAGCACATCCAGGCGACGAAACCGCTGGTGGTGCTTGAGCAGCAGCAGTGTTCGCTCCAGCCAGGCCGTGACGTCCACCGGCGCAAAGTCATCACCGGCCCGGCCCGCCCGCGAGAAGTCGAGCAGGCCGTCGACGATCTCGGTACAGCGGGTCACTTCGCTCGCGATGATATCGAGATATTCCCGCACGACCGGCTCAGCCGTCGCCCCGAGCCGTGCCCCGATCGCGGCGACACACGCGCCAATGGTGGCCAGCGGATTGTTGATTTCATGCATCACCCCAGCCGACAACTGTCCCACGGCGGCCAGCTTCTCGGTCTGGTGCATGGCGGCCTCGAGTTCGCGGGTCTCGGTGACATCCTCACCGACGCTGATCACATGACTGACGGCGTCGCCGCTGAGCCGCATGGGTAACCGGGTGGTGCGATAGATCCGGCGCGCCCCGCCGAAGACCACTTCCTGCTCGCTCGCTGACACCTCGCCTCGGGTGAAGACCCGCCGGAACTCGTCCCGGAGCTGGTCGGGGGACTGGCGGTGCAGCACCTCGAAGACCGGCCGCCCCAGCACGTCGGCACGGCGCAGGCCCTGCGTTCCGGTTTCCCGCTTGCGATTCCACAGCACGATCCGAAACGCCGCGTCGATCACGTACAGACCGACCGGCAGCGAATCGATGGTGAGTTGATGCAGCCGCTGATCGGAATCCGTCGGGGGCGCATCGCCATCGAGCCCGGGCGGGGCGACAGCCAACACGGCCGCCACCGCGTCCAGAATCGGACCGAGTTCATCGGCGGGGCGCGGCGTGTCGATCACTTCGATCACCGCGTGGCGCCCGGCCGGCCACGGGACATCGACCAGCCATGCGGCGGCGGCCGGATCGCCCTGCCCCGCGACCACCCGATCGCTGCGCCGCTCGCCCGCATGGAGCCGCACCTCCGCCGCCGGCAGCATCCGGCGCAGGGCATCACAGAGACGCCGGGAGCGATCGGTTGCGCTGCCGCCGCGGGCCAGCGCCCGCGCGGCGGCGGCGATCACCGCCGCCGGCGGCACCGCTCGCCCCGGATCGCTCACGGCCCCCCGCGCCCCACTCAGGCGCGCGCCGCGATCACCACGACGCGGCCGACGCTCATGACGCTGCGTCGAAGCGTCGGGCGACTTCGGTCCAGTTCACGACATTCCACCACGCCGTGACGTAGTCGGGACGCCGGTTCTGGTAGTGGAGGTAATAGGCGTGCTCCCAGACGTCACAGCCGAGGATCGGGGTGCGCCCCTCCATCAGGGGCGAGTCCTGATTCGGCGTGCTCTCCACCTGGAGGCGCCCTCCGGCGACCGAGAGCCAGCCCCAGCCCGAGCCGAAGCGGGTGGCGCAGGCCTTGGCGAACTGCTCCTTAAAAGCATCGAATGACCCGAAGGCGCTATCGATCGCCGCGGCCAGCTTGCCCTCGGGAGCACGGGCGCCGCCCGGAGTCATCACTTCCCAGAACAGCGAATGGTTGGCGTGCCCGCCGCCGTTGTTGCGGACCGCCCCACGCACCGCATCAGGCACAGCGGCGAGATCCGCGATCAGAGCTTCCACCGACTTGCCGGCAAGAGCCGTCTGCCCCTCCAGTGCGGCGTTGAGGTTGTTGACATAACCGGCATGATGCTTGTCGTGATGAATCCGCATGGTCTGCTCGTCGAGATGCGGCTCCAGCGCGGTGTAGTCGTAGGGGAGGGGAGGCAGTGTGTAGGACATGAGGATCTTTCCTCTCAAGGAATGACGTCAGCAGGGCGTGGCGGAGGTGTCGCGGCGCTCGGGCGGGCGAGCAGCAGGGCCAATCCTCCGGCCAGAATGGTCGCCAGCACGACCTCGACATTCAGAATCGCCACGATCACGCCGGCCAGCGCCGCCGAAACCACCGGGGCGAGCCAACGCGACCCGAAGAAAGTAACCCGATCGCGAACCGGATCGGCTGTCACAGCGCGCAGCGATGGCAGAACGGCAACAGTGGCGAGAACCAGGCCGGCGATCAGTCCGGGCGGGGTGCCCAGCAAGCCACCCAGCAGCGCCACTGTCCCCAGCGCGGTACGCCAATGACCGAGCAGGGCGGCGATCAGGGCCGACGGGACCAATACCAGTGCCGTGCCGGGGTACCACGCCGCCATTCCACTGGGCGCCAGGTTGGCCGCGAATCGTGACGCCAGCAGGACGATAGCCGGCATCGGCACGAGCACCGGCGCGAACCGGCGGAGCGGCCAGGGCGCGGCGAACGCCACGACGGCTCCCAGCGCCAGCACCGCCATCAATCGCTCGGCGGCGATCGATACCGGGGCGAGCACCGCGTAGTCGGCCAGCCGCACCCACGGGGTTCCCGCCACAGTCAGGGCCAGCCAGATCATCCCCGCCAACAGCACAGTGCCCACGGCCGGCATCACCCGGCGCAGCCACGGCGCATCAGGCCATCCGGCCCGGCGCCCCGGCAGCAGCCACGGCAGCGGCAGCAACGCCGTCACCAGCAATGGTTCCGCCGCTGCGATCGCCACGGTGATCAGAATCCACCATCCCGGCGCTGCGGTGCGAAGATCGCTGTCCCGCGTCTGCCCGCCGCCGGGCAGCGCCAGCGCCGCAAACAGCGGCAGCGCGCCGAAAATCATCCCCAACCCCAACGGGGCCCACCGGACAGTGCTCCATCCGGTCGCCAGCAGCGCCGCGACCAGCGGTACCGCACACACCGCGCTGCGCCACTCGACCCGGGGCGGCCATGGCCCCAGCGCGCCGAGCACCAGTCCCAGCGTGAGCGAAACGAACAGCGCGTTGTCGGCAGTCCGCGCCGCATACTGTGCAAGTTCTCCGGGTTCCAGCGTGCCGGACGCGGTCGCCAGGGCGCCGAGCGCAAAGCCGGTCATCACCACTCGCGCCATGGCGCGACCACGCCCGGAGGGTGCAGCGCACGCAGGCGCGAGCAGCAGCGGGGCAGCCCAGTACAGCAGCGACGGCAGGGTCATAGCGCCAAAGGTCGCCTGATCGGTCCCACCGCGCCAATCCGTGGCCACCCCTGTGGCCCCGCGGCCTCCGCGACGATACTTCGGCTATGAGCTTTGCCTTTCGGTACTCGATGACCACACCCGGGCGTGCCATCGTCGCGCTCGAAGCCGATGACCTGCGGATCGCAATGCAGGCCACCGACGATACCGACGCACTGGGTGACCTGATCCGCGCCGTGATCAGCTTGCTCGAGGGAGCTGACCACGCCTCGGTCGTCCTTGAAGACGCACCGGGGGTTCACGAATGGACCTTCGAACGCGACGGCGAGATCATCACAGTGCGGGTACATAGCTGGGCTGATCGTCGCTCGGGTCATGCCGAGTTGACCTTGTCGCAGGAGCGCTCGGCCACCTTGTCCTGCTCATTGACCGCACTGGCCCGCGAGGTCATCCTGGTGTTGGACGTGCTGTGGGTGGGGCACGGCCCCGATGGCTGGCGCCGACTGTCGCCGCGCCACCCCTTTCCCACACCCGAGCGGCGCCGGCTGCAGCAGCTCATGGCGGTGGTGGCTCGCCGCCGGGCTGAGCAACGGGCCGCCGGCGAGACCGAGGACGCCTAGCGCAGTCCGCCCGCGCGCTGGGCTGAATCGCGCGCCGCCGCCATCATCGAATCCCGCCGCGCCGTCCAGGTGGGGCGTACCGCCGCGACGATGGCGTCGATTGCGGGCCGATCGAGAGTGATCGCTGCCCCTTGGCGCAACACCCAGACCAAGGCACCGGGCAGCGGGCGGTAGGGGATGGTTCCCGTGGTCACTCCGCGAATAAAGTCCCGCACCGCAGCATTGGAGTCGGCCGCCGTCAGGATCGGGCGATAGGCGGAATCCAGACTGGCGTACGCGGCGGCAAACTGCGGCGACAGCGTCTGCCACGCTTCGGCCGGCATGGTACCGGCCTCGGGCGCGATCTGATGCACGATGTAGCGGTCGGCGATCTCACTGACCAGAATCGCCAGCGAGCTGTCGGCCAGTCCCGGCAGGACCGCCCGTTCGGCCGGACTCAGCACCGACACCCAGAGCCGCGCCTGCATCGGCGTCAACGCACCGCCTTCCCAGGTGACGAGTGGCGCATCACCGCCGCCGGAGAGCGGCTCCTCGACCAATGCACGCATCCGGACCAGCGCATCGTCGGCCACATTCACATGACGACTGCTCCTGACCGAATCGAGCCAGGTGCGATTCAATTGCGCCGCCTGCACCGGCGTCAACCACTGCCGCACCGCCGGCCGCGATTCCTCGATGGTGTTGCGGCGCAAGATCATCGCGTAGGGCGGCAGCACGATCGGCCGAGCCACCCGACCGAACTCAAGCTGCCAGGCCGCGTCGTAGGGCGGCCCCTGCGGCAGGGTGGACCGTGCCATGGCCGGCAGTTGGCCACCGGTGCTCCGCAGGATGGAGTCCTCGCCGAACTGCCGCACCAGTGCCGAAAAATCGGCGCTGTCGCCGCTGGCGGTCGTATAGACGTCCATCACCCGACGGCGGAAGGCATCGAGCGCAGCGCTGTCGGGATCCTCTGCCGGCAACCGAATGGCAATCGCCTGGAACGCGCGCACCTGCCCCAATCGGGTGACCGAATCGACAGCAGCGTCGCTGGGCGGCGGATAGGCCGCCACCCGCTGGCCGACAACGCCGCGGACCACCCCCCGGATCGCATCGGGCTCGATGATCTGCGCCACGGTGGCCGAATCGGTCAGATCAATCTGCCCGGTCAAGGCCTGACGGAACAGCGCCGCATCGATAAAGGCCGAGGTAATCAGGTTGGCTGTCTCCCGGCTGGGACCGGCGTTGCCGGGGGCCGCCACCAGAATCTGCTCCAGGGTCGCCCCATCGAGGGTGACCCCATCCACCGCGACCACATCGGCCTGTCGCGCGGTGTCGATCGACATCGACGAAGTACACCCCGCTGCGCACAGGGCCAGAAGCGAGAGAGCGGGCCGGTCAAAGAGTCGACGCATCGGTGAGTACCCGGGAAGAAGACATGGTCCGATCAAACCGTATGACTGAGACAACATGATGGAGCGGATGGGGCTCGAACCCACGACCCCCTGCTTGCAAAGCAGGTGCTCTCCCAACTGAGCTACCGCCCCCCTGACCACGGCGAATAGTAATGGCGCCCGCACCAGGAACAACCAATCCCGGCGGAGATGCACTGTACAGCCGCCCGCAGAGGTGTATATATAAGCCCAGCCCCCGCTTCGTTACCACAACTAGGAGTTGGTATGTCCACGGCGTTCAAGACCGCACTGGAATCGCACATCGAACAGCTTAAGGAACGGATCAATGGTGCCAATCCGGCCCAGATTGCCGAGGAACTCAAGCTGACCCAGGCGCTGTATGATCGGACCAAGGATGGTCGGGTGAAGCGGTCGCTGGGCAATTCGATTCGGCGACTCGAAATGGCGCAGGCCGATGCCGGCAGCACCGAATCGCTCCGCAAGATTCTCACCGCCGCGCAGAATCTGCAGGTCATTATCAAGGATCGTCCCGAATACAATCGCACTCGCAAGCGCCGGACTCCCTCGGCGAACGGCCCGCGCCGGCGCCGACGCGCCTGATCACTTACCTCTTCCCACGAGACCTGCATGAACAGAGCATTCCGCCGGACCCTGGTCGCCGTCGCGACAACCACGTTGATCGCCTGTGGCAGCGACAATGGCACCGGGCCGGGACCGACCGGCAGTGGTAACTCAATGTCCGCAACAATTGACGGGGTCGCGTTCGCGCCTCCCGCACTCGCAGTGCAGGGCAGCTATACCAGTGGAGTGCTCACGATCGGCGGCAGCGTCACCAGCGCGGGAACGACGACACTGCTGTCAATCAACCTGACCAACGTGACCGAGACCGGCAGCTACGAACTGAGTCCCAGTTTCGCCGGTCAGCTCGCCACTGTCACCCGCACCAAGGGCATCTCGGGAGTGTCCACCTGGACCACGGCGCTGTCGCCCGGCTCAGGCAGCGTCAGCATCACCACGCTCAGTTCCGAACGGGCCGCGGGGACATTCCAGTTCACCGCGCAGCAGGCCCCGGGGACCGAGGCCACCGGCCAGGTCAGCGTGACCAGCGGAAGTTTCGACATCACGTTCTGAACGCGCGTGGCGGTGACGGTCCGATGCCCTCCGGTGCCCGGCACCGGAGGGCATCTGTTTGCCCCCCTGCGCCGGGACATGTTACTATCGCGCAGCCTTATTGTGGAGCGGGTATGGATCCCCAGTTTGTTGCCGACGTTCGCGCCGCGTTTCCCCAGAGCGATGCAGTTGTCATTGGTGCCCCGATGCGCGAGGGCGAGATCGTCCCGGAACCGCTGGTCCGCCTGCCGCTGGCGATGCTCAACCGCCACGGCCTGATCGCCGGGGCCACCGGGACCGGCAAGACCCGCACCCTGCAATTGGTCGCCGAACAACTCTCGGCGGCGGGCGTCCCGGTTTTCGTGGCCGATGTCAAGGGCGATCTGGCCGGACTGGCCGCTCCCGGCAGCCCGGGGGAACGGATCACCGAACGGGCCACCGCCACCGGATCCCCCTGGCATCCCTCGGCATTTCCGGTCGAGTTTCTCTCGCTCACCGGCGAACGCGGCGCCCAGCTCCGCGCCACCGTGAGCTCCTTCGGTCCGCTGCTGCTGGCCAAGGTGCTGGGCCTGACCGAGACCCAGACCAGCGTGCTGACCATGGTCTTCGCCTACTGCGACGATCGCCAACTCGCCCTGCTCGACCTGAGCGACCTGCGGGCGGTGCTGCAGTACCTGCGCGAAGACGGCCGCGAGGAGCTGGCCCGCTACGGCGGGATGTCGTCCCAGACCGTGGGCGTGCTGCTGCGGGAATTGATCGAAATCGAACAGCAGGGCGCCGACGCCTTCTTCGGCGAGCCGGAATTCGCGCTCACCGATCTGATGCGCACCGCGCCCGATGGCCGCGGCGTGATCTCGGCGCTGGAACTCTCCGACAGCCGCGACCACCCCGCCCTGTTCTCCACCTTCATGATGTGGATGCTGGCCCGCCTCTACCTCGATCTGCCCGAAGTCGGCGATCTGGCCAAACCGCGCCTGGTGTTCTTCTTCGATGAGGCCCACCTGCTGTTCGACGGCGCCAGCAAGGCGTTCCGGGACCAGATCGAACAGGTGGTCCGGCTGATTCGCTCGAAAGGCGTGAGCATCATCTTCGTCACGCAGAGTCCCAAGGATATCCCCACCGATATTCTGGGCCAGCTCGGCAACCGGATCCAGCACGCGCTGCGGGCCTTCACCCCCGACGATGCCCAAGCCATGCGGGCGGCCGCGCGCACCTTCCCGCGCACGCCCTGGTATGACATCGAGGAACTGCTCACCACTGTCGGAACCGGCGAGGCCATCGTCACGGTGCTCACGCCCGACGGTACCCCCACGCCGCCCGTCGCCACCCACCTGATTGCGCCGGCGGCATCGATGAATCCGCTCAGCGATACCGCCTTCGCCGCCGCGCTGCAGAGTTCAGAGCAGGTGGCCCGCTACCGCACCACCATCGACCGGGAGAGCGCCCGGGAACTGCTGGCCGCCCGGGTCGCTGGGGCAACCGAGGCGGCCGAAGCGGCCGAGCCGATCGGGGTCGAAGACCGCCCCCGGAAACCGACGGCGCATAGCCGCCGCCGCGCGCCGACCCCGGCCCCGTCGACGCTGGAACGGTTGCTCAAGACCCGCACCATGTCGAACATGGGCACCCAACTGGTCCGTTCCCTGATGGGTGCCCTGGTGCAGACCCTCAAACGCTGAGGTCGCTCAGTGCCCGGCGACCCGCTCCACCTCGGTCAGGACCCGGAGCAGGTTGCCACTCCAGAGCTTGGCGATATCGGCCTCGCTGTAGCCGCGCCGGACCAACTCCCGCGTGACATTGAGCGTCTGATCGGCCGAACGCCAGCCGTCGACACCCCCACCGCCGTCAAAGTCCGAGGCGATCCCGACGTGGTCGATACCGGCCACCTTGACGGCGTAATCGATGTGATCGACAAAGTCGCTCACATTCGCGACCACATCCTCGGGATAGCGCCGGTCGGTGATCTCACGCTGCTTCGCAAGAAACGCGTTGCGCTCCGCCACAGGCAGGGCCTCGAGCCGCTGCTGCACCTCGCGCCGTGACAGCCCCTCGAGCCCATACTGGGCCCGCAGCGCCGCGATATCCTGCTGCCGAGCCGGATCCTGGTGCGCATCGCAGCGGACATAGCCGTTGAACGCCACCATCTGGGCGACGCCGCCGTTCCGGGCCAGCGCCCGCAACTGCTCGTCATCGAGATTGCGCGAGTGATCGCAGAGCGCCCGCACCCCGGAGTGCGAGGCGATGATCGGCGCCCGGCTGATCGCCAGCGTCTGCATCATCGACTCCTTCGAGGGATGCGAAATATCGATCATCATGCCGACCCGGTTCATCTCCGCCACCACCTCGCGCCCCAGCGGAGAGAGGCCGTGATGCAGCCAGACGCCGTCGCGCTCGCCGGTGTTGGAGTCGGACAACTGGGAGTGCCCGTTGTGCGCCAGCGACATGTACCGCGCCCCCAGGTCGTAAAACGCCTGGACATTCGAGATGTCACTGCCGATCGGGAAGCCGTTCTCCACCCCGATGAAAATCACCCGCTTGCCGGCGGCATGAATCCGGACCGCATCGGCCGCGGTGAGCGCCAGCGCGGCACGATCCGGCGCCAGACTGTCCACCAGCCGATGAATCGCGGCGAACTTCTCCATCGCCTGACGGTGGGCCGCCGCATATCCCTCAGGCGTCAGGTTGGGCGACTGCCCGACGTAGACGGCCAGGAAGGCGCCCCCCAGGCCCCCCTCCTCCATCTTGACAAGATCCACCTGGGTCCGCGGCAGACGGCTGGCGTAGTTGGGGGCATCGCTCCGGAAGTTGGCCGGGCTGATATCCACGTGGGTGTCAAGCGACAACACCCGCTGGTGAATGGCCCGAGCCCGCGCATCGAGATCGTCCTGGGCGGACACGGGGCTGGCGGCGATGCTCACGACAATGCCCGCGAGCAGGGCGGTGGACCACCGGTTGACGGCAGACATGCAGCACCTCGGGTGTACGGGTAGTTGGCGAAACAGTGCATCAAAGCTAATCTGGAAACGTCAACCGCATGCCGGATCCGCCCGTCCGGGCGCTCGTTCGGCCTTACCCTCGCAAGGAGATGTACCATGTCCGTCGCCAAAGTGACCGAGCTGATCGCCGAATCCTCCACCAGCTTCGAAGATGCCATCCAGCAGGGCGTCGCCCGGGCCGACAAGACGCTCCGCAACGTCACCGGCGCCTGGGTGGAGAGCCAGAAGGTGATCATCACCAAGGGTCGGATCACCGGCTACCGGGTCATCCTCAAGGTGACGTTCGTCCTCGAAGACTGATCCGCCACCGGCCCGGGCGGGCGCTCAGTCCGGCGTGGACCGATCGCCCGCCAGCGCGGCCAGGAAGTCGCGACTCCAATCGGTCACGTCGTAGCCGGTCACAATCCGCGCCATCCGCTCCAACCGCCGCCGCCGTTCGGTCTCCGGCAGGGCCAGCGCTTCGTGCAGCCGATCGCACATCCCCTCGATGTCGTAGGGATTGGTGAGCAGCGCACCGTGGAGTTCGACCGCCGCGCCGGCAAACTCGCTCAACACCAGCACGCCCCGCCCCTGGTGCGCCGCCTGCACCGTGACAAACTCCTTCGCCACCAGATTGAGCCCGTCGCGCAGCGGGGTGATCCACGCCACGTCGGCGGCCGCACTATAGGCCACGACCTCGGCAAAGGGCAGCGCGCGAAAGAGATAGTGGACCGGCGTCCAGCTCAACGACCCGAAGCGCCCGTTGATCCGACCAACCGCCTCGTCGACAGCGCCGCGGACCTCTTCGTAGACCTCCATCCCCGGAGCCGGCGGAGTGGTGACAAAGACCAGGGTGACACGGCCGCGCTGGTTCGGGTGGCGCTCAAGC
>CBFGTB010000053.1:0-14934 GCA_965651715.1 uncultured Gemmatimonadales bacterium
GGCGCGGGTCGATACCAAGCCGCAGCTCGAGATCTTTGCCGACGATGTCCGCTGTACTCACGGCGCCACGATCGGGCGGCTCAATGAGCAGCAGCGCTACTATCTCCAGACCCGGGGAATCGGTGGACGCGAAGCCGAGCGGCTGTTGATCTGGGCCTTTGCGGCCGAAGTGGTCGCCGAAGTGGCGGACGCGACGGTGCGGACGGGATTGGAGCGGATTGTGCGCGAGCGGCTGAGTGAACTGACGGCGTAACGATGTGATGAACGATCCCCTGGAACTGCGACGCCAGTTCCCGATGCTGGCCACAACGTCGCGCGGCAAGCCGATCGTGTATCTCGATAGTGCCGCCACGGCGCAGAAGCCGCAGGTGGTGATCGACGCCGTCAGCCACTTCTACGCCCAGGGCAACGCCAACATTCATCGCGGCGTGTACCAGGCCTCCGAGGAAGCGACCGGCCGCTACGACGCTGCGCGAGTGACGGTGGCGCAGTTCCTGGGTGGCGTGGCGTCGAACGAGGTAGTCTTTGTTCGCGGTACCACCGAGGCCATCAATCTGGTGGCGCAGGCGTGGCTCCGTCCCACCCTGCGCGACGGCGATTGGGTGTTGGTGAGTGAGATGGAACACCACGCCAACATCGTTCCCTGGCAGCTCGTGGGCGCGCGCACAGTTCCCATTCCGGTGACCGACGCGGGCCTGCTCGACCTCGATGCGGCGGAGCGCCTGCTGACTGAACGGCCCCGCCTGCTGGCGGTGAGTCACGCGTCGAACGTGCTGGGGACCATCAATCCCATCGCCGAGTTGACCCGACTGGCCCGCGCGGCCGGGGTGCCGGTCCTTGTCGACGGGGCTCAGGCGGCCCCCCATCTGACGCTCGATCTGCCCCGGCTCGACGCCGACTTTTACTGCCTGAGTGGACACAAGCTGTTCGGACCCACCGGCGTCGGCGTGCTCTGGGCGCGACGTGAACATCTCGAAGCAATGGCGCCGTGGCAGGGCGGTGGCGACATGATCGATCAGGTCAGCTTCGCCCGAACAACATTTGCCCCGCTGCCGCAGAAGTTCGAGGCCGGAACGCCTCACATCGCCGGCGTGATCGGCCTGGCAGCGGCGATCGACTGGCTCAGCCGACAGGACCGCCGGGCGATTGCCGCCCATGAACAGCAACTGCTGCGGCACGGGATCGAACTGCTGGACGCGGTGCCGGGGCTGCAACGGCTGGCGACACCCGCCGACAATGTCGGAGTGCTGAGTTTCACGCTCGATGGCGTTCACCCGCACGATGTCGCCTCGCTGCTCGATCAGGACGGTATCTGCGTGAGAGCAGGGCACCACTGTGCCCAGCCGCTGCACCGCCGCTTCGGTCTGGCAGCCAGCGCGCGCGCCTCGATCGGCCCCTACACCGTGGCGGCTGACCTCGATGCGCTGGCCGGCTCGTTGGAGCGGATCGGGAGGATCTTCGCCTGATGGCCACCATGGCGGAGTTGTACCAGAGCGTGATCATCGAGCATGATCGCAGTCCGCGCAATTTCCGGCGGCTTGAGGCGCCGACCCATCACGCCGAAGGGCACAACCCGCTCTGCGGCGACGAGGTGGCAATCGAACTCACTGTCGATGCCACCGGCCATATCAGCGAGGTGGGATTTCAGGGGCGCGGCTGTGCCGTGAGCAAGGCCTCGGCTTCGATGATGACGGTGGCCGTGCAGGGCCTCTCGCCCGCGGAGGCCGGGGAACTGGCGCGCCGGTTTCAGGCGTTCCTGACCAGTGACGCCGTCGATCCGGCGTCGCTTGGTAAGCTGGCGGTGTTCGGTGGGCTGCGCGCCTACCCGATGCGGGTCAAGTGTGCCACCATGCCGTGGCACGCATTGAAGGAAGCGTTCAGAACGTAGCTGCGGCTCGTGAGACCGTGGCTGCGACAAGGCAGTTATCAACTACTGGTGAGGGATGGAATGCCGTATCCTGAAATGATGGTCAAGCCGATGCGTGAAGACGTCACCCGGAGTGGCGTGACCGAACTGCGCACCATCGAGGATGTCGACAACGCGCTGGGGAATCTCCAGGGCACCGCGATGGTCTTCGTCAACTCGGTCTGCGGTTGCGCGGCCGGCGGGGCGCGACCGGCGCTGGCGATGGCGCTCGGCGATGAGGGCTCGAAGCCGGATCACCTCTATACCGTCTTCGCCGGCCAGGACCTCGATGCCACGGCCCGGGCGCGCAGCTATTTCGGGGAGTACCAGCCGTCGAGTCCATCATTCGCCTTCCTCAAGGACGGCGAGGTGGTGCACTTCATTCATCGCCATCAGATCGAGGGGACCCATCCCAACGAACTGGCGACGATGATTCGCGACGCGTTCACCGCCACCGTCTGATGGCCGACGGCATGGTGTTGCACCCCGGTCACGACGAACTCCACGGAATCACAGTGGTGGTGACCGGGGTGAGTGGTCGGACCTATGTCGGCCGCTGGCATGAACGGCAGGAGCGCGGCGTGGTGATGAAGAATGCCACGGTGCTTGAACCGGATGGCGGCGAGCTGAACGCGCGGCTCGACCGGATCCGCAAGTTCGGCGTCCCGCCGGATCACCGGATGCTGGTGGTGCCGGGCGAGGAAGTGGCGGAAGTGAGGCGGCTGGGCTGAGGCGTGCCGGGGTGGGGCATCGCGGCGAGTTACCCGCCGCACTCCACCCCACTCGACCAGTGCGGCAGCATCCGACTGAGCTGGTACTGGTTCTGGCTCGAGTCGGCGTAGGCGATGACCAGTATCTCCCCGGCCCGGCTCAGTCCGGCGGCCAGGCCGGGCAGGGGCACACTGGTGGAGAGTTGCCAGTGGCCCTGACACCGCCGCAGCACTGCCGCCTCGCCGGGCTCGACTGGATCGACGCCCAGCTTGGTGTTGAAGGTGCGGAACACCAGCAGCGCCGCCGAATCGGGCAGTTCCCTGAGGGCATAGAGAAATCGGCGCTGATGGATCACATCGCCACCGGCCAGGGCCTTGATCTCCGCGGCGGTGCGATCGCCCCGAAGTGCGGCGACTGACTGGACCCGCCGGTCGGCCTGCATGTCGATGTCGCCATAGTCGATTGTCGCCAGAAGAGTGCCGTCAGTCGAGCGAATGTCGATGTCGGTCGGCCCCAGCCCCAGGCTCGTGAATGTGAGCCCGGCCGACGTCGCAGCCAGCGGCATCGCGCGCTGGACCAGCCAGGGGTCGTCATGGAAGTAGTCGCGGCGGTTCAGCAGGCCACCCTGCTCGGCTCCCGAGGTGTCGACGACTGCCACCAGGTTGCCGTTCTGCATCCCGATCGCATAGAGTGAGACCAACAGGTCTTCGCCCGGGCCATCGGCCAGCCGGGTGGGCACTCCGCCGCTCAGGCTCAGCCGCATCGGCGGCAGGCCGGTCAGGTCGCCGGCATCGAACCGGTTGATCAGCAGCCGACGGCTGTCCATGGCGTAGACCACGCCACCCTTGAGCACCAACCCCGTCATGGATTGGAACTCATTGGGACCCTCGCCTGGCCGCCCCAGGGTTGCCAGGCGTTGTCCAGCGGCTGAGTACACCTTGATATCGCGATCGGACTTGTCGGCAACGAGGATCCGACCGTCGGCCAGCTCAATGGCGCCGATCGGCGCAGCCAGGCGGGTCTGATCGCCGTCACTCAAGGCGACGGGGTCGGCGACCCGCTCGATCGCCAGGCTGGAATCCCGCAGCACGTCGGTGGCGACGCGCCCGGCGCCGTCGGCGCATCCGGCCGCGGCAAGCAGGGCGACCAGTGTGGACGCGGCGGGTACCCTGGTCAGCAGGGTGAGCGACTGCTGGTACGCGGTATTCAGCGGGTGATGGCTCATGGTATCGTGGTCGCGAGGTCGGTGAGCTGCGTGGCAGGGATGCACTGCTGTCGAGTGTGAGCCTCTCACAGTGCCTCGCCGGCTCCGTCACCGCAAGTCTCAGGCGTTGCCCCGCTCGCCGCCATTCTTGACCCGGGCGCGCTGCGCCGGCAGAATCGAAGGCGCTGTCCTGTCTCGCGCTGAAACAAGGCCTCGCGAATTCCGTCAGGGAATTCATCTCACGATCGGAGCCATACACGATGAGTTCACCCGCCATTCTGCTCGACGGGGTAACCAAGCGCTTCGCTGGTCACACCGCCGTTCGCAACCTCTCCCTGACCGTGCCCGCGGGCGGCATTTTCGGCCTGCTGGGGCCCAACGGGGCGGGGAAATCCACCACCATCCGGATGATCATGGAGATCTACCTGGCCGACGAGGGTCGGATCGAGCTGCTGGGCAGCCCGGTCGGCGCCCGGTCGCTGGCCGGCCGGCTCGGTTATCTCCCCGAGGAGAGGGGCCTCTATCGCAAGATGCGGGTCACCGACCAGTTGATCTACTTCGGCGAGGTCAAGGGGCTGCCCCGGAGCGAAGGCCGCCGCCGCGCCGCGGCATGGCTCGAACGGCTGGGGCTCGAAGAGTGGGCCCAGCGCAAGATCGAGGACCTGTCAAAGGGCATGCAGCAGAAGGTCCAGTTTGCCGGGACCCTGCTTCACGATCCCGATCTGGTGGTCCTCGATGAGCCCTTCAGCGGGCTCGATCCTGTCAATTCGCAGGTGATGAAGGATGTCGTTGTCGATTTTGCCCGCAGCGGCAAGACTGTGCTGTTCTCGACTCACATCATGGAGCAGGCGGAACGGATGTGTGATCGGGTGGCCATCATCGCCCGCGGCGAGAAGGTGGTCGATGGCACGCTGGCCGACGTCAAGCGCGAGTTCGGCGGGCGTCACGTGGCGCTGACCTTCTCGCGCGACAAGGAGCGCGCCGCGGCAGTGCTGTCCGATCGCAGCATGGTGGCCTCGCTCGATGACTACGGTGCCACGGCCGAAGTGGAATTGGCGAACGACGCAACAGCCGATCGGCTGCTGGCCGCGCTGGTCCAGGCGGGCGTGGGTTTGAGCCGGTTCGAACTGGTCGAGCCGTCGCTCCAGGCAATCTTCATCGCCAAGGTGGGTAACGAGGCCGCCACCGCCGCACGTCATGAGGAGGTGGCAGCATGAATAAGGTTCTGGCCGTTGTGCGCCGCGAACTGGTGGAGCGGGTGCGCACCAAGGCGTTCATCATTTCGACGCTGCTGATGCCGGTAATGATCGGCGTGTTCACTGTGCTGCCGTCGCTGATGATGTCAGGCGGCGAACATACCAGCCGGATTGCCTTGGTGGACGGGACCACCAACGGTCTGGGCGCGGCCGTGGCGCGCGGTCTGAGCAGTGCCACGATCCAGGACAAGCAGGGCACTCGGCCGCGCTTCGAGGTGGAGGCCGTACCCGCTGTCGCTCGGATCGATGCGGTGCGTGATTCCCTGATCAAGCTGACAGGATTCTCGACCAGTGAGATGCCTGAGGGATTCGAAGGCGTGCTGGTGATCGGCGATGAAGCCCTCACCACCGGCGCGATGCATTACTACGGCAGCAATGCCGGATCGCCCCAGAAGATGTCCGACCTGGAGCGCGCGCTGTCGAAGGTGCTCATGGGGGCCCGGCTCGACCGATCGGGCGTGGATCAGGGCATCGTGGCGCAGGCGCTCATTCCGGCGCAGTTGGCGGCCGATCGCGTCAACGACGGCAAGGCGACCGGGCAGAGCGGGATGAGTTCGTTCATCGTCGCCTATGTCATGGGCTTCGTGCTCTACATGACCATCTTCCTCTACGGTCAGCAGACCGCCTCGTCGGTCATCGAGGAAAAGAGTTCGCGGATCATGGAAGTGCTGGCATCGTCACTGACGCCGTTCCAGATGCTCTTCGGCAAGATCCTGGGCGTCGGGCTCACCGGGCTGCTGCAACTCTCGATCTGGGCCGCGTCGGCCTACGTGCTGGTGAGCTACCGCGGTGCCATCGCGTCGCTGTTCGGCGCCGAGCCGAGCGGCATGATGGCGATGGGAATGCCGAGCATTCCGGCCAACCTGCTGCTGGTCTTCCTGCTCTACTTCGCGCTGGGCTTCCTGCTCTACGGCGCCCTGTTCGCGGCTGTCGGTTCGATCGTCAACGCGATTCAGGACATGCAACAGTTCATGTTCCCGGTGATGCTGCCGATCATCATCGGCTTCTTCGGCATGTTCCGGGTGATCAATCAGCCCGACGCGACGCTGGGAACTGTCTTCTCGTTCATCCCCTTCTTCGCTCCGTTCGTGGTGCCGGTCAAGTGGTCGATGGGGGCGATGAGCGGCGGCCAACTCGCCCTGTCGATCGCCACGATGGTGGTCGGAATCGTCGCGGTGTCGTGGGTCGCCGGACGGATCTACCGCACCGGTATCCTGATGTACGGCAAGAAGCCGTCGTTCGGCGAGGTGTTCCGCTGGATCAAGGCCTGACCGCGTAACACTGTAACAGGTTGACAGACAACAAGATACGCCCCGATTCGTCGGGGCGTATCTTGTTTTTGTGCTGGCATGTTTCACGTGAAACACATCGTTTGGGGTGAGTTCGGCGTAGTGGTCTGACTGTTTCACGTGAAACAGCGACTGTCACGAAAGCGGTTGTGCCGGTAGATTGGTGTCACCTGCTGTGCCGGCGCTGCTGGCTGTTAATCAGCTGTCTGGTTGGTTCGGGCTGTCCCGCGCGGGTCGCGGGTCTCCATTGACGTTCGATCAGATGTGAAGGGTTTCATGGCTCGCATTATTGCCGTTGCCAATCAGAAGGGCGGGGTCGGGAAGACGACCACCGCGGTGAATCTCGCGGCGTCGCTTGCGATAGCCGAGCGGCGGACGCTGCTTATCGATTCTGATCCCCAGGGGAATGCGACGTCGGGTGTCGGGATTGAGAGGTCCGAGATTTCGGGGTCGCTTTACGACGTGCTGATCAATGGCGCGGCGGTCGAGGATGTGGTGCGTCCCGACGCCCAGTTGCCGTTCCTTCACGTGGTGCCGGCCAACCAGGATCTGGTGGGGGCCGAGCTGGAGCTGGTCGAGGGGGTGGACCGCGAGCGGCGGCTGCGGGTGGCGTTGGATAAGGTGCGGGATAAGTACGACTACGTCCTGATCGACTGTCCGCCGTCGCTGGGCCTGGTGACTCTCAATGTGCTGACGGCGGCCGACGGGGTGCTGATTCCGATCCAGTGCGAGTATTACGCGCTCGAGGGGATCTCCCAGCTCCTCAATACCGTGCGGCTGGTACAGCAGAACTTCAATCCGTCGTTCCAGATCGACGGTGTGCTGCTCACCATGTACGACAATCGGCTCAACCTGTCGAAGCAGGTCGTCGCCGAGGCCAAGGAGTACTTCGGGGCCAAGGTGTTCAGGACATTGATCCCGCGCAATGTCCGCCTGGCCGAGGCGCCGTCGTTCGGCAAGCCGATCCTGCTGTATGACGTCCAGTCGGTCGGGGCGAAGAGCTACCTCTCGGTGGCCGATGAGCTGATCAAGCGAACCGAGTCCCGGGCCGGATCGGAGGCGAAATGAGCGGCAACAAGCGGCTGGGTCGGGGGCTTGAGGCGCTGCTGGGGCCTCGCTCGGTGGAGGAGGCTGAGGAGAAGGGCGCCCTCCGCGAGGTGGCCGTCACGTCGATCGTCGCCAACCCCTGGCAGCCGCGGCGGGAGTTCAAGCCCGAGGCGCTTCAGGAGTTGGCCGATTCGATCAAGGAATCGGGCCTGTTGCAGCCGCCGGTGGTTCGCCCGGCCGGCAGTGGTTACGAGTTGATCGCCGGCGAGCGGCGCTGGCGGGCGGTGCAGCGGTTGGGTTGGGCCAAGATCCCGGTGATCGTGCGTGAAGTCGATGATCAGGCGGCCCTGACCCTGGCCCTGATTGAAAATCTTCAGCGCGACGATCTGTCGCCGATCGACACCGCGCTGGCCTACCAGCAACTGATCGGTGAGTTCGGGATTGGCCAGGCCGAAGTGGCGCGGCTGGTCGGACGCGACAGGTCGACGGTTGCCAATTCGTTGCGGCTATTGAAGTTGCCAGAGGCGTTGCAAGAGCAACTACGTTCGGGCGATCTCACTGAAGGTCATGCCCGCTCGCTGCTTGCCGTCAGCGATCCGGCCCAACAGGTCGACCTGGCGGCGCGGGCGGTGCGCGAGGGCTGGACTGTGCGTCAGACCGAGCGTGAGGCCCGCCGCATGGCGGCCGGCGGCGCTCAGCGGCAGTCGATGATGAAGAAGCCCGCCGCCGCGGCGCCCTCCAGCGGCGATGTCCGCCGGGTCGAGGAGGTGCTCCGTCACCGGCTGGGTACCGACGTCAAGCTGACCGCCAAGCGTCGCGGCCGCGGGCAGCTCGCAATTTCCTACTATTCCCACGACGATCTGGCCCGACTGCTCGAGCTGATCCTGGGCGAGCCCTACCTGGGGTAGCGATGCGGTATCGGGCTAGTTTGCTGGCGATGTCATCATTCCGGAGCGAACCCACGATGCGCCAACATGCGATGATCGACAGCCGCCCGGTGGCCGACTCGACTCCCGCAACCGTGCCCTGCGGTGAGGGTTGAGATGATGCGGCAGGCACGTCTCGACGAGATCACCGAGTTTCTCGATCAGTACCTCGACATCGCTGCGATTCCCGATGCTCCCCAGGCGCTCAACGGCCTGCAGGTGGCAAATCGTGGCGACGTGTCGCAGGTGATCGCGGCGGTCGACGCGTCACAGCGCACCATCGATCGGATCATCGACGAGAGCGGACCCGGCACGCTGCTGCTGGTGCATCACGGCCTGTTCTGGGACGGCCATCGTCCGGTCACCGGCCGACGGTACCGCCGCCTGAGCGCGCTGCTGTCACACGACATCGCGGTCTACAGCGCCCACATCCCGCTCGATTGCCATGCCGAAGTCGGCAACAATGCCGTACTCGCCCGGCTGCTGGGCATTCTCGATCCCACGCCGTTCACCACCTATCACGGTGTGCCGTTCGGCGCCTCCGGGCATCTGATCATGGCGCGCTCGCGCCTGGTGAACCGGCTCGAAGAGTTGCTTGAGACCACGGTGCACCTCATTCCCGGCGGTCCCGAGACCACCACCCGGGTCGGCGTGATCACCGGCGCCGCCGGCGGCGAGATTGAACATGCGGCCCAGGCCGGTCTCGACACGTTCGTCACCGGCGAAGGCGCGCATCACACCACATTCGACGCGCTCGAGTACGGTGTGAACGTGCTGTATGCCGGCCACTATGCCACCGAGACGGTGGGTGTCAAAGCGCTGGCGGAGAAGCTGGGCGAGATGTTCGATCTGCCCTGGGCCTTCCACGATCATCCCACCGGGTTGTAGCCATCGCCGCGTGATTGACAGCACCGGAACCGGCCGGTATACTCGCGAGCTGTCCTCGACGACCACGACCGGGCCGCCCCGATTCCACTCCGCTGACATCCCACCGTCACTCGGGACGACCCTCCGCTCTTCCTCCTCGTCGATACATCCCGCCCTCGGGAGTCCCCATGTCACGCGCCCGTTCGATCCGCTTGAGCCTTGCGGTGCTCGCCTCGTCGCTGCTGCTCAATGTCATTCTCGTCAGTTGTGCAGCCAAAGCGGTGCTCCCGCCCGATCCCTCAGGTGAAAACAACGGCGGCAGCGGTGCCGATCCGCTCGACAATGCCGAACTGCTGGCCCGCTTCGATTCGGTGATGGCTCGGCTGACCCAGATCGAAGCGAAGGTCGATCAACAGGCGGCCCAGCTCCAGCAACAGGCCGATGCCGAGACGGCGCAGACGGCCACACTCAGCGGCCGGATCGACAGCCTGGCGAGCACCATTACCACACAGGCCGCCGATCCGGTCGTCGCCACCCGCCAGGTGGCGCGGATCGATTCGCTGCTGGCGCTCACCAGCTTCATCGCCAACGACATGGCATCGGCCAGTTGGCAGGTGTGCGGCAACATCGACGCCGGGCTGGGCATGGCGCTCTCGCCCAACGCCGAACTCTACGGTGAAGCGGCAGCCGACGGCGGCGCATGGGCCGGCACCGGCGCCTTCGCCGGAGCTGAGGTGCACGCCGGACTGGCCACCCAACTCGAAGTCGGCATGAACGGTGGCGTGAGCTTCGGCGGGTGCGCGCCGATGTTCAACGATGCGCCGCCGAGCCGCGACGCGCCGATGCCCAATCAGGCGGGCCAGGAACTGCAGAATCTGCTCGACGGCGCAGCCAGTCAGGTCGGGCTCACCCGGAGCCGGGTCCGGGCCAGTCTGAGCCGCCTGGCCAACGGGATTCAGTCGGCCGGATCGATGCGGATCCAGGACGCCATCGACTATCTGCCGCTGCCGACCCAGCTCGCCGCAATCACCAGCGATCCGGTGGGGCACATCAGCCGGCAGATTCCGACCAAGGTCGATGAAGCAGTTCAGATCCTCTGCACCCGCAACTGGGGCAGCGTGATGTCGGCCACAGTGCCGGTGGCATGCGACCGGATCAAGGACAAGCTGTTCGATATCGGTGGCCTGTTCGCGCTGGTCGATCATGTCTCCGACATCGAGCTGGCGATCAACGGCTTGCAGGACGGCTACGGCGCGATTCACGGCGCAGTGGACGGGCTGCAGACCGGCTTTGGATCCATTCAGGATGCCGTCGGTGAGCTGCAATCCGGCTTCGGTGGTATTCAGAGCACAGTGGGCGGGCTTGAGTCGCAGTTTGGGTCGATCCAGAGCACAGTGGGCGGTCTCAAGTCGGGAGTGCAGTCGATGCAGGACGCCTTCGGCGAGGTGACGGGCAAGGTGAACCTGCTGCAAACCAGCGTGCAGCAGGCCGGGAACGCCTTCAAGGCAGTCTGCCAGAAGATCGACGGCATCGGTGGCGCCACACTGACGATCGATAACCCATTGAGTCTGGGGCCCGATGACCTCTACGACGGTCAGATCTTTCCCTTCTATTCCCCGATCGGTTGCTGAGTGGGCATGGCTGCGGCCCCGGGGTCGCGGTGGTAGCTTGAGGGAGCGATTCGCAGCAGCGACATGACGGGATGTGTCCTCTGGCGCCGAATGAGTGGGGTTCCGATGTCGCAGTGGATTCGACGAGTTGTCAGTCCCCGAGCACTGCTGGCGGTCGGCGCGGCGGTCCTGATCGGCTGTGGCGGCGCCGATCTCGGGCCGCTGCGACTGCAATCGATAGCGCTGATCGGTGCCGACAGCGGTGTGGCGGCGATCCCGACCTGGCCTCGGGTGTCGGCGCGTCATCCGGCCGGCTTCCGGGTGGTGGTTCCTCAACCCGGCCACGCCAGCTTCCTGCCGATGGTCTACGACGACGGCGGCAACTATCTCGGTACCATGGCCGGCCCCGCCGGCAGCGACGGGTTCGTGCAGCCGACCTTCGCCCGGCTCGGGCCGGGCGATTCGATCTGGGTGTTCGATGCCGCCCACCGGGTGCTGGTCTTCGATGGTGCGCGTCGCTACCATCGCACCATCAGGCTGCCGCTCACACCGTGGGATGCGGTGGTGCTGGCCGACGGCAGGCTGGCTGTCACGAGCGCGGCCTACGGTGCACCGCTGCCCTGGCTGCTGCTGAGCGGCACCGGCGAGACGGTGCGGCGGATCGGATCCGCTTCCGATTCGGTGCCATCGAGTCCCCGCCGCATCGCACTGGCTCCCGATGGCACGCTCTGGACCGCGCCGATGACCCACCGGCTGCGGCTCGAGCATTGGGATACCACCGGCGCGTTGCTCAGCCAGGTCGAGCCGACCACCACCTGGTTTGCGCCCTACGACCGGCTTGAGTCGCCGACCACCGATCGACCGCCCCAACCCAGCCTGCAGGATCTCTGGGTCGGTGGTGACGGCGCGGTCTGGTTGCTGGGCAAGGCCGCCGATCCGCACTGGAGTCGCGGTCTCGGAGCCGCGGTGAACGGCGTGACCGGGGTGCTGCGTCCCGATCAGGTCTACGATACGATGATCGAGGTGTACGATCCCGCGAGTGCCAGCATCACTCACTCGGCGCGGTTCGACGCCAGCTATCCTTTCGTGAGCGAACCGGGCATGCTGATGCGACCGACAGTCATCGAAGGCGGATGGTTTCGCGCCGAGCTGGCGTCGATCACGCTGGTTCGCTGAGCCGGCCTGCACAACTGTGCAAGCCATCGCGCGACGCTTTCCCGGTCGCACGCATCACACCGAACCGAATGGCCGGTGGTATTTGCCCCCAGCCGTCACCCATCCCTTCGGCAATACTTTCGATGTCGTGGAACATCCGTCATTCCACCTGGAGTAACATGATGCGCGGTCGGATCATTCTCTGTTGTGTCCTGCTGGGTTGCGGCGCGGAGGCGCCGCCGTCCACCGCCGAGGCAACTGGTGCGATCGCGCCCACTCTGCACGACAGCGCCGGGATCACCCTCGCTGTTCATGAGCGTGGCGCCATTGATCGCGCGGCAACGATTACACTCGATTCCGCGCCGCTGGCCGTGATCGCCGGCTCGATTGATGATCCGACCCGCGACGTGTCCACCATGCGGCCGATCACCTTCCTCGCCGACGGGCGACTGGTGGCGGTGGAACCCACCGGTGGATTGATCAAGCTGTTCACGGCAGACGGCCAGAGCTGGGAGGAGTTCGGTCGCAAGGGATCGGGGCCCGGTGAACTCGGCATGGTGTATGAAGGGCACTGGACCGCCGGCGACACTGTGGTCTTTACCGACATCAGCAATGGCCGCGTTGTTGAGTTTGATCCCCGCGACGGCAGCATCAGTACCACCCCGTTGGTCCACTCAATTGGAATGGGAGCGCGGACGGTGGTCGGCCGGATCGGTGACCGGCTGGTGACCGAGGGCAGCTTTGCGCTTGAGACGCCCGACCCGGCGGCCCGCGTATCGGAGCCGCGCGGAATCAAGTTGGTCCTGCTTCCCCGCTCGGGCGACGACCCCGAACTGATCTATCGTTCGGATCCCGAGCCGCCGCCGCTCACGCCGACGACACCCGGCGGGCTCGCCGTCGTCCCCGCCCTGTCGCCGGCGACCATGTTTGTCGCCCGCGGGGCGGTGATGAGTGGCGATCAACTGCTGCTGTACGATGGCAGTTCATGGCGGTTCACCGCCCTCGATTCCAGCGGGACCGTGCGCCGCGTGATCAGCTTCGACCAGCCGCGGGTGCCGCTCAGCGATGCCCTGTGGCAGACCCATATCGAGGCCACCTACCAGCGGCTGCTGGCCGAGGTGGGTGAGGATGTCGACTCGGCACAATTGCGCAGCGGCATCGCCAGCGCTGTGCGGCCCGACTCGATTCCGGCCTGGCAGCGCATCGACGTGAGCCCCAACGGCACCGTCTGGCTGCTGCGCTACCCGGTGCCGGGCGTCGTCGGCTGGAGCGCCATCGCCCTCGACCGCGAGGGCCGGTTGCTGGGCCAGGTCCATGCCGACAGCGGCGACGCCCCGGTCCTGTTCGGCGACGATCGGGCGCTGTTCCGCAGCGAGAACGACCTGGGTATTGCCACCTTCACAGTCCGGGCCCTGCACATCCCCGGCTCCTGAGCAAGCCGGCCCCCCCTGACGCGGAGGGCAGGAATGGGCGTACCTTCGAGAGACATCTTCTCTCGCCCAGGATGCCCGATGATGCCCCGCGTTGCGACCCCAGTCCTAATTGCTGCCCTGCTCACCGCCTGTGGCGGCGGTGAGGTCGCGTCGGTCCCCGCAGTATCGCGCGACTCGGCCGGGATCGCCATCACCGAGTATCCCGCCGAAGCGTGGGATGCCGCGCCCGCCTGGTCGCTCTCGCCCCAGCCGCTGGCGGTGATCGGTGGCGATCCTGATGACGCCGAGCTGGATCTCTCCACCAGTCAGTTTGCCGCGCTGCTCGACGATGGCCAGGTTCTGCTTGCCACGTTCAAGCCGATGCAGATTCTGCTCTTCAGCGCCGACGGCAAATCGAGCACGCCGATCGGGCGCGAAGGTGAAGGACCGGGCGAGTATCGTTTCCTGGGACGCCTCGATGCGCTCGGACCCGACACGCTCTCTGCCTTTGAGCTGCTTAGCCGACGCAGCGTGCTCTTCAGTCGTGATGGCAGTTCGCTCGGCAATTTTCAGTTCCCGTTGAACGCCGGCACACAGGTACCCCCCATGCCGGTGGGGCGACTGGCCAACGGCACCTGGGTTTTCCAGTTGGTCAATCCGTTGGCCGACATGCCGAGCGATGCCGGCGATGTCTTTCGGGCGGACTCGCCCATGCTCGCCTGGCACGTCGGTGACGAAATCATGGATACGTTGTTCGTCGTGCCGGGTCCGCTCAGCGCACGCAGCTCGGTCAACGTGGGTGAAACGGAGATGCCCATCGCCCGACCGTTGGCCTACGGCGCCCAATCCTCCTCGGCGATCTCGGGCAACACCATCTGGACGACCACCGGTGATCACTTCGTGATCAGCGCCCGCGATTCGAGCGGGGCGCTCCAGCGCGAGGTGCGGATGGCCCGGCCCGATCGCCCGGTGACCGATGCGGATCGGACCAGGTACAAGGACAAACTGCGGGAAGCCCTGGAGCGGGTCCGTTCGATGGTCGGGGCGCCGCCGGCCCTGTTCGAGTCGGAGATCGCCAAGATCGATGGCACCCAATTCGCCGAAATGCAGCCGGCCATCAGTCAGTTGGTCGCCGATCGCAGTGGCCGGATCTGGGCGACCGGCGGCGCGGTGGGAGTGGACAGCGTCCTCACCTATGTCGTCTTCTCATCGGTCGGCGAGTTGATCGGGCGAGTCGTCCTGCCGAGCGGGCTGATGATGGGGGCCAACGAGGACCGGGTGCTGATGCGGCGCGAAGATGACGAAACCGGACTGGTCCGGTTCGAGGTCTGGGGTGTGCAGCCGGTATGCAAAGACTGCCCGACCGCGAACTGAACGACCCGCGCCATGCCGCCGCAGTTCGGCGGCTTCGCAGCGTGGCCCGGGTCTGGGATGACTTGGTGCGTCTGCCGGTCATCGGTCGACGGATCGGTCTCGACGCCATCATTGGTCTCGTCCCGGGAATCGGCGACGTGGCCGGAGCGCTGGTCGCCTCGTGGGGCATCGTTGTCG
>CBFGTB010000054.1:0-14925 GCA_965651715.1 uncultured Gemmatimonadales bacterium
CCAGGAAGTCGCCAATCGCTGCGAATTCGACTTCGAGCAGCGCTACTTCGTGCCGTCCTTCCCGCGGCCAGAGGGCTACGCCGACGACGACGAACTGCTGCGCGACCTGACCCAGAAGGGTCTCGAGGAGCGCTACGGTTCACCGCTGCCCGACGCCGTGGTGAATCGTCGCGACTACGAACTCGGGGTGATCGGCAATGCCGGTTATGCCGGCTACTTCCTGATCGTGCAGGACTTCATCCGTGCTTCGCGCGAGCGCGGGATCCCGGTTGGACCCGGCCGCGGATCTGCCGCGGGCTCGATCGTCGCCTATGGCCTCGGCATCACCAACGTCGACCCGCTCGAGTTCGACCTGCTGTTCGAGCGCTTCCTCAATCCCGAGCGCGTGTCGATGCCCGACATCGACGTCGACTTCTGCTTCGAGCGGCGCGGCGAGGTGATCGAGTACGTCCGCGAGCGCTACGGTCGCGACTCGGTCGGCCAGATCATCACCTTCGGCACCATGAAGGCCCGAGCGGCGGTCAAGGATGTCGCTCGCACCCTGGGCGTCCCGCCGGGCGAGGCCGACAAGCTCACCAAGCTGATCCCCTCCGGCCCCGGCTTCTCGATGACGGTCGCCGAAGCCGGTCAGAAGGTCGACGATCTTCGCGCCATGCTCCAGGACAATCCGCTCTATCGCCGGGTGTTCGACTATGCCGCCCGGATCGAAGGCATGGCGCGGCACGCCTCGGTCCATGCCGCGGGCGTGGTCATCGCCCCCGGGCCGCTGGCCGAGTATGTCCCGGTCTGCATCGCGCCCGGCAAGGGCAACGACGACAGCATCATCTGTCAGTACGAGATGGGTCCGCTCGAGCGCGTCGGGATGCTCAAGATGGACATCCTCGGTCTCAAGACGCTCACCGTGATCCACGACGCTGTCGAAATGATTGCCGCACGGACCGGGACCCGGATCGAGATCGACGCCCTTCCGCTCGACGACCCGGAGGTGTATGCCCTGCTCCGTCGGGGACGCACCGCCGGCGTCTTCCAGTTTGAATCGGCGCTCGCGACCGACACGCTGCGCGCCATGAAGTGTGACAGATTCGACGATCTGGTGGCGTCAAACGCTCTGCTGCGTCCCGGCCCACTCGACGCCGGCATGCACACCGTGTTCATTCGACGCAAGCTCGGTCTCGAGCCGGTGCAGTATGCCCATCCGCTGCTGGAACCGATCCTGGCACCGACCTACGGCGTCATCACCTATCAGGAACAGGTGATGCGGATCGCCAATGTCCTTGCCGGATTCTCCCTGGCCGAAGCCGACGTGCTGCGCAAGGCGGTCGGGAAGAAGGACGCCGAGCTGATCCGCCGGGAGCTGGGAACTTTTGTCACCCGGGCCGTCGAGCAGGGACATCCGCGGCCACTGATCGAAGAACTGGCCGGGCAGATCGAGACCTTCGGGCGCTACGGCTTCAACAAGTCGCACTCGGTGGCCTATTCGATCCTGTCCTACCAGACCGCGTGGCTCAAGGCCCACTATCCGGCCGAGTTCATTGCGGCGCTGCTCTCGTCGGAAATCGGCAGCACCGACAAGGTGGTGCAATACATCAACGAAGCGCGCGAGATGGGGATCGAGGTCCTGCCGCCCGATGTCCACGAGTCGGGCTTCAAGTTCACAGTCACCGGCGACCGGCGGATCCGCTTCGGCCTGGGTGCGGTGCGCAATGTCGGCGCCGGCGCCATCCAGAGCATCATCGCCGCCCGCGCTGACGGCCCCTTCGTCGATCTTTTCGACTTTGCCCGGCGCGTCGACGTGAGACTGTGCAACAAGCGGGTGATCGAATCGCTGATCGGCGCCGGGGCCGCAGATTCGCTGGGCGCCCATCGGGCCCAGCTCGTGGCCGGCCTCGACCTGGCCCTGGGCGAGGCCGCGCTGGCACAGGAGGATGCCGCCGCCGGGCAAGCGTCACTGTTCGGCGAGGTCGACGGGCCGGGCGAGGTCAGCTCCGTGACGGCCCAACTCCCCGACGTGGCCCCCTGGTCCGAGGCCGACCGGCTGGCACGCGAGAAGGAGATCCTCGGCTTCTTCATCTCGGGTCACCCGCTGGAACAGTTCCGCGGCGTGGTGGAGCTGTTCGGGACCCGGACCACCGCCACCCTGGGGCAGTGGAGCGAGCATCAGGTGGCAGTCGCCGCCGTGGTGACCACTGTCAAGCGCCAGGTCTCCAAGAAAACGGGCAAGGAGTACGCCCGGCTGGTGCTCGAGGACTTCCACGGCACCGCCGAGGCGCTGGTCTTCCCCGATGCCTGGGCCAAGCTCAACCAGACCATCACCGCCGACGCCCCGCTGCTGCTCACCGGCGGCTACTCACCCCGCGACCGGGGGGAGGACCTCGCGCCGTTTATCGTCGAGTCGGCCCGGTCGCTGGCCGACCTGGCCGCCGCCGGCCTGGTGGCGGTCCGGATCGAGTGGGCGGCCACCCGGGCACCGGAGCCGACGCTGGCCCGGACCGTCGCCCGGGTCATCAGCGCCCATCCCGGCCCGGCCCCGATCTATATTGATTGGTCGGACGGGAATGGGACCACGGCCAGGTTCCGGTCCCGTCGCCTTCGGGTCGACCCCGGTGAGGAGACACTCCGCGACCTGCGGGAGCTGCTCGCCGGGGCGACCGTCTCGTTTGTGAGGTCCGAATAGCCGCATGGCGATGACGATTGCTCTCGAATTCGAGAAGCCGCTGCAGGAGCTGGAGCGCCAGATCGAGGAACTCCAGCGTCTCGGCAGTTCGCAGGATATCGACGTCGACACCGAGCTGGATGCCCTCCAGGCCAAGCTCGACTCGCGTCGCGGCGAGATCTACCGCAATCTGACCCCGATGCAGCGGGTCCTTGTCGCCCGACACCCGCGCCGGCCCTACACCCTCGATTACCTCTCCTCGATCTTCACCGATTTCATCGAACTGCACGGCGACCGGCTCTTCCGCGACGATCCGGCCATCGTGGGCGGCTGGGCCCGGCTGGGCGGCCAGTCCGTCATGGTCATCGGCCATCAGAAGGGCCGCGACACCAAGGAAAACATCAAGCGCAACTTCGGGATGCCCCACCCCGAGGGCTATCGCAAGGCTCTCCGGCTGATGCAGCTCGCCGCCCGCTTCGATGCCCCGGTGATCACCCTGATCGACACCCCGGGGGCCTACCCCGGTCTGGGCGCCGAAGAACGCGGCCAGTCCGAGGCGCTGGCGCGCAATATCCTCGAGATGAGCGCGCTGCCGACCCCGATCGTCACGGTGGTGATCGGCGAAGGCGGCTCCGGCGGCGCGCTGGCACTGGGCGTGGCCGATCGCATTCTGATGTTCGAGAACTCGGTCTACTCGGTGATCTCACCCGAAGGGTGCGCCGCGATTCTCTGGAAGGATGCCTCGCAGCGGGAACGTGCCGCCGAGGCACTCAAGCTCACTGCCAACGACCTGGTCAGCCTCGGCGTCATCGACGAGGTGATCCCCGAACCGCTGGGCGGCGCCCACAGCGACCCCGATGCCGCCGGCGAGTTGCTGCGCAGCGCCCTGCTCAAGCACCTCGCTGAGCTGCGCAAGGTCAAGGCCGACCGGCTGGTCAAGCGGCGCCACGACAAATTCGCCGCGATGGGCGCCTACAGCGACAACTGATGGCGGCCCTGATCGAGGTCCGTTTCAAAGGCAATCGGCGCGGGGCCTATCGCTGGGCGCTCGACGCGCCGCTGCCGACCCGTGACGATCCGGTTCTGGTCGAAGCCGAACGCGGCCTCGAACTGGGGTTTGTCCATGCGGTCGGGGCGGCCATGGAGAGCGCCTGCGGCGGCTGCACAAGCTGCGGACCGACCACCCCCGATTCCGGCAGCGCCGACGCCGAAACGGCGCGCCCCCGGGTGGTCCGCCTGGCGACAACTGCCGACTTGGATCAGCATGAGGATCGACGCCGCGACGAGGAACGGGTGCGCGCCGAAGTGCGGGATCGGGTCGGCGTGCTCGGTCTGGCCATGCGGATCTCCGATACCGAATGGCAGTGGGATCGCCAGCACCTGACCATTTACTTCACCGCCGATCATCGCGTCGATTTTCGCGCGCTGGTGCGCGAATTGGCGCGGCGCTACCATACCCGGATCGAGCTGCGCCAGATCGGCGTGCGCGACGAGGCGGCACGGCTGGGCGGCCTGGGACGATGCGGCCGCGAGTTCTGTTGCAGCACCTGGCTGCACGAACCGGGTCCGGTCAATCTCGGCCTGGCCAAGGATCAGCGTCTCTCGCTCAACCCGGCCCAGATCAGCGGCGGCTGTGGCCGCCTGCTCTGCTGCCTCAAGTACGAGCATCAGTTCTATCTCGATGCCCGCAAGCGCTTTCCCAAGGAAGGCCGCACCGTCACCACCCTGCAGGGCGCCGAGAAGGTCATCGCCGTCGATATCCTGCGGGAACGGGTGACATTGCGTGCTCCGGGTCAGGACAGCCGCACTCTCACCCTGGGCGACTACCGCGCCGAAGTCCGCGCGGCGGCCTCCCGTCAGGAACAGTCATGACCCGCCGGCCCTACTACCTCACCACCGCCATTGACTACGCCAACGGCGAACCCCACCTGGGCCATGCGCTGGAAAAGGTCGGCGCCGATGTGATCGCCCGCTGGCATCGGCTGCGCGGCGAGCAGGTCCATTTCGTCATGGGAATGGACGAGCACGGTCAGAAGGTCTATCAGGCGGCCACCGCCGAAGGCAACACGCCGGCGGTCTGGCTCGATCGCATCTCCTCGCGCTTTGAGAGCACCTGGCGCGCTCTCAACTGTTCCCACGACGACTGGATCCGGACCACCCAGCCGCGCCACGCCCGCGCCGTCGGATCGTTTATCGAACGGATTCGCGCCAATCATCCCGACCATCTGTATGTCGGCGAGTACCAGGGCCTCTACTGCGTCGGATGTGAGGAGTTCAAAGCCGAGAGTCAGATTGTCGACGGCCGCTGCGCCGAGCATCCCTCGCGGGATCTGGTACCGACCCGCGAGCGCAACACCTTCTTCCGGCTCAGCGCCTGGCAGGACCAGGTGCTGCATCTTATCGAATCGGGTGAGTTCCGGGTCGAGCCGGCCATCCGCCGCAATGAGATCCTGAGCGTGCTTCGCGCCGGGTTGCAGGACATTTCCATCTCGCGGGCCCGACTGCCCTGGGGAATTCCCTTCCCCGGCGGCGACGATGAGACGGTGTACGTCTGGTTCGATGCGTTGATCAACTATCTCAGCGCCACCGGCTATCCCGGCGAGGGCTGGCAGCGGCTCTGGCCGGCCGACCTCCACGTGGTCGGCAAGGGGATCACCCGCTTCCACTGCATCATCTGGCCGGCCATGCTGCTCGCCGCCGGGCTGGAGTTGCCCCGCCTGGTCTGGGCCCACGGCTACGTCCAGTGGGGCGGTGCCAAGGTGAGCAAGTCGGAGGGCGTGAGTGTGGCGCTCGACGACGTCATCGCGCGCTACGGCGCCGATCCGCTGCGCTGGTTTTTGATGCGCGAGGTGGGTTTCGAGGCCGACGGTGACTTCTCATTCGAGCGGTTCGATGCCCGCTACAACAGCGATCTGGCCGGCGGACTGGGGAATCTCGCGTCGCGGGTCACCGCCATGCTGGTCAAGTATCGCGGCGGTGCCGTCGCGACAACGGCGCCGCGCACCGCGCTCGACGACGCCGCCGATGCCATCGCGGCCGAGTATCTCACCGCCATGACCGCGCTGGACCTGCGCGGCGGGGCGGCGGCGATTGATCGGCTGGTGAGCGCCGCCGATGGCTACGTGTCGACTGCCGCCCCGTGGGCACTGGCCAAGGCCGGCGATGACGCCGGCCTCGATACGGCGCTCGCCGCCCTGGCGCGCGCGCTGCTTCGTCTGGCCGTGATGAGCGCACCGTTCATGCCCGAGAAGGCCGCCCTGCTCTGGGAGGCATTGGGCCAGCCCGGCGGTCCTGACAATGCCTGGCACCGGGTCGATGTGCCGGCGATCGAGGGCAGCACGGTCCGTAAGCCGGAGAACCTCTTCCCGCGACAGGACTCGACCGAGTCCTGACGCGGGGTGCCGCTAGAAGTTGACCTCGGGCGCCTGCTCGGATCCGGCTTCGGCCTCGAAGTATTCCCGCGGCGTACCCAGGCCGAACAGCTTGGCCGTCAGATTGGTGGGGAACTTCCGAATCTTGCCGTTGAACTGTTCCACCGCCGCGTTGTAATCGCGCCGAGCGGTTCCGATCCGATTCTCAGTGCCTTCCAACTGATCCTGAAGCTGGGTGAAGTTGGCGCTGCTCTTCAGCTCGGGATAGGCTTCGGCCACGGCAATCAGGCGCGACAGCGACCCGCTGAGCGCGGTATTGGCCGCGGCCATGTCGCCCAGGTCGCCTGAGGCCACAGCACTGGTCACCCGGCTGCGGGCTTCGGTGACGCCGATGAACACAGTGCTCTCCTGCTTGGCCACGCCCTTGACCGTCGCCACAAGATTGGGCACCAGATCGGCCCGGCGCTGCAACTGGGTCTCGATGTCGGACTGGGCACGATTGACCTGTTCATCGAGGCCCTGAAGCGCATTGTAGCCGCAGCCGCTGGTCAGGGCGGGAACCATCAGGGCGATCACGGCGATTCGAGCGATCCGCATCAGTCAGCTCCGTGGGTAGGGTGAGTGTCAACAACGTGAATCAGACGCGCCACGGCATCGAGGCAGCCGGCAAAGAGCGCTCCATCGCAGGACCACTCCGGCACCCGCCGCCGAGCGACGACTTCCCGGACCGCATGGCTGCTGTCGCCAAGAATATCCTCGAGGCCGCTGATGGTCGCTCCCGGATCGACCTGAACCTCGCGGCCCAGCAGGCGGGTGGTCGCCCGCAGCAGGACCAACAGCTCAGATGCCATGGCGCTGGCGAATCCGGCAAGGATCGCCGGTTGGTCAGCAAAGCGCAGATACGCCTGGCGCAGCCGGATCAGCTTGCCGCGAAACGCCGCCTCGAGCGCCCGGCGCAGGTCGTGGTCCGCCACGACAAGTGCCGTCACCGGATCCTCACCTGCCACGGTCCGGTGACTCAGTTGCATGTCGGTGATCTCGATCGGAAAGACATCGGTGGCCCGGCGCCATTCCTCCCGCCCCACCAGCAGCGGGGGCGTGAAGCCGCGTTCGTGCCAGGTCCGGATCGCGGGTGACAGTCGCACCAGCGACGCCGGGGTGGGATCGTCGACCACCACCAGCAGGTTGACGTCTGACGTCCCCGGACTCCAGTCGCCGCGAGCCGCCGATCCGTAGAGCACCGCGGCGAAGGCCGGGCCGATCTCGCGCTGCACTGCGGCCACCAGTTCGGCGAGTGCCGTCTCGAGCGCGCTGGTCTGGTCCTGCATTAAAAGCTCCCCCCGGCGCCACCGCCGCTGAATCCGCCACCGCCTCCAAAACCACCGAATCCGCCCCCGCCGAAGCCGCCTCCACCGGAGCGCCCGCCACCGAAGCCGGTCATGCCGCCCCAGATGATCGGACCCATGTTGGAGGAACGCCGCCATCCGCCTCGCCCCGAGCCCGCACCCGGCGGTCCGCCACCGCGGGCATCGGCAAACGCGGCAATCATCGCAACGACGATGATGATGGCCAGGACCAGCACAGCGGCTCCGGTACCGCGCTCGCGCTCCGGCGTGGCGCGCACCAGCGCGCTGTCGGTGGAACCCAGTTCGCGCGCAAACAGGTCGGTCAGCAGCGTCGTGCCGACGTCCACAGCCCGGCTGTAGTTCTCCTCGCGCAGATCGGGCAACATCGCGTCGCGAATCCGCCCCGCGCGGGCATCGGTCAGAAATCCTTCGGCCCCATCGCCGCTGCCGATAAATACCTGGCCGCGGTGATCGTCGGTGCGCGGCACCAGCAGCAGCACCGCTGCCGCATTGCGCCGGGGATCGCCGATCTCATAGGCACCGCCGACTCCCCAGCGGCGCCCGATTTCGGTGGCGACATCCACCGGCGCGTAGTCGTCAATGGTCGGCAGGGTGACGACAGCGATCTCCCCGCCGGTCGAGTCTTTGAGCCTGAGCAGCCGATCCTCAACCCGCTGGCGGACAGCCGGATCGAGGATCCCCGCCTGGTCGGTCACCCAGCCGGTCGGGCGCTCGGGAAACAGCGCCGCGATGCCGCTCTGGGCCGCCAGCGGCAGCGCCGCCAGTTGGAGAGCCAGCGCCGCCGCCATAACTTTGATGCCGATCGCGGTCCGGAGTCGCCACCCCGACCGCCGCCGCTCGCAATGGTGCATGAGGCGAAATCTATCCCCGACCCGGAGTCCCGGTGCGTTCACGTTTCCCGTTCACCCTCGCCTGGGCCCTGTGTGCCGTGATGCCACTGGCCGCCCAGGACAACGTTGCCGACCGGACCCTGGGCCGCAGCACAGCTCCGGTCACGGTCTACGAGATGAGCGATTTCCAGTGCCCCTACTGCCGGAACTTCGCCACCCAGACCTTCCCCACTATCAAAGCCGAGTATATCGAGACCGGCAAGGTCCGCTGGATCTTCGTCAATTTTCCGCTGACAGATCTTCACCCCAATGCGGTCGCCGCCGCGGAGTTCGCGATGTGCGCCGCGCGGCAGAAGAAGTTCTGGCCCGCCCACGATCGCCTTTACGCCATGCAGGACCGCTGGGCCCCGCTGGAGAATCCGGCCGCCTTCTTCGTGGCCCAGATCAGTTCGTTGGGCCTCGACCGCGACAAGACCATGGACTGCCTCACCAGTCGCGCCACAGTGGCAGCGATTCGCGACGATGCCCTGGGTGCCGCCAAATCGGGAGCGGGCAGCACACCCAGCTTCTATATCGAGGGGGGCATGATGGTTGGCGCCCAGCCGCTGACCGCGTTCCGCCACGTGCTCGATTCGATAGTCGCGGCCAAGCAGCAGCGCTGAGTGCGCCCTCATCCGGCCACCGTGATCAGCACGTCGTAGAGCGCATGAGTCCAGGCCGTGATCCCGAAGCCGCGCAGCAGATACAGTGCGCTGAAGACCATCCCCGCGATGGTGCGAAACACGAACGATGCCAGTTGGAAGGGATCGCCGTAGGGGCCGATGTAGTGGAAGCCGGCGAAGATCAGCGCACCGACCACGCAGGCTGTCAGATTGGACCGCTTCGCCGGCCAGCCCCACAGCCGCCGCGCGGCCAGAGCCAGCCCGCCCACCAGCAGCACCCGGAACAGCAGTTCCTCGTAGATGCCGGCGCCGAGCGAGAGCATGATCTGGGTCGGGAAATCGAAACTCGCCAGGCCGCCGCTGAGACTCAACTGCGGCAACAGCATCCGGGTGAGCCGACCCACCACCACCCCGACCAGCACGGCCAGCGCCAGCGACTCGACCAGCATGCCGCCGAAGATTCCCGGCACCAGGCGGCCCGGATGGCGGCGCCAGTCGCGCACGATCCATCCCACGGCGACCGCCGCCAACACCAGGTTGAACAGCAGCAGGCCGCGATGGCCTCCCAGCGCGACAAACAGCGACTTGAGCAGGACGTCGGCCCCGTTGCGCACGCCCGATCCGCTGCCGACCGACGCCGCCAGCGCTTCATAGAGCAGCAGCAGCGGGGCCGCGAACACCAGCGAGTAACGCGGCTGCCGCGAGGCCTCGCAATAGTCGCGTCGGGTCATCAGATGGAAGCTAGCTCCCCCGGCTCGCTCCAACGTTGCATGGTCGCAACGTATGGCTGAGCCCGCAACACTCCGCCCGGTTCGGGGCTACCGCACAGTCGCCGCCGTGGCCGTCCCGCTGGCGGGTCTGCTGCTGCGCGATCCTGATGCGCGTCGGGGACATCGGGGCCGCATCGATGCTGCACGACATTTTGGTCACTGGGCCCGCGATCACCGCGACCCGGCCCGCCGATTGGCGTGGTTCCATGCGGCATCGGTGGGCGAGTCGCTCCAGGCTGCCGCAGTCATCGCGGCCTTCCGCGCCGAACACCCCGACTGGCAGGTCGTCGCGAGCCACTTTTCTCCCTCGGCCGAACGGATCGCCGATCAGCTCGACGCTGATGTCGCCGGCTACTCGCCCTATGATCGTCGCGCTGACGTCGCTGCCACGCTCGCGGCCTTGCGTCCCGATCTGCTGGTGTTCACCAAGCTGGATGTCTGGCCCGAGCTGGCCACGGCTGCGGCCCGCGGCGGTGCGGTCGTCGCGCTGATCGCCGCCACAGTGGATCCCGCCAGCAGCCGGCGCCACAGACTCGCTCGCTGGGTGGGGCAGCCCGGCTACCGAGCGTTGGCGGCAGTGGCCGCGATCACCGCCGCCGACGGTGCCCGGGTGGTGGAACTGGGTGGGCCGGCCGCGGCACTCACCGTCACGGGTGACCCGCGGGTGGACAGCGTGCTGCAACGCCAGATGTCAGCCGCCCCAGGTTCGCCGCAGGATCCCGCTCTGCTGGTCGCCGGCAGCACCTGGCGAGGCGACGAGGCCGTCCTGCTTGAGGCGTTTGCCCGGGTCCTCAGTCGGCGGCCCGAGGCCCGGCTCTGGCTGGTTCCCCATCAGCCCGCTTCCGACGTGCCTGCGGCGATCGCGGCGCAGGCTGCATCATTCGGTCTTCCGGTCCCGCTGCGTGACGACGACACCGGCGCCGACGCCGCTCCGCTGGTGGTCGTCAACCGCATCGGAGTGCTTGCTGCACTCTACGGTCGGGCGAGCATCGCCTACGTCGGCGGTGGCTTTGGACATCGCGGGGTCCATTCGGTGCTCGAACCGGCGGCCCATGGCGTGCCGATCATGATCGGCCCCCATGACCGCGGCCTGCGCGATGCAGCACTGCTCGCCGACGCCGGCGCTCTGATTCGGCTGCCGGAACATGATCCCGCCGGCGCATTGGCCACTCAATGGACCACCTGGCTGGCCGATCCCTCAGATCGGACCCGTCGCGGCAGTGCGGCGCGAACGGCGCTGGAGCCGGATCGCGGCGCAGCCGGTCGGACCGCCGCCGTGCTGCGTGACGTAGCCAACCGACAGTCATGATCGGCATTGCGGGTCCGGTGAGCGACCCGGTCACACTATTCTTAGGCATTACCGACAGCCACTCGCCCTGAGGACTTCGCCATGCGTCAGCCGACTTCGCACCTCGCCCTCACCCTGTTGCTTGCGGCCTCGGTCGGCTGCGGTGGCACGGCCGGCGTATCCGAATCCACCGTCGCGGCCAGCGTCGGCAGCGCGACACTGACGGTCGGCCAACTGACGACATTGCTCACCCATGCACCGGTCACCCCCACTGCCCCGTTGGCGTTCGGACTGACATCGGTCTGGATCGACCACGCGCTGGTGCTCAGTCATCTGGATCAGCTCCACAGCGAACCCGTGGCGACAGCCGCCACGGCGCAGAGTCGTCAGGACAGCATCGTCGCGCGACGGAGTGCCGCGCGCCGCGTCACCGCCCGGCAGCCGACGGCAGCCGAAATCGACTCGGTGGGGCGACGCAACGATGTGCGGGTCTTCAGGTTGTACAGCATCGCGATTCCTCCCGGCGACAGCGCGGCGCAAGTCGAGGCGGCGAAGACGCTCAGCCAACTCCGCGACGCGGCACTGGCCGCGCGGACTTCTCCGACCGAGCAGATCGACCAGCTCGCCGATGCCGACCGGACCCATCTGACAATCAGCGATCTGCCGGCCGCCGGCCACGGTGAACTGCCGCCCGCTCTGGCGGCGCGGATCTGGGACCTGAGTGGCGGCGAGATTTCGCTGCCGCTGCTCACCCAGGGGATGGTTCAGATCTTCTATCGGGTTCCCCGGCCCGCAGCCGATCCGGCGCTGGCGACCTGGCTCCGAGGAGCGCTCCAGCAGCGGGCCGACGAGGCGATGATCGATTCCCTGCTGACCGCCCGCCACTTTGCGATACCGGCCGACGTCGCCGCTCGTTTGCGTCTGGCGTTTGTCGATCCCGGCATGATCACCGGCGACGCACCGATCGCCACGTGGGACGGCGGCGCCACCACGCCCGCCGAAGCGCTCGAATGGATCCGCACCATCCCACCGGCGGCTCGGGCGGCGCAGGTCGGTTCTTCCGACAGTGCCTTGGTCGATGTCGCCCGTGCCGCGGGGCGGCGGGAACTGATCCGGGAACTGTGGGCGGGCATGGATACCAGTGGCGTGGCGGCCGCAGCCCGGGCCACCTACGACTCACAGGTGGCGTTGCTGATCGCCGACGCAGACCAGGTCGCGACCGGAACCGGGATCGGGGAACGCGCCTATGCCTGGTCGACGGCCGAAGCGCTGGCCCAGGTTCCCTATCGGAGTGAACCCAGCGGGCTGGGTGCCGCGCTGCGTGCGCGCGACAGCGTCAGCGTCAATGCCGTCGCGGTGCGCGCCGCCGTCACCGAAGCGGCTCGGCTGTGGCAGGCCCCCGGGCGCTGACGCCGATCCGTCCGGGGGTGGAGTTTATCGAGGGTACCGGGTGCCGCGCCGAACAGTTCAGCGGCGACCGACGGCGTAGGAAAAGCCGAGACCCAGAATGCCGGGCGTGGCACCATCGCTGAACTCGCGATCGTAGCTCGCCCGCAGCACCAGGCCGTTCAGAAAGGCCAGATCAATTCCGCCGCTCAGACCGAAGTGGGAATCGCTGCTCGACACCGACTGGAAGCTCTGGCGATGGATACTGACGCGTGGCGCCAGCCAGGGGCGAATGGCGAAGGCCGGGTTGGGGATTGTCGCGGCGAAGCCCAGCATCACCGGCACGTGGAGGTGACTGACCACGCCCTGATCCCAACCGGCCACCCCGGCACCCAGCGTCACACGGAACGGCACCAGTGGGCCACCGAAGATCGCCAGCGCCGCCGAGGCACCGGGTGACCAGACGGCATCGGCCCCCGAAACCGGGGCACCGCGCGAGACCATCGCACTCAATGACAGCGGCCCCAGGCCGGTGGCCACATGCGCCCCGACTGTTGTCGATCCCCCGGCCGCATCATTGGCAATCCCGACATCGGCCCCGATCATCTGGCCGCTGACCACGCCGCTGGCTACCACCGGCAGGCCGCGCGCCTGAGCGGCGACAGCGGCGGGCAGGATCGTCAGCGCCAGCAGCAGACGCGTCAGGGAACGGGACATCATCACCACACTCCTCCTCACCGCAGAAACGCGACGGTGAATCCGATTCCGTCGCGGTCGCCAATTGCCGCGCTGAAACGGACATCGAGTCGCGGATTGATCCGCGCGTCGAGCCCGAAGCCGAGCGAGAAGTCGCTGCCATCGGCGTCACCGAAGCGCGGCGTGATCACAGGCTGCACATAGGGCACCAGCGACACCGAACTGCCCTCGACCAGCACCCGCCGTCCCATGCTGAAGCCGATCGGGAGATACCCCACGGTGTAGCCGTCGCTGCTGGCGATGCCGAGTCCCAGGGTGAACGACCCATCGAGCGGAAACGCATCGCTGTGATCGAGCACCCGCGCCCGGAAATCTCCACCGACCAGGAGCGCAGTACTGCTGTGCCCGCCATCGGCGAATCCGGCCCGGAGTCCCAGGTCCATCGTCTGGGAGATCCCGGTGCGGTACGACCCTTCGAGGGCGAAGCCCGGCCCCGGATCCGAGAGCGACAATCCGATCTCACTCTGGGCAAAGGCACGATAGGGGGCCTGATAAACCGGCGTCCCCGTACTCTGAGCAGTGACGGGGACGGCGGCAACCAGCAACAGGAGCGCGAGCAGGGGCGCGGCTGGGCGGCGGATCATGGCGTGACTCCCTCAACGGATTCGGCAAGAACGCGGACGCTGTTCTTGACGACCTGAAGGAAGCCGCCTTGCACACGAAAGGTGCGCAATCCGGTACTGGTGGTAATCCGCAGCACCCCGGTGCCGAGCGTCGTCATCAGCGGTGCGTGATTGGGCAGAATGCCGATATCGCCGTCGAAGGCGGGGGCCCGGAGGGCCTCCGCCTCGCCGTCGAACACCGCCGCCTCGGGCGAGATGACGGTGACCCGCATCAGCCCTGCAGCTCCCGAGCCCGCTTGATCACATCCTCGATGCCGCCCTGCATGTAGAACGCCTGCTCGGGCAACTGATCGAATTCACCGGAGAGCACCCGCTCGAACGATTCGATGGTCTCCTCCAGCTTGACGTACTTGCCGGGGAAGCCGGTGAACTGTTCAGCCACGTCGAACGGCTGCGACAGGAACCGCTCCAACCGACGCGCCCGGCCCACCACCAGCTTGTCCTCCTCCGACAGTTCGTCCATGCCGAGGATCGCGATGATGTCCTGGAGGGCCTTGTAGCGCTGCAAGGTGCGCTGCAGACCGATCGCCACATCGTAGTGGCGCTGGCCGAGGAACTGCGGCGCCAGAATCCGCGAGGTCGAATCGAGCGGATCGACGGCGGGATAAATGCCCTTCTCCGAAATCGCCCGCGACAGCACCACCGTCGCATCGAGGTGGGCGAACGCGGTGGCCGGCGCCGGGTCGGTGAGGTCGTCGGCCGGCACGTAGATCGCCTGCACCGAGGTGATCGAGCCCTTCTGGGTGGTCGTGATGCGCTCCTGCAGCGCCCCCATGTCGGTGGCGAGCGTCGGCTGGTAGCCCACCGCCGAGGGGATGCGCCCGAGCAGCGCCGAGAGCTCGGAGCCGGCCTGGGTGAAGCGGAAGATGTTGTCGACGAAGAAGAGCACGTCCTGGCCCTGGTCGCGGAAGTATTCCGCCACCGTGAGGCCGGAAAGCGCGACGCGCGCGCGCGCGCCCGGCGGCTCGTTCATCTGGCCGAACACCAGCGCGCACTTCGAGCCGGCGGTCGAGCCGTTGTTCTTCTTCGGGTCCTGGTTGACGCCCGATTCGATGAACTCGTGGTAGAGGTCGTTACCCTCGCGGGTGCGCTCGCCGACGCCGGCGAACACGGAATAGCCGCCGTGCGCCTTGGCGATGTTGTTGATGAGCTCCTGGATGAGCACGGTCTTGCCGACGCCGGCGCCGCCGAACAGGCCGATCTTGCCGCCGCGCGCATA
>CBFGTB010000055.1:0-14850 GCA_965651715.1 uncultured Gemmatimonadales bacterium
CCCAATACAGCAGAAAGCAGCAGGCGGCGAGCAACGACTTTCCGATCGACGGTGTGCGCATGATGGATTCCCTGCCGGGTTGTGGAAACCTGCTGCGAGGTTGCTGACGCAGGCCCGGTTCTCCGATCGAACGGATCCCCGCGTACCTGCTGCCGGAACCTCTCAGATTATCGCTCAAGTCTGTCAATCACGCCATGGGGCGTCGGACGCCGCCGTGACTGTGCAGTCCGGCGAGAGCGGGCGGGCGAGCGGATAGATTCCATCCGTGCCAGACCTCCGACTGCGCCTTACGGCCCTGGCGGGCCAGATGAGGGACGCCGCATCCCACGGCCCCTTTCGGGCGCTCAGGCACCGCGATTTCACCCGCTTCGCCAGCGGTCAGGCCGTATCGTTGGTCGGCACCTGGATGCAGACCATCGCCGAAGGGTGGCTGGTCCTCACCCTGACCGGATCGCCGTTCGCGGTCGGCCTGGTCACCACCCTCAATACGCTCCCCATCCTGGCCTTCACGTTGTACGGCGGCGTGGTGGCCGACCGGGTCGATAAGCGGCGCTATATCATCGGCCTGCAATCGATCATGCTGGTGAATGCCTCGCTGCTCGCCGGCTTCACCCTCAGTGGCCATATCACGGTCCACCTGGTCTGGTTGTTCGCCTTCATCGGCGGCCTGGCGACGGCGTTCGAAGTTCCGGCCCGCCAGTCATACCTTGTCGAGCTGGTGCCGCATGACGACCTGGTCAGTGCGGCGGCACTCAACTCGACCATCTACAATCTCGCCCGGGTGCTCGGTCCGGCCATCTCGGGCGTGCTGTTGGCTGTGGCAGGGCCGGGAGCGTGTTTCGCGGTGAATGCCCTGAGCTACATCGCGGTGTTGGTGGGACTCTACCGGATCGAGCATCGCGCCGAAGTGGTGAGATCGCCCAAACGTCCGTCGGTGTTTACCGGGATGCATTTCATCAGATCGCGCCCCACCCTGGCGGCCTTGACCGCGCAGATGATGGTGGTATCAATCTTTGCGATCAGTTTCATTCCGATTCTGCCGGTCTACGCCCGCGATATTCTGGGTACCGACGCGTCAGGGTACGGCGCCCTGACCTCGGCCATCGGGGTGGGAGCGGCGTTCGGCGCGATCATCGTCGGCGGATTCGGGCGACGGGTGCCACGCAGTCGGATGGCCTCGGTGGGCGCGACTGTTCTGGCGGCTGCCACGCTGCTGCTGGCGATGCTGGACGGGATGACACCGGCGCTGGTCTGTCTGGCGGTGGTCGGGGCCGCCATGGCCACCAACGGCATTGCCACAGCCACGTCGCTTCAACTCGAGGCGACTGCCGAAATGCGCGGACGGGTGATGGCGGTGTATTCGTTTGTGGTGTTGGGGCTGGCGCCGATCGGGGCGTTCCAGGCCGGCTGGGTGGCCGAGCAACTGGGGACCCGCGCCGCCATCGCCAGCAACGGTCTGATCTCGCTGGTGGGGGTACTGTTCTTTCGGCGACGCCTGCTGCAGGCAACGGAGGAGTAGATGGTCATCACGATTTCCCGCGAATACGGAGCTGGCGGCTCCTCGGTGGCGCGACTGGTCGCCGATCAGTTGCGCTGGCGGCTGGTCGACAACGAGCTGGTGGAGCAGGTGGCAGCCATGGCCGGCGTGTCGACGGCCTACGTGGCGCGGCTGGAGGAGCGGGGGCCGTCGTTCATCGAACGGCTGGCCCGGGCGCTGGCGCGCGCCACTCCCGAACTGATCGGCGTGGCCGGGCGCGTGGTGCCTGAGGAGGCCGAGGCGCATCTGGTCAAGGTGACCGAGCAGGTGGTGGCCGATGCCTGTTCGGAGGGAGATGTCGTGATGGTGGGCCGGGCCGCTGTTGCGGTGCTGGGGCGACGAGACGATGCGCTCCATGTCCGTCTTGTGGCGCCGGCTGACCACCGCGCCCAGGTGGTCGCGGTGCGCGAAGGCATCGACATCGACGAGGCGCACAAGCGGCTCAAGCTGGTGGACGCCAATCGGTCGCGCTACCACCGTGAGTGGTACGATCGCACCTGGGAAGATGCCCACAACTACCACCTCACCCTGAATACCGGCTGGCTGGGTCTGGACCGCGCCGCTCGCCTCGTTCTGGCAGCCGCCGAGGCGCTGACGCCGTGAGTCGGCCGGGTCGACTGATGGATGAAACCGGTCGGTCAGGCCGGTACAGATTCGGTGAATGTTCGGGCATGACAGGCGGAAGTGATGTCGGGACCGACTGTTACGCCGCTTGACAGCGTTCGGTCAGGCCCTAACTTGAGTCCCGGTGTATCGGGCGACTCCGGCCGGCAAACGGCATGTGCGACGGACACCAAATCCAACTACTCACAGGGAGAGGCGATGCGGAAGATTGTGATGATGGCCGCCGTGGTGGCCGTCGTGGCAGCATGCGGCGAGAAGACGGCTGACACTCAGGCACCCGAGACCACCACGGCCCCGGTCGAGACGGCTGCGCCGACGGTGACCAACGACAGTGGTGCGATGGTTACGCCCGACAGCGGCACCGCCGCGATGGACGACAGCTCGCACGCGATGTAATCGGGGTTGTGCCCGACACCGCGACGCCCCGGTCACCGCTGTGTGATCGGGGCGTCAGTGTTCTCCGGTGATCTGTGCGAGCGTGATCGGGAAGTCGTGAACCCGCGCCTGGCAGCCGGCAACAGTGACGGTGTCGCCGGTCGCCACTTCGCGGCGCAGTCGACAGGCCGCGATCCAATGCTCGTCAACCACGCCGAGCGAACCGAAGTGCCCGACGGGCTTGCCATCGGGGCCCTGCACGGTGTCATCAGTCGGCGGTGCTCCGTTGCCGAGCAGTGCTCGCAGCGTGCGGTTGGCGTGGCCGCGAAAGTGTAGCCGCGCGACGGTTTCCTGACCGACGTAACATCCCTTGGTGTAGCTCACGCTTTCCCACTCGTCAAAGCGTACCTCCTGAATCAGGGTGCGCTCGTCGATCTCACGCCCCAGTATCGGCCATCCGGCCATCAGGGCCAGCACATCGGCGTACCACGGGGCCAGCAGCGTGAATCCCTTCGGCGGCGCGTCGGTCTCGGCAGAGCGGGCGATTGCGGCACAGGGAGCGGGGCCGTCAGCGCGAAAGATGTTGTCGCCCTCCGGCATGACGTCGCCCCGCAACCAGTACAGCGTGCCGACCGGTTGGTCGATGACCCGGGCGAGGCGGGGCGGAAAACTTCGCGCCAGCAGCTCGCGCAGCGGCGTCTCACCTGCGGCGGGAACGATCAGCGTGTACCCCTCGCCGTCGCGGGCACACCACAGTGGCGTGATGATCATGCCCTTGGCTGTCAGCACCGCCGCGTGGCGCATCGCGCCCGGCGCGAGCGACGCGATGTCGTTGGTGAGAATGCCCTGCAAGCAGGCCAAGGCCTGGGGGCCGGCGATATGAATGCAGCGCTGGCTGACGGGGATGGCGTAGCGGCCGTTGTCGAGCCGGGCAATGTCGGCCACTGTCGCGACCCAATCGGAATGAGGTGTAGCCATGCCGGAAGTCTACACCGATTCGATCAGGCGGCTCGGAACTCCCCCAGATGCTGCACTTCGGGGCATTCACGCAGCTTGGTGAAGGCTCGTTCGCGAAGCTGACGGATGCGCTCGCGCGTCACGCCGAGGGCATGACCGATCTGTTCCAGCGTGTAGGTCTCGCCACTGGGATCGAGACCATAATAGAGCGAGAGGATCCGGCGCTCGCGCGGCGTGAGATACTGCCGGAACAATCGGTCGAGGAAGTCACGCCGCAGTGTCATGTCGGTGCGCTGTTCGATCTCGGCCACATCGCCCACCGGCAGGCGCTCGCCCAGTGTGGTGGCGCGGCTGTCGCCGCTGTCAACCGGTGCGTCGAGCGACACCTCGGTGACGAACAAGCGACGGGCGGCGCGAATTTCCTCAACCGACTGCTGCAACGCGGTGGCCAGCTCCTGGTCGGTGGGGGTGCGGCCCAGTTCCTGAGCCAACAGCCCCTGCGCCTTGGCAAAGCGGACCATCGCGGTGTTGCGGTTGAGCGGGAAGCGGACAGTGCGGGTTTGCTCGGCCAGCGCCTTGAGCACAGCCTGACGCACCCACCAGACCGCATACGAAATGAACTTCACGCCCCGATCGGGGTCGAACTTGCGCACCGCGCGGAGCAGGCCGTCATTGCCGATCGCAACCAGTTCCGACAGCTCCAGGCCGTGACCCTGATAGCGCTTGACGAAGGAGATCACGAAGCGGAGGTTGGCCGTGACCAGTCGTTCGACCGCCTCGGGATCGCCGTCGCGGGCGCGGCGCGCCACCTCCCGTTCCTCGTCCCGATCGGTGAGCATCGGCAAGTCGCGAATGTCGCGGAGATACTGCTCGAACGACTCGCCCGCCAGCGGCGGGGCGGGCAGAAGATGCGCGGTACTCGCATTGGTCCGGCGACGAGGCATGGGTTCCCCGGGCATGGTGAATTGCGTTGAAATGGTGCTGGAGATGCTCGCAAGATGGCAATTCACGACCGCCTGTCAAGGGTCTGCCATGTCCCTGTAACTATCGACATGACAACAACTTAGAGTGTAATCACTTGGCCCGTTTCAGCACATTTTCCACAGCCTGATTATCCACCGGCGTTGATGAATTCGCTAAGTGCTATTGGCTTATGGGGTGGCCCGACCGTCGGGTGTGGATGACTGTGGAGAACCGCCAGTCAGAGCACGCTGTCGATCAGGTCGAGAGCGAGTGGCGTGGTCCAGCCGGTGGCGTCGCTGCCGGCGACGCTGCCGATGCGCGCCAGGAGAGCCGCGTGGATCTGGCCATCGCGATTCTTCTTGTCGTGTTGCATCGCGGCGTGCACCCGATCGCGATCGATCCGGTCGGGTAGCAGTATCGGCAGACCGAACCGCTGATGGAGTGAGGCGATCTGCTGGGCGGTGCCGGGTGTCGTCACCCCGAGGGCCTCGCCGATGCGGGCTTCGAGCAGCAGGCCGAGCGCCACGGCATCGCCATGGGAGAGCTGGTAGTCGCTGGCCTGTTCCAGGGCGTGACCCAGGGTGTGACCGGCGTTGAGAATGGCGCGACGACCCGCTTCGCGTTCGTCGGCTGCAACAACGGCGGCCTTGATGCGGATCGAGTCGGCGATCAGGCAGCCCAGGGCCGTGGTGTCGCGGGCCAGGATCTGATCGGCCTGATGTTCCAGCCAGCGCCAGTGGGCGGCGTCATGGATGGCGGCGTGTTTGACGGCCTCGGCCAGGCCCGAACGGTAGATGGGATCGGGCAGGCTGCTCAGCAGGTCGGTGTCGGCGACCACGGCGCGCGGCTGATGAAAGGCACCGACCAGATTCTTCCCCAGCGGGGTATCGACTCCCGTCTTGCCGCCGATCGCCGCATCGCACATGGCCAGTGTGGTGGTGGGTACTGCGATCCAGGGAATGCCCCGCTGGTAGGTCGCGGCCACGAAGCCGGCCAGATCGGTGGTCACGCCGCCGCCCAGTGCCACGATCAGGGTGCGGCGGTCGGCCCCACTGCTCAGCATCTGATCGGTGAGCTGCTGCCAGGTGTCACGGGTCTTGGCCGCTTCGCCGCCGGCCACCAGCAATCGCGGCCAGTCGGGGAGGATGTCGGGCCAGGCGGCGCTGACCGTGGCGTCGGCGATCACCAGCACCCGATGTGCCGGGGCGTGTTCCTGGACCAGTGCCGCGACATGTTCGCGCGCCCCGGCGCCGACAAGGGCGGGGTAGCTGGTCGAGCCGTGCCGAACCTGGATCCGGTTCACCAGGTGACGTCCGACACCCCGGCGCGATGATTGGCGAGGCGCGCCAGGGTGAACAGCAGGTCCGACAGGCGATTGAGATAGCTGAGGAACAGCGGCGGCACTTCCTCGTTGTGGCTCAGCGCCACCACCTGGCGCTCGGCGCGGCGGCACACGGTGCGGGCCAGATGGAGCGCCGCGGCCTGGGGCGTTCCACCCGGCAGGATGAAGGCCTTGAGCGGGGGCAATTCGTCGTCAGCCGCATCGATGGCGCGTTCAAACTCGGCGATCCGGTCGGGCGACAGATCGGCCCGCGCCAGGGCGGCGCGGACCTTGTCGGGTTGTGGCGTGGCCAGGTGGCCACCGATGGAGAACAGGTCGCGCTGAATCTGTTCCAGCAGCGGATCGAACCCGGCATCGGGATCGGCCGCGCGGGCGGCGCCCAGGGCGGAGTTGAGTTCATCGACATCGCCGTAGGCGGTGACCCGGGGATGGTCCTTGGGAACCCGGCCGCCGCCGAACAGTGCAGTGCCGCCGGTGTCCCCGGTCCGGGTATAGATGCGCTGTGCCATGGTGAGGAAGATACAGCGCCGGGCCGTCGCCGCTGGTGGTCGCTCAGTGCGGGTCAGCGGCGGCGAGCATCTCGTCGATCGTGGTGAACTTGTCGCGCGGTTTGCCCAGCGCCGCACCCCGGGCCACTTCGGCCGCATCGATCCGTTGCCAGTCGCTCCAGTCGGTCAGTCGGACGCCCCGGTCGCGCAGCCGGGTGGCCAGGTCGACTGCGCGATCCGGCGCCGGCGCCAGCCGTCCGGACATGGCGTCGGCCAGCAGGCCGTCGACTGTTTCGCTGGCGCAGGGCTTGTTGGTACCGATGATGCCCGACGGGCCACGCTTGATCCAGCCGGCGACATAGTGACCATGCAGCATGGTGCTGCTGCCGGTGTGCTCGACCACCTTGCCGCCGTGATTGGGAATCACGGCGCGTTGATCGTCGAAGGGCAGGCCGTTGATGGCGAGGCCGCGGTAGCCGACCGAGCGGAACAGCAGCCCCACCGGAATATCGATTACGGTGCCGGTGGGCACGGCGCGGACATCGCCGCGTCCATCGGGCTCGAGCCGGTTGCGCACCAGTTGGACGCCGGTCACCCGTTCGGTTCCCAGTATCGCCACCGGCGACACGTTGAAATGGAAAATGATCCGCCGGTGGGCACCGGTCGGGGACCGTGCTGCCCATTCCTGCAGCACCTCGATGTTCTTGCGCAGATTGCGATCGTCGCTGCCATCGAGCCGCGCCTGGCTGACCGGATCCAGCACCAGATCGGCCGGATCGACGATGACGTCCACGTCGGCCAGTTCACCCAGCTCACGCAGCTCGGGCGTGGTAAAGGCGCCCTGGACGGGTCCGCGCCGACCGAGGACGTGAATGTCCCGGATGGCGGTGTGGCGCAGGGCGCGGAGCGCGTGATCGGCGATATCGGTCGCGGCCAGCTCGTCGGCGCGGCGGGCCAGGATGCGGGTCACATCCATGGCAACGTTGCCCAGCCCCACCACGGCGACTGCCGACTGGGTGAAGTCGAAATTGGCGCCGCGGTAGTCGGGATGGCCGTTGTACCAGCCGACCAGCTCGGTGGCGGCGTGACTGCCGGGCAGCTCTTCGCCGGGGATGCCGAGGCGACGATCGGTGCGGGCACCGACGGTGTAGATCACTGCGTCGTAGTGCTGATGCAGTTCGGCCGGGGTGACATCGCGTCCCACCTCGACGTTGCCGAGGTAGCGGACATTGGGTCGGGTCGCGATCCGATCGAAGATGCGGGTGACCGACTTGATCTTGGGATGATCCGGCGCGACGCCGCCGCGCACCAATCCGAATGGGGTCGGCAGCCGGTCGATCAGATCAATGCGAGTGTCGCCCAGCGCCTTGAGCAGCGCTTCGGCGGCATAGAATCCGGACGGGCCGGCACCGACAATCGCGACGGTGAGGGGAAGTTCCGCGATGGTCATGGTCGGGCCAGCTCCACGACCACCGAATCGATGGCCGCGATCATTCGCGCCGATCCCAGGGTGTGATGGTTGGCCTGAACCGAGAAGACCAGTACTGTACCGTCGGCTCGTTCGACGTAGCCGCTCAGGGTATTGACCCGGGAGATCGATCCGGTCTTGGCCACCACCCGTCCCTCCAGCGGCGTATCGAGAAAGCGGCGTCGGAGCGAGCCGGGCTCGCCGCTCCGCGGCAGGCCGAGGGCGAAGGAATCGTAGTCGGGGTGACGGCGAATGTAGCTCAGAATCTGGGTGAAGGCTCGCGGTGAAATCAGGTTATTCGAGGCCAGCCCCGAGGCGTCGGAGAGTGCGAACTGGGTGCTGTCGACTCCGATGCTGTCGATCAGGAAGCGGCGCTCCACGGCCAGCCCGTCCCGCCACGATCCACCGGCCCCGCGCTGCTTGCCGAGCTGCTTGAGCAGCATATCGGCGAACCAGTTCTGCGAGGTATTCAGGATCGGGTAGACCCAGTCGCGCAGCGGTCGCGATGACACTTCGGCGAGAGCCGGCGTCCCGCGGGCCAGGCCATAGTCGAACGGATCGAGGGTGGACAGCACCTCACCGCGCACCACGATGCCCTCATCGCGCAGCGCCTCGCGCAGGGCGGCGGCGGCGTAGCGGTCGGGGTCGGCCACGGCGGCATACTCGGTCTGGCGGGCCGTGCCGACCGGCAGGCTGCCGGTGGCGACATAGCGGTCGGTGGCGGGAGTGCGCAGGATGTCGAAATCGCTGGTCCCGTCGCCGGAGCTGATGACTGCACGATTTTCGAGACCGGCGTAGCCGATGTCGGGCGCCAGGGTGATGACCGGCTGTCGTCCGATTGAATCGGCCCGTTCGATGGTGATGTTGACGGCATTGTCGTTGAACGCCAGCCCCGAGACCGGCGCGGCGTACCACCAGTTGAGGTCGTAAGTCTCCCAGGCGGGATGGACCAGCTCGCCGTCGAAGTAGGAGCCGTCGCCCACCAGGTCGCCGGCGATCTGACGGATGCCGCGCTGACGCAGTTGACGGGCCAGGTCGCGGAACTTGGCGGCGGGATCCTCATCGCAGGCTCCCGGAATCGCGTGATCGTTGCGATAGCAGCGCTCGCTGAATGTCGGATCGCCGCGGCCATAGAGGACCAGGTCGCCTTCGAGCACTCCCTGTTCGACCGGGCCGGTGCCGTAGAGCGAGGTCCTGACCGTGAAGTCAGGCCCCAGCAGTACTGTGGCAACGGTGGTCACCACCAGTTTGGTATTGCTGGCGGGCACAAACAGTCGCTCGGCGTTGCGGCCGAAGATCTGATGACCGGCCAGGTCGCTCACCGCGACACCCCAGAGGTGATGATCGAGTCCTGGCGCGTCCAACCGCGCGTTCAGCCGCGCGGCCAGGCTCTGTCCCGAGACCATGCCGGGGCTGGCCAGCATCAGGGTGAGCAGCAGCGGGAGGCGGCGGTCAATCATAGGCGACTCGAGGATCGGCGGCCGCATAACACAGATCGGCCAGCAGGTTGACGAGGACGAACACGAACGAGAGAAAGAGAATGCTTCCCTGAATGGCGGGCAAATCGCGCTTCTCGATTGCGGTCAGGACATAGCGCCCGACTCCCGGCCAGGAGAAGATGGTCTCGGTGAGGATCGAGCCAGTGAGATACGATCCGAAGTCGAGGGCGACCACAGTAATGATCGGCAACAGGGCATTGGCGAGGCCGTGGCGCAGCAGGACACGGCGGGGCGAGAGGCCCTTGGCGCGCGCGGTGCGGATCATGTCGCTGGCCAGGACGTCCTGGAGCGTGGCCCGGGTCATCCGCGCCAGGAAGGCCACCGAGCGCATACCCAGCGTTGCCGCGGGGAGCGCGAGAAAGAGCAGGCCGCCATAGCCGGAGGGCGGAAACCAGCGCAGGCCCATGGCGAAGGTGAGGATCAGCAGCAGGCCGACCCAGTAGACCGGAAAGGAAATGCCGAGATAGGCACCGACCGTGGTGAGGCGATCGGCCCAGGAGTCGGGACGGAGCGCGCCGACGAGACCGATGGCGAGACCGATCACGGTCCCGAAGACCATGGCGGTGCCCGCCAGCTTGAGTGTGGCCGGGAAGCGCTCAGCCAGCTCGCCGACGATCGGACGTCGGGTGATGTAACTGCGGCCCAGGTCGCCGCGTACCACGCCGCCGACGTAGCGGGCGAAGCGTTGAGGCAGCGGGTCGTCGAGTCGCAGTTCGCGGGTGACCCGTGCCACCGTGGCCGAATCGGCGCGTTCGCCCACGATGGCGCCCACCGGATCGCCCGGCGCCAGGTAGAGCAGCGCAAAGGTGACGGCCATGACGCCGAAGAGGGTGGGCACCAGCAGGCCGAGGCGCAGGGCGATGTAGCGCAGCATCAGTCGCCGTCCGCGGCGGTGTCAATGGTGACAGTGGTCCAGCGCTGGCCGGTGAAGACCGCCGGATAGCGCCAGCCGCTCACCTCGGGACGCATGGCCCACATGTCGAGCGGGAACCAGCAGAATATCCACGGCGCCAGGTCGAACACCCGCTGATCGATGTTGCGCAGCAGGGCCACCTTCGCGGCGCTGTCCGGTGTGGTCCGGGCCTCGACCAGCAGCTCATCGAGGGTGCTGTCGCTCAGAAAGGCGTAGTTGCCGCCGGTACCGGCATTGGTGGAGTGGAACAGCGGGAATGTGAAGTTCTCGCCGTCGGGGTAATCGGCCCACCAGTCGCTCAGGAAGAGATCGGCATCGCCGCGGCGGGCGGCAGCACGGGCCGTGGAGGCATCGCGTTCGACGATCTCGACCGTGACGCCGACCCGGGCGAGATCGGCCTGCACCGCCTGAGCGATGCGAGCGAACTCGGCTCGGGTCGAGCGATACAGCGTGAGATGCAGATCGTCGGCGTGGCCGGCCTCGGCGAGCAGGCGCCGGGCCAGGTCGGGATCGTAGCTGTAGCGCGCCCGGGTGGAATCGTTGCCGTCGAGGCCCGGCGGGATCGCTCCCGCGGCGGACACACCGCGGCCCTGCATCACCTGCGCTACGATGGTCGGGATGTCCACTGCGTGATTGAGAGCCCGGCGTACCCGAACGTCGGCCAGGGCGCCGTGGGTGGTGTTGATCGCGATGTAGATCGCGATCATCGATGCGCGGCGTTGCAGTTCAGCGGGATGCTCGCGCTCCCAGCGGGCCGTTTCGCCATAGGGGACCTCGACCACCGAGAGTCGGCCCGACTCGTACTCCGCCGCTCGGGTGAAGGCCTCGGGGATGATCCTGATGCGGAGCGTATCGGCCAGCGGCGGCGGACCCCACCAGGCATCGTTCCGGGCGAAGACCAGCAGGTCGTCGTGCGACCAGCTCACGAAGCGCCAGGGCCCCGATCCGATCGGATGACTGCCGAAGTCCGGATCGGTGGGCGTCGGCACGATGGCAGCCACCGGCATCGCCAGCAGCTTGGGGAAGATGTTGAGCGGCTCGTCGAGGTGGAAGGCGATAGTCGAATCGTCGAGGGTGGTCAGGCCGATCAGGTCGGCGGCATCGCCGTCGGCGACGGCATTGGCCCCGTGGATCGGCAGCAGCGGCCAGACCCGGCCACCTTCGGCGCGCATCCGGAGCGCCCGGACGAACGAGGCGCGAATCGCCGCCACATCGAGCCGGCGGCCATCGTGAAAGGTGACACCGGGGCGGAGCCTGAAGGTCCAGACCGTCCCGTCAGGGCTGGGCCACCAGCGGGTGGCCAGCCCGGGAACCAGGCGGCCATCGGCATCGAACTGGGTCAGGTTGTCGAACACCAGCGTGACCGACTCGCCGGTGGGCACATCGGTGGACAGCGCCGGATCGAGTGACCGGGGATCGGCGTTGAAATAGTACTTGAGGCCGGGCGGAATCCCGCTCCCGCAGCCCAGGAGAAGGAGCAGCGCCCCGACCGTGGCTCGCGTCAGCATCGGATGTCCGATCGGGCATGGTTGGCGTAACCCTTTCAAGTAACCAGATTTAGCGAATGCGGTCAATCGTCGTGGTCTCGCTGCTCATCCTTCTGGTCAGTCCGCTGGCCGGTCAGTCGACGCAGCCGGTGGTGCGCGGGCTCCGCTTCGAGGGGAACAGCTACTACGACGACGTGACCCTGGCCAGCCGGGTGGCCACCACCAATTCGAGTTGGCTGGTCCGCAATCCGCTGGTGCGATGGATGGGCTTCGGTGAGGAGCGCCGCTTCAACGAATATCAGTTCCGGCGCGATGTGCTGGGCCTTGAAGTGTTCTACAAATACAGCGGCTTCCGCGATGTGGTGGTGGATACCACGGTCCGACGTGATGCCGATCAGGTCTGGGTCACGTTCCGGATCACCGAGGGTGAGCCGCTGCGGGTGGGACGCCTCGACGTCGACGGTCTGGATGCGATCGGAGCGCGCGACCACCTGCTCCGCGACCTCCCGCTCGACGTCGGCGATGTCTTCAATCGCTACGTCCTCAATGCCACAATGGACACGCTGGCCGTCCGCCTCCGCAACGATGGCTTCCCCACCGCCGTGGTCGATACTGCCACCCGGATCGACAGCCTGACCGGGCAGGCCGAGGTGCGTCTGATCGCCAACCCCGGGCGCCCGGCTGTCTTTGGTGCCATCACAGTTCTCGGCACCGACGTGGTGGACTCGGCTTTCGTCACCTCACTCATCACCGCACGTCCCGGGGCACCGTACCGATTGGACGATCTCTACCGCTCGCAGCGGGCGCTGTATCAGTCCGAACTGTTCAGCAGTGCCGCGGTGAGCATCGATACCAGTCGGTTTGTGGCGGGCGATCCGGTTGTGCCGCTGCTGGTTCGAGTGACCGAAGGCAAGCGGCATCGGGCCCGCGGCGCCGTGGGATTTGCGACAAACGATTGCTTCCGTACCGGCGCCGGCTGGACGGCGCGCAATTTCCTCGGGAACGGTCGGGTGGTGGATGTCTCGGGGCGGTTGTCGAAGTTGGGGGTGGGGGAACCGTTCGGGCTCGGATTGGAGCGGTCGATCTGCTCGCCGCTGGCCGACGACTCGGTTGGCTCGCGCTTGGCGAACTACGGTCTGGATGTGACCCTGCGCCGGCCCGGTTTCCTGTCGCCCGACAATACGCTTGCCCTCTCGCTTTTCAGTGAACGGCGCAGTGAGTTCACTGTGTATATGCGCGAGGAGGTCGGCGCCGGTGTTACGCTGACTCGCGAGACCGGCGCACGGATTCCGATTACGCTCGGCTATCGGATTTCCTACGGCCAGACCCAGGCCAACGATGTGGTGTTCTGCCAGTTCTTCAACGCCTGCGCCGCCGGTGATGTGGCGCAACTGCGCGAGCGCCGGGTCCTTGTCACGCTGACGGCCAGCGCCACCCGGCAGCGGGTCAACAATGTGCTCGACCCCAGCCGAGGCTCGACGCTCTCGCTCGAAGCCACCCTGTCGTCGAAGTATCTGGGGTCGTCGAGCCTGACACAGTTCGTGCGGCTGGTGGCCGAGGGCGCCTGGTACATGCCGCTGTCGCGACGTACGGTACTGGTGGCGCACGCCAAAGCGGGAGCGGTGTTCGCCCCGACGGTGGACCTCCAGAGCGGTCGGGCCAATTTTGTGCCGCCGGAGCAGCGCTTCTATGCCGGTGGCTCCAACGATGTGCGCGGCTACGGCCGCAACGAGCTGGGCCCGCTGGTATACGTGGTGCCTCGCACGGCCCTGCTGCCCGATGGCGGCATCAATCCCGACAGCATGGCATTGGTGCGACCGGCGGCGACCGGCGGCAGCCGGATCGGGATCGCCAATCTCGAGTTGCGCCTGCCCACACCGTTTCTGGGCGACCGGTTCCGGCTGGGGGTGTTTGCCGACGCCGGCGCGCTCTGGAACGCCGGCGCACCCGCGCGGATTCGGGTCACCCCCGGTGTCGGCCTGCGGGTCACCTCACCGGTCGGGCCGATCCGACTCGATGTGGCGTGGAATCATTACCGGTTGGAGTCGGGACCGGTCTACAGCTCCACCGGCGATGGCAATCTGGTGCAGGTCGTCGATCGCTTCGCCGGTGATCGCCCCCGGAGCTGGAACTTCAACTTCTCGATCGGTCACGCCTTCTGATGTCGTGGCGACGGATGGTGCGCCGAACGATTGGCTGGCTGCTCGGGCCGCCGCTGATCGTGATCGCTGCAGCGCTGGGCACGGTGCTCGCGCTGATGTACACCGGTCCCGGACGCGGAGTCCTGGTGCGGGGCGTCAGCCAGTGGCTCGACGGCCAGGTCGCCGGGCACGTCGCGATCGGCGGCATCAGCGGCAATCTGCTCAGCCATGTGGTGCTCGACCAGGTCGTGATCAGCGACTCGACCGGCGCGGTCTTCGCCACCGCGCCGCGGATCGAGGTGCGCTATCTGGTGCCCGAACTGCTGGCGGGGCGGATCATCCTGCGCGACGTGGTGCTCGACGACCCGGTGGTGCACCTGGTCCGACTGCGACGGGAGCGCTGGAATTACCAGGAAATATTCAGGAGTGGTCAGGGCGCGGGCGGAGCGCCGCCGCGGATCGAGCTGCACAACGTCGCGGTCAGCGGAGCCACTATTCGCGTCGATGTGCCGGGTACCCCGGGACCAGCGCCCACACCGATCAGTCGTCACGGCACCACGCCGGCAGCGCCGGAGTGGCAGCAGAGTTCCGATGGCTGGGTCAGGGTGTACCGCGCCACGGCGTTGAGCGGGCGGTTCCCGCTGATTCGGGTTTCGACGCCAGCCGACGATCCGCTGCTGGTGCGCGTCGGTACGATGCAGACCCGCCTGTCCGATCCGGCTGTGCAGCTTGTCGATGCCCGCGGCGAAGTGCTCCAGGCCGCCGACTCGCTGCGCTTTGATCTGGCCCGGGCCGCCCTGAGCGGAACTGTGGTGGCGGGCGCCGGGGCGGTCCGCTGGCCGCAGGACACGGTGCAGTACGATTTCGCGCTGCGGGCCGATACGCTCGATCTGGCCGATCTGCGCTGGGTGCAGCCCGATTTCCCCGCCTGGACCGGACGGGGTCGACTCACGGCGCACTCGACCAGCAATCGCCACACCGACTTCATTCTGGATTCGGTTGATCTGGGCCGCGACGGGGCGCGGGCGCGCGGCCGACTGACTGCTCTCCTGGACG
>CBFGTB010000056.1:0-14597 GCA_965651715.1 uncultured Gemmatimonadales bacterium
AGCGGGCCGCCAGAACAACCCATCAGTCCCGCGCGCCGCCCTGCTGCCGCACCGCACCGAACAGTTCGGCCCGCGAGAAGGGCTTTTCCAGCACCGCGTCGGCCACTGTCGCAAGCTGATCCGCCGCATCGGCTCCCCGCCCGGTCATCAGGATCAGACGGACCCCCGGATGTTCGTCCCGGATCCGGCGGGCCAGCTCCTCACCGGCCCGGCTGGGTGCCCCCAGATCGGCGACGACCGCCTGAATCGAGCGACCGGCCACGTCGTCGAGCAGCGCCAGGGCATGACGCATGGTCGCGGCTTCGAGAACGCCGTAGCCGCCCCGCTTGAGTGACCTGACCGTCACGGCGCGGACCCATTCATCATCATCGATCACCAGGACACCGGCGCCCTGAACCGCCTCGACCGGCGGAGCGAGTGAATCGGGCACCGGCGCCACCCGCGGCAGCCAGAGCGCCACAGTGGTGCCCCGCCCCACCTCGCTTTCCACCATGACCTGACCGTCGAGATGCAGGGCAATGCCATATACCGTCGCCAGACCCAGTCCCGAACCCAACCCCGGAGCCTTGGTGGTGAAGAACGGCTCGAAGAGCTGGGCCAGGGTCGCCTCCGCCATGCCCACCCCGGTATCGCTGACGCTGAGAACCACCCAGTCGCCCGGCATCAACACGCCGTAGCGGTGCACCCGCTCGCTCGCGAGCTGCTCGGCCCGGATCGAGAGTTCAAGGCGACCCCCTCCCGGCATGGCATCACGACCGTTGACCACCAGGTGAAAGATCACCTGCTCGATCTGCCCCGGTGACGCCCGAGCCCACAGTCGATCGTCGATCGCGTCGCCGATCACAGCGATCCCCTCGCCCGCCAACCGCCGCGCCAGCGGCAGAACATCCCGCAGCGCGCTGCCGATCGCCCGGGGAACCGGCGGAATGCCGTTGGGCTGACTGATCCCCTCAAGCTGCCGCGCAATCGTGGCCACCCGGCTCAGGATCGACGCGGCGGCCGCCAGACGCTCGTCCAACGGGTCATGGGCCAGCGCCTGATGAATCGTCGAGGCGGCATCTTCGACCAGCTCGGCGACATCATGCGACATACCGCGGGTTACCCGCGCCACGGCGCCCATCTTTTCGCGGTGCAGCACCGCCCGATCGCCGGGGGCGAGCATCAGGTCCACCGTCACGCCTGCTCCTGTTGCCATGATGGAGCGCCCGGGGATCGGCACGCCATCGGTTCTACCGCCGCAAACGCAAGCCGTGGGCCGCGATATGACTTTCGCTGTCGTCGTCGTAAGTCATTACATGGCACGTTGTTATAAATCGGCATCCGGCCGACTTCCAGAACGAGTGGCGCGGTGTGGTATGCCAGCGACAATTCGCCGCGACAGTCGTTGACCGGCCAACGATGTGGTGGCGAAGAAGCGCTGCGTCGTTGTGACCAGCGGTGATGTCGGCCACCTTTCAGCCATGTTCGCTCGAGGATCGGCAATGGTTCACCGGCTCCGTCCCCGCACCATCATCATCGCGCTGATCGTCCTCGTCGCGGCAGTGGGCTATGCCTTCCGCTGGGTGATCGGCGGCCAGGCGATCTCGATTGTCGATCCGATTGTGCGCGAGTGGGCCGGCGACGAAGTGGCCCGATTGAGCGATGGCGCCTATCGGCTGACCGCGACGCCGATTCGGGTCACGGCCGCCGAGCAGCGGGTCGCCATCGACACCATCACCCTGATGACCGACAGCGCCCGCAACGCCGAGCGCGACACCCCGCTGCCGCGCATCGCGGCGCGGTATTACAACTGTGCGCTGGAGGGCGTCGACCTCGAGCGCCTGGCCCGACGCCGCGGGCTGGCCGTCGACCGGGCCGGCTGCGACTCGGTCCAGATGGAGATCGCGGTGCCGGCCGGCGTTGCGCGCGACACCGGCGGCGGCTCCTTCCTGTCCCTCCAGGAGAACCTCGACCTGGGGCGCGGGATCCCGTTCATCGCTGTCGATTCGGTGGTCTTCCCCCATGTCCGGATGGCGCTGTCGATCGCGACAACGAGCGGCCGCACCACCGCGATCAACTTCGACCGGCTCGGCGTCAGGATGGAGGAGCTCCGCTACGATCCCGATGACGATCCGGCCGAACGCCGGACCCTGCTGTCACGCAACGTGACATTGGCGCTGGATTCGCTGCACACCAGCCGCGAAGGCACCGATCACACCGATGTCGATCGACTCCGCCTCGATCTGGCCGAAGGCACAGTGCAACTCACCGGCTTCCGGTGGCAGCCGGTGGGTGGATTGCTGAGCGACTCGCTCGGCCTTGCCGACCTGGCCCTCGACACTCTCGACGTGACCGGGATCAACTGGCGCGACTTCCTGACCCGGGGCGATGCGGCGATCCGGCGCATTCGTCTCAGCGGCGCCCGCATCACCCTGCGCAACCGGACCGATCAGTCCGAGACCGGACCGCGCACCGCAGCCGCGGGCCCGCGCTGGACCCTGGGTGGGTCATTGGCGGCGCTGGACCGGCGGGTTCAGCTCGACAGCCTGCTGGCCACCACAGTGGTTCTCCGCCAGATCGGCGACACGCCGGATACCATCACCAGCACCGTGGAACGACTTCGGGTCCAGCACCTGATGGCCGATCCCGACACCCGGCGGACCGCTGACGATCCGATCGGCCCCACAGTCGTCGCGCTCGATCGGATTCGGCGGGTCTCGGATGACCGCATCCTCGACGTCGCGGCCCTGCGGCTCGACCTCGGGGCCGGCACGGCCGGGATCGACTCGCTGCGCTTTGCGCCGCCCGGCACCGACGCCGACTTTGTCAGGCGGCATCGCCGCCGCAGCGATCGCATCGCTGTCGGATTCGATTCGCTGCGCCTGAGCGGCCTCGATGCCCACGGCTGGGTCAGCCTGGCCGCCTATCGCGCCGAACGGCTGGTGGTCCGCGGTCTCGACCTCGACATTCTCAGCGACAAGCGGCTGCCCGCCGGTCCCGCTGCGCGCCACCTGACGCCGCAGCAATGGATGCAGCAGATCGCACCGCCCCTCGCCATCGACTCACTCGACCTCACCGGCCGGCTCCAGTACCGCGAGCGGAGCGCCACGGCACCGGCGGCCGGCGTGCTGCGCTTTGAGGACCTCCACGCGGTACTCACCGGGTTCCGCAACATCCGCGACCCCGGCCGGGATGACTCGACCCGCGCCGTCATCACCACTCAGTTGATGGGCAGTGCTCCCTTTCGCCTGACAGCCACGACACCACTGCTTGACGACGCCTTCACCCTGCACCTGGCCGGCCAACTGACCGGCCTGTCGGCCGAGGCGCTCAACCCGTTCCTCGACGGCGCGCTGGGGGCCCGCTTCACCTCGGGTCGGGTGCAGCAGATCAGTTTTGAGATGGATGTGGTGGACGGCCTCGCCCGCGGCAGCGTCGTGCCGCGCTACCGCGACCTCTGGGTCGAGGTCCCGGGCGTCGCCCGATCGGGCTTCCTCAGTGGCATCAAGCGCGCCCTTGCCAAGTTCGCCGCCAATCAGTTCATGATCCGCGAGAACAACGTGGCCGGCGGCGACACGCCGCCGCGCAACGGCGCCATCCGGCACCGCTGGCAGCCGCGTGAGACGTTGCTCCAGTTCGCTTGGGCGGGACTGCGCGACGGTCTGCTGCAGGTGGTCAGGAAATGACGGCCGCCCCGCAGCAGACCCCACGGCTCACACCTCCAACCGGTCGCCCACCCGGGCCGTCCGGGCGTAGAGTACCGGCATCAGAAACACGCTGATCACCAGCCGCGAGAACAACCCACCGACGATCACCAGCGCGAACGGCTTCTGGGAATCGGAACCGATCCCGGTGCTGAGCGCCGCCGGCAACAGCCCCAGCGCCGCCACCAGGGCCGTCATCATGATCGGTCGCAAGCGGTGCAGCGCCGCCTCGCGCGCCGCCGCGGCGATGTCCTGCCCCGCCAGACGCAACTCGTTGGCGTAGGAGATGTAGACCACAGCGGTCTGAACCGAGACGCCGAACAGAGCCAGGAAGCCGATCCCCGACGACACCGAGAATGGCGTCCCGGTCAGAAACAGCGCCAGCAGGCCGCCCACCGGCGCGGACAGCACCACCCCCACCACAGTGATCAGCGGGAAGGTCAGATTGCGGTAGAGCGCGAACAGCAACAACAGGATCAGCGCCACAGTGAGCGGCAGCACCAGACGCAGTTCCTGGCGCGACGCGGCGTACTGTTCATACTCGCCTCCCCACACCAGATGGTATCCGGTGGGGAGTGGGACGGCGTGCGCCACAGCCTGCTGCGCCTCCTCGACAGCGCCGGCCAGATCGCGCCCTTCGACGGCGAACTGGACCCCGATATAGCGGGCATTGTCCTCGCGATAGATGAACGACGCACCATTCGCGACCGCGATGGTTGCCACTTCGCTGAGCGGTACCTGGCCGCCATCCGGCGTCGCGATCAGAATCCGGCCGATGGCATCGGGCGACTCGCGGAATCCGGCATCGAGTCGGACCACCAGATCAAACAGCTTCTCGCCCTGCACCACCTCGGTCGCCGCCACGCCGCCGATGGCGGCCTCGATAATGGCGTTGACGTCATCGACGGCGAGGCCGTAGCGCGCCAGCCGGGTCCGATCGAGCGCCACGGTCAGGGCCGGCTGCCCCAGCTCATGCACCAGCGATACCCGACTGATGCCCGGCACCGAATCGAGCACCGCCGCAATCGCCCGCCCCTTGGCCTCAAGAATCTCGAGACTGTCGCCGAAGACCTTGACCGCCAGCGAACTCTTGAGGCCGGTCTCGACCTCGTTGACATTGTCCTCCGCCGGCTGGGTGTAGTTGAACTCGACACCCGGGAATCGCGCCAGCGCGGCATTGATGGCCGCGATCAGTTCCGGCTTGGTATGCCGCGGACCGTTCCAGTCGTCGTACGGCTTCAGGCCGACATAGAACTCGGCATTGAAGAATCCGGTGGCGTCGGTGCCGTCGTCGGGACGGCCGTGCTCCGATGCCACATCGGTGACCTCGGGGAAGTCGCCGATCACGCCGCGGATCTCGCTCACCAGTCGCGCCGATTCGTCGAGCGAAATCGTGGCCGGCATGGTGGCGCGCACCCAGAGCGCCCCCTCATCGAGATGGGGCATGAACTCCGCCCCGATCCCGCCGAGCAGCAGCAACGAGCCCCCGAACAGCAGCGTGGCGGCGGTGAGAGTGACGCCCGGTCGCGCCAGACAGCGGTCGAGCATCCGGGCATACAGCGCCTGAATCCGGTCGTACAGGCGGTTGCGCCGCACAACCACACCGCTGCGGAACAACAACAGACAGAGCACCGGCAGGACGGTGAGGGCCAGAATCAGCGAGCCGATCAGCGCGTAGATGGTGGTGTCGGCCATCGGTGTGAACAGCCGCCCCGAGGGGCCGCTCAGCACGTAGATCGGCAGAAAGCCGGCCACGATAATGGCCACGGCATAGACAATCGGCCGATCCACCTCGGCGGCGGCTTCGGCAATGACGTCGCGCAACCGGTAGTCGCTGCCCTGTCGTCGCGCCAGCGCGCGGTGAATGTTCTCAACCATCACCACGGCACCGTCGACAAGGATGCCGAAATCGATGGCGCCGATCGAGAGCAGATTGGCGGGGATGTGACGCAGGTCCAAACAGATGAATGCGAAAAGCAGCGCTAAGGGGATCGTCGCTGCGACAATCAGGCCGGCCCGCAGATCGAAAAGGAAGAAGATCAACACCACCACCACCAGCACGATGCCGCGCACCAGATTGTCTTCGACGGTGTGGGTGGTGAGCTGAATCAGATCGCTGCGATCGTAGAACGGATGGATGGTGACATCGGGCGGCAGTCCCGAGGCATTGAGTTCGGCGGTCTTGGCCTCGATGCGCTGCAACACCGTCTGCGCCTGCTCGCCGATCCGCATCAGCACGATGCCCTCGACAGCATCGTCCTGATCGTTGAAGCCGAACTGCCCCAGCCGCGGCGCATGGCCGATCTCGACCCGGGCCACATCGCGGACCCGCACCGGCGTGCCGTCGTGGACCGCCAGCACCACCTGACCGATATCCTCGGGCCGCTCCAATCGGCCCAGGCCGCGGACGTAGTAGAACTGGCCCCCTTCGGCGTAGAATCCGCCGCCGGCGTTGCCGTTGTTCCGACTCAGCGCGTCGGCCACGTCGGGCACCGACAGGCCGGCTCCCGCCAGACGCACCGGATCGACAATGACCTGGTACTGCATGGTTTGCCCGCCGATTCCCGACAGGTCGGCCACGCCGGGCACTGCCTTGTAGGCCTTGGTGAGCACCCAGTCCTGCAGTGTCTTGAGTTCCATCGGCGAGCGGTCGGGACTCTCCAGCACGTAGCGGTAGACCAGACCCGACACCGCCGAGAGCGGTTCCACGTCGGCGGCGACTCCCTCCGGCAGCTCGGCTTCGTGCAGCCGCTCAAAGACCTGCTCCCGGGCGAAGTAGTTGTCGGTCCCCTCGGCAAAGGTGAGGTCGATCGACGACAGGCCGTAGAGCGACACCGATCGGATCACGTCGACGCCGGGGATACCGTTCATCGCCGTCTCGATCGGCACGGTGATCAGTCGCTCGATTTCCTCAGCCGCCTGGCCCGGCCACTGGGTCCCGATGCTCACCACCGGCGGAGCCAGATCGGGATAGGCATCGACCGGCAGACGCGAAAAGGACCAGATACCGACCCCGGTGAGTGTGACGGCCGCCAGCAGCACCAGCCAGGGATGATCGAGCGCGGCGCCGACGACCCGATGCACCAGCGAGCGTCGGCGACGATCCGGATCGGGAGCGAGAGCCTCAGGATCCGGGGTCATGGCGCACCGACCTCGGAGAGGTACAGCCCTCCGTCGCTGACCACCTGTTCCCCGGCGCTGAGTCCGCTGGCGATCTCATACCGGTCGCCCAGCCGCTCGCCCAACTCGATGTGTCGTCGCGCGAACTGACCACCGCCCTGAGCCACGAACAGGTAGGGCAGGTTGGCATTGTCCCGCAGCACGGCGCCGATCGGCACCACCACTCCGGATCGGCTCGATGCACTCCGAATCACCACCTGCACCAGCATGTTCTGGCGCAGCCGTCGCTCGGCATTGGGGACCAGCACGCGGACGGCAGTCGCGCGGGTGGCCGGATCGACAACGGCGCCCACCCATGTCACGGTCCCGCCGACACTGTCACCGATCGCCTCGGAGTGAATCCAGGCCCGATCCCCGACAGTGACCCGCGCAATGTCGCCGGCAAACACGTTGGCATCGACCCACATGCTGCTCAGGTCGGCGATGGTAAACGCCGGGGTGGCGCCGGCCTCGAGCAGTTGTCCGGGCGTGATCAGCCGTTCCACCACGGTGCCGGCGATCGGCGCGTGAATGGCCGGTGCCACCTCGGGTCCGCCCTGACCGGCCTCGATCGCCGCCACCGCCGAGTCGTCGAGCCCCAGCGCCGCCAGAGCAGCGATGGCCGCGCCGCGGTCGGCTGTCGCTTCGAGCAGATCGCTGGCCGACTGATCCCGTTCCGCCCGGGGCAGCGCACCGGTGGCGAGCAGCTTGTCATTCAGTTCAGCAATCCGTCGGGCATTGCGCCAGGCGGCGTCGCTCTTGTGATACTCGGCGATGGCCGCGGCATAGTCGGCCGATGCGACAGTCGCGAGGACGTCGCCGGCGCGCACCCGCTGGCCCAGGCTGGCGACCACCCGGGACACCGGGCCGGAGATCGGCGAGATCACAGCAGTCGATCGATCGCCGTTGAACATCACCACGCCGGTGGTGTGTACCGTGGAATGGAATGTGGCATTCACAGCGGGTGTGATGCTCACCCGGCTGGCCTGAGCCGAGTCGAGCGTGATGCCGCTCGACACCGCAGCGGTGGACGGCGCGGGCTTGTCGGTCGCGGGTCCGCAGGCGATGCCGAGCAGCAGCACCGAGATATCGCGCATCAGGCGCGGCAGATTAGTTCGCATGGGATACTCCGGCACCAAGGGTCACGAGCGGGACGGCGACCCCGCGTTCGAGATCGGCGCGTGCCTGATTGGCATCGAGCAGCGCGGCGGTGAACTGGTCTTCGGCATCGAGCAGGCTGCGGCGGGCATCGAGAACATCGAGTGCCGACGACCCGCCGAGCGCGTAGCTCGATGCGGCAATGCGATAGGCTTCGCGCGCGGCAGGGAGTAACTCGGTCGCCAGGAACTCCGCCTGTTGTCGGGCGGTCCGCGTCGTGGCGGCCAGGGTCACCACCTCCTCGGCAATGGCCGCCCGCAGGTCGGCGGTCGCGGCGTCCAGGGCGCGTTCCTGCCAGCGCGCCTCGGCGATTTCTCCCTTGGCGTGCTGCAGGTAGAACAGCGGCAGCGGCAACGAAATGCCGGTCATCACCACGCCCGGTCCAGGATCGGCAAAGTCGCGCCCGACCCCGATCGTGACATCGGGCAGCCAGAACTCCCTCGCCAGACTGGTGGTCGCATGGGCCGCCCGCTGCTGCTGGCGCAACGAGGCCAGCTCGGGCCGGTGAGCCAGCGCCGTCGCCACCAGCACATCGGTCGCCGGAATGTCGGGCGGCACCGCCAGCGAATCGGCCACCAGGAACGCCGCATCGAGCGGACGTCCCATCAGCCGGTTGAGACCGACGCGGGCGGTCAGGACATCCCGCTCGGCCGCGAGCAGATCATTGGCGGCCTGATGGGCGTCGACCTGCGCCTTGATCAGATCCAGTCGTGCCGCAGTTCCGGCGGCCAGGCGCCCGGCCGTCCGCTCGACGAAATCGTCGGTCAGCGCGGCCACTTCCCGCAGGTCACTGCGGCGACGCAGCGCCGCCAGCAGGGCATCGTATCCGGCGGCCGTCGCGGCCGCGAGCTGCTGCATGCCCTGCACCGAATCCGCTTCGGCGGCGGCGATGTCGGCATTGCCGATCCGGGCCTGCAAGCGGAGCTTGTCGGGAAACGGAATGGTCAGCATGGCGCTGACCGGATGGCCCCCCACCGGAGCGCTGCCGAACACCCCGCGGCTCTCCTCCCAATCGGCCTCGAACACCGGATCGGGCAGTGTGGTGGCCTGCACCCGTCGGGCATGCGCCTGCCGCACCGCCGCCGCGGCCAGAGCGGCGGTGGGGTTCGCGCGGCGTGCGGCGGCAATCGCCGCGGCCCGACTGAGACAGAGCGTGTCGCCATGCCCGGCTCCCGGGCGGCATTCGATCGGCGCGGGACGGGCGACAGCAAGCAGCACTCCCGACGAATCGGGCTGCTGCGCGATGACTCCGTGCGCCACGGAGATCATCGCCAGAAGACAGAGTGAGGTACGCATGACTCCCCTGAACGGCAGATGACTGCCGCAGGCGTTCATCGCCCGCGGCGTGCGAGAGCGTCAGGCGGAGAGTGGCGGACCTCGCGGGCGGTGGTGATTGCCCGGGTCAAGGGAGTGGAGCGCTCGAGGCGCGGTGTCACCGGGGTCAACTGCGGTATCCGGCACCGGCGAGGCGACCGGTACCACGGCGCGCAGCGCCACAAGACTCTGAGCGATACACGCCACACAGGTGGTCGCGTCGTGGTGTTCGGGTATCGAGTGGGGCGCGTCGATGTGGCTGCTGCTGGTCGCCGCAGTCAGCGGGCGCTGAGGCGGCAGATGCACGTCGCTGAGTGGCGCCAGCAGGGCGCAGCACTGGGCGATGAGGACCAGCCCCACCCACCCGCGCTTTACAGCGCTGCCGACTCGCGCCATCCGAAACCCGCCGCGCCCGCGCATGATTCAAGCATAGCGGCCCGACCGCGACCTCGCTACCGGGGCGCCACGCCCTCCCCCGGACCCGGTCCCAACGCGGCGCCGAGCAGGCGGCCCAGCGCCGCAAACGCCGGGTCGCGCGAACGGCGCCGATCCACTGCCAGATACCAGGTGCGCCAGAGTCCGGTCGGACCGATCGGTCGGATCACCAATCCCTCAGAGTCGGACCGACCCGCGATCCAGCGGGGCATGACAGCAATGCCATAACCCGAGCGCGCCATCGCAAAGACCGCCGGGGTCACCTGAAGTTCCATCACCCGCGCCGGCGTCACTCCCGCCGGCGCCAGGCAGCCGGTCTCAAAGACCCCGCGATCGGGTTCGGCGTAGTGACACAGCAGCGTCTCCTCGGCGAAGTCTTCGGCGCTGAGATGCGTCGCGGCGCTCAGCCGATGGTCGCCCGGCAGCACCGCCACCAGTTCATCGTCGAACAGCGTCCGACGCGACACCGCAGCCGGCGTCGGCGGCGAGCTGTACACCACTGCCCCGTCCACAGTGCCCCGCTGCAGCGCACCATAGGGGTCACGGGTTTCCTCGGGGATGAGTTCGAGAGTCAGGCCCGGGATCCGTTCCGCCAGAGCCCGACTGACCGCCGGCAACCAGTGGTAGCACATGTAGCATTCGGTACTGAGGCGAACCGACCCGCTCCACCTGTCGCTCAGCAGGGCGATATCGCGCTCGGCTGCCGCCAGTTCGCCCAGCACCCGATCGGCAGTCGCAACCGCGCGCTTCCCCGCCGCGGTGAGCACCATACCCTGGGCGCGCCGCAGGAACAGCGCCGTCCCGAGGCGGCGTTCGAGCTGCGCCAGCCGACGACTGAGCGCCGGTTGCGAGAGATGCAGCTCGCGCGCCGCCGCCGTCAATGTCCCGGTCTGATGAATGACCCGCAGCATGCGCAGGTGCTCGACATCGAGTGCCATCGCCCTCCCTCACTTCGGGGTGAAGTGTCACGTCAATAATGTGGCCGACCGGCGACCGGGGCCACCGCCGCCGCGGCCGTCCTGGCTCATGCGTCGGGTGCATGGGGGCATCACAAAATCAGATTGGACATCGGCTCAGCGCCGTGGCACACTGCTGCTCATCTCCGCCGCTGAGGACGTTCTGACCGAGCTGCCGTCGCTTCGCCATCTCCTGGAGCACACCCCTGCGGCGATCACTGCCCTGATCGCGGCGGTGCCGCCGGATCTGCTCAGCCGACCGGAGGCCCCCGGGCGCTGGAGCGCCGACGACGTGGTCCGCCACCTGGCCGACCTGGAGCGGGACGCCTGGCTGCCGCGCATCAGTGCCGTGCTGCAGGACGGCCCGCCGGTGATGCTGGCACCGATTGAGCGGGAACGGTTTCGCGGTCGCGATCACAATCTGCCGCTGACCGCGATTCTTACAGCGTTCGCCGAGCGGCGCCGCCTCAATCTCTCCCTGCTCGACGGCCTTCGGCTGGGCGATGACGACCTGCGGCGCAGCGCCCTCCATCCCAGCCTCGGCGCTGTGCGCCTGGCGGAGTTGGTCACGGCGTGGGCGCTGCACGACCTGAGTCATCTCAGTCAGATCAGCCGCGCCGTGGCGGCGCAGTATCGCGCCGCTGTGGGTCCGTGGTCAGATTTCCTGGCGATCCTGCGCCCCGCTGCCTCACCACCTCCTGACCATTGAGACAACCATCATGCTGACCATCCCCGCACGGCTGATTGACCACCTCATCTGGGCCGACCAGCAGATCCTCAGCCTGCTGAGCGTCGCGCCGGCCGCCGCCACTGCCGATCCCAACCGCCTCTACTCCCACCTGCTCGCCGCCGAACGGGTGTGGCTGCTGCGGCTCGATGGTCATGACAGCTCGGTGCAGCCGATCTGGCCTGATCTCTCGTACCAGGACATGGCGGCGCTGGCGACCCGCAACGCCGCCGACTATCGCCGGCTGATTGCCGACACGAGTCACGACTGGTCGCGCGAGGTGGTCTATCGCAACAGCGTCGGCGCGACCTTCACCAGCTCGGCCATCGACATCCTGCTGCATGTGGCGCTGCACGGCAGCCATCATCGCGGCCAGATCGCCACCCGGCTGCGGCAGGCCGACGTCGCGCCGGTCAATGTCGACTACATCGCCTTTGTGCGCGCGCAGGCTGCGTCATGAGCCGGGTGATCGTCATCACCGGTGCCAGTCGGGGCATCGGCGCCGCCACCGCCCGCCAGGCGGGCCGCCGGGGCTATCGGGTGGCTGTCAACTACCGCCGTGACGCTGCGGCCGCCGCGGCGGTGGTGGATGAGATTCGCAGTGCCGGCGGCACTGCGCATCCGGTGCGGGCCGACGTCGCGGTGGAGGCTGACGTTGAGAGTCTCTTCGCGGAAGTTGACGACGTACTGGGTCCGATCAGCGCTCTTGTCAACAACGCCGGCATCCTCGGCCCGCAGATGCGCGTCGATCAGATGGCAGCCGAACGGGTCAGTCGGGTGCTGGCCACCAACGTGCTGGGGACATTGCTCTGTGCCCGCGAGGCGGTGCGGCGGATGTCGACGGCCCACGGTGGCGCCGGCGGTGCCATCGTCAATGTCTCATCTGCCGCCTCGCGGCTGGGCTCGGCTGGCGAGTATGTCGACTACGCCGCCTCGAAGGGAGCAGTCGACTCGCTCACTCTGGGGCTGGCCCGGGAAGTTGCCGCTGAGGGCATTCGGGTCAACGCCGTGCGTCCGGCGTTCATTCATACCGACATTCATGCCAGCGGTGGCGAGGCCGACCGGGTGGCGCGGCGGGCGGCGACCATCCCGATGGGACGGGGTGGCGAGCCCGACGAGGTCGCTGCCGCGATTCTGTGGCTGCTGTCCGACCAGGCCTCGTACTGCACCGGCAGCCTGCTCGACATGGCGGGCGGGAGGTAGCGCGGCCGGGATGAGATGATTGGGCTTGCGTCGAACGGCTCGACTCCTACCCTTCAGCGCTATGAACGCCGTCGAAATCGCCGATGCTGTCGCCGAGTTGTTCGCCCAGCCGATCGACCCGGTCGAGTTTCCCTATGCGTTCCTTGCGGCGTTTGGCAACAAGGAGACCACCCTCCGGCGGCTGAGGAGCGGCAGCACCAATAAATCAGACATCGGTGGCCTGCTGCAGCGGAACAACATTCATTTGGCCATCGCCGAGACCGGTCGGGTCAGTGAGACCCTGGCGGCGCTCCGCGACAGCGCGGCCACGGCCAAGTACAAGGTCAAGTTCATCCTGGCCACCGACGGCGAGCGGGTCGAAGCCGAGGAGCTGGCCGGTGGCATGCCGCTGGAGTGCGGCTGGAGTGACTTCCCCGATCACTTCGGCATGTTCCTGCCGTTGGCGGGCATCTCCACAGTTCGTGAGATCCGCGAGAACGCCTTCGACATCCGGGCCACCGCCAAGCTCAACCGGCTGTACGTGGAATTATTGAAGGAAAACCCGGAGTGGGGCAGCGACGAACGGCGTCCCGACATGAACCATTTCATGGCGCGGCTGATCTTCTGCTTCTTCGCCGAGGACACCGGTATCTTCGCCGAAGGAGGGCTGTTCACCGGCACCGTCACCCAGATGAGTGCCAGGGACTCGTCAAACACTCACGAAGTGATCGGGGCGCTGTTCCGGGCGATGAACACCAGCCATCAGGACCGGGAGGCTGTCGACCTGCCGCGCTGGGCCGTACCCTTCCCCTATGTGAACGGCGGGCTCTTCTCGGGCGAGATGTCGGTGCCGCGCTTCAGTCGCACGGCGCGCTCCTACCTGCTTCAGGTGGGCAGTCTCGACTGGAAGAAGATCAACCCCGACATCTTCGGATCGATGATCCAGGCGGTGGCCAACGACGAGGAGCGGGGCGCGCTGGGGATGCACTACACCAGCGTGCCCAACATCCTCAAGGTACTCAACCCGCTCTTCCTCGACGAGCTGCGGGCGAAGCTGGAGGAGGCGGGCGACAACTCCCGCAAGCTGCTCAACCTGAGGAACCGGATCACGCGGATCCGGGTGTTCGACCCGGCGTGCGGCTCGGGCAACTTCCTGGTGATCGCCTACAAGCACCTGCGCGAGATCGAACACGAGATCAATCGGCGCCGGGGCGAGGTGGGGCGCCCGAGTGAGATCCCGCTCACCAACTTCCGCGGCATCGAGCTGCGCGATTTTGCTGCCGAGATTGCCCGGCTGGCGCTGATCATCGCGGAGTTCCAGTGTGACGTGCTCTACCGCGGCCAGCAGGAGGCGCTCAACGACTTCCTGCCGCTCGACGGCGAGAACTGGATCACGTGCGGCAACGCGCTCAGGCTCGATTGGCTCAGTATCTGTCCGCCCACCGGCACCGGCGTGAAGGTGGCGGGTGACGACCTGTTCTCAACGCCGCTCGATCAGCCTGAGATCGACTTCGAGAATGCCGACGGCGAGACTTACATCTGCGGAAATCCGCCGTACAAGGGAAGCCAGACCCAGACGAAAGAGCAGAAGGCCGACCTCCTTGACGTGTTCCGCCCATTTGGTATCTCCCCAAGACAGCTGGACTATGTTGGCGGATGGTTCATGAAGGCCGCAGAGTATGTACGTGAAGCTGATGCGGAAGCCGCCTTCGTGAGCACAAACTCAATTTGTCAAGGTCGAGCAGTCCCGCTCTTGTGGCCGACGGTTTACGCCATGGGCTTGTTTATCCATTTCGCGTACACATCATTCACGTGGAGCAACTTGGCAGCTTACAATGCCGGGGTAACAGTCATAATCGTCGGGCTCTCCAGACTGAAATCTCGTTCTCGAATATTGTTCTCGAGTGACTCTCACAATGTAGTATCGCAGCGTCACGTGCCGAATATCACTGCCGGAGACTGATCATTGGCCACTCGCCGCTG
>CBFGTB010000057.1:0-14571 GCA_965651715.1 uncultured Gemmatimonadales bacterium
AGCACGGCGCGCCGTCTGGTGCCCCTGGTGCGACAGTTGGGCGGTGATGTGACGGCGGTGGCCGCCGACCTGAAACAGTTGGTCTGGCTCAAGCGGATTGCCGGGCGCGCCAGTCAGGATCCGGTGGTGAGCGGTGACTTCGTGGGTGCCGTGGCGGAGTATCTCAATCTGTTGTTCATCGTCGACGCCAATGTGCTGCTGTTCAGTGCCCGGCAACTCCGGCGTCACAGCGAACGGCTCCGACGGGTGGCGCTGTGGGTGGCCGACGTCGATCTCGCCTGCGCTGTGGCGCGGCTCCGCGCTGAGCCGCGGCCCTGGTGTCAGGTCGCGCGGGTGAGCGATGGGACCGCGACGGGCATCTGGCATCCGTTGCTTGAACATCCGGTCAGCAACGACGCCGAGCTGACCGATGGCAGCGGAGCCATCATCACCGGCGCGAATATGGCCGGCAAGAGCACCTATCTCCGCTCGGTGGGCGTTGCGGCAGTGCTTGCGCGGGCGATCGGCACCTGCCCGGCCACGCAGTGGGCAGTGCCGGAGCGGGCGGTCCGATCACTGATCGGACGCAACGACGACCTGCTGGCCGGGAAGAGCTACTACCAGGTCGAGGCCGATGGCGTGGTGGCGCTGCTCAATCAGGCGGAGGGCGAGACGGCCACGCTGTTCCTGCTCGATGAACTGCTCCGCGGGACCAACACTGTCGAACGCCTCGCGGCCGGCGAGGCGGTGCTCCGGGCGCTGCTGGATCCTGGTGAGATGCCGCCGCGTCACGCCGTCGTGGTGGCGACACACGACGGTGAACTTGTGGGCATGCTGGCCGACCTGTATCGCCCCTGGCATTTCCGCGAGCACATCACGCCGGCCGGTCTCGAGTTCACCTTCCGACGCCACGCCGGCCCGGCGACGACCCGCACGGCAATCGCCCTGTTGGAGGCCTCGGGGGCGCCTGAGGGCCTTGTCGCTTTGGCGCGTCGGACGGCGCTTCGGCTCGATCCCCCGAACGAGTCGTCCGGTTTCTCCCAATGACAACGGGCCTCCCCGGTTGGGGAGGCCCGTCGGCATGCGAGGCTGATCGGCTCAGCGGGTCGAGCTGGCGGTGTTGCGCACCGCGGTCGGACAGGACGGCCATTCGGCCGGCTGACCCCGACTGGTGTAGGGACCCACCTCATGCGAGAGCATGGTGGGATCCTGATCGGCCATGTAGACCAGCATGGCCACCAGCGTCGCGTTGAACTGGAGATCCTCGGCGATCACCTTGTCGTAGCTGTCACGATTGGTGTGCCAGGTGGTCCCGCCGTAATCCCAGCTCAGACCACCCAGGCCGTAGACCGGCGCCTTGAGGCACTGGAACGCCGCGTTGTCGGTGCCGCCCAGCGACGGGTTGCCCATGCCGCTCATCCGGATGCCCGCCGTGGCCTCGCCCGGCAGTTCCTTCATGTAGCGGATCAGCGCGTCGGTGCCTTCCACGAACGGGCCCGGTCCGATGCTGACGATCCGGCCGGTGCCGTTGTCCTGGTTGAAGCCGGCGTGGATCTTGGCCACGATCTCGGGGTGATCCTCGGCGAAACCACGCGAGCCGTTGAGGCCCTGCTCCTCGCCGCCCCAGTGACCGATGATGATGGTCCGCTTGGGATTCGGGTAGACCTTCTTGAGCAGCCGCGCCGCTTCGAACATGGTCAGCGTGCCGGTGCCGTTGTCGGTCGCGCCCGAGGCGCCGTCCCACGAATCGTAGTGGGCCGACAGCACGATGTACTCATCGGGCTTCTCGCTGCCTTCGATCCGGGCGATCACGTTGTGGACCGGCTGCTCGCCCAGATCTTCGGACTGGGCATAGAGCCGGACACGGGGCGACTGCCCATTCTCGGCGAGGCGGTACAGCAGACCGTAGTCCTCGCAGCTCACGTCGACGTAGGGCACCTTCTGCTGCGGGCTGCCGAAGATCTTGTCGATGCCCGGATAGCCCGACCAGGTGGTGGTCAGCACAGCGGCCACACCGGCCTCGGCCGGCCAGGCATACCGGTTGCCACCCTGCAGGAAGCGGTCGGCGTAGTCGGCTGCGTTGGCGGCGCGCTCGGCGCGGATCCGCTCCTGCGTCGCCTCGGTGCCGAACTCGGCGATCTGGGCATTGCTGCGGCAACTGGGATTGAGCGGCGAGGCGAGCAGGAACTTGCCCCGCACCGTCGGCAGCCAGGCCGCGAAGGCCTCGGGCGTGGTCTTGGGCGGGATCAGGGCGACTTCGGCCTCACGCCACTGATTGCCGGTGCTGGGGCTCCAGCCCAACTGGACAGCTTCGATGCTGCGGAAGCGCGGCGAAATCAGGTCCATGTAAGTGGCGCCGCGGACCCACTTCTTCCAGGTGCCGTACTGTTCCTGGCGCGCCGGGATGCCCCAGCTCGCGTAGGTGTCGATCAGCCACTGCTGACCCAGATCGAAGCGATCGGAATTGGTGAGGCGGGGACCGATCGAATCGAGCAGCACCTGAGCCAGGGTCATCACCTGACCGTGTTCCATGCCCTCGGTCCAGATCTGCTTGACGATCGGATCGGTCACCGGCGTGGTGCGTACGTACCGGGTCGAATCGATCCGGTTGCCGGGGCCGCCCCGTTGTGCGGTGACCTGGGCCGCGGGGACCAGGAGGGCGAGCAGTGCCAGGTGGCAGGCTGTCGCCCGGACGCGTCGGGACATCGCATTCTCCGAGTAGTGGTAAGTGGGGAGTCGCCGCGGCGGGGGGGCTCCGCAACGAACCATATGGCGAGTCCGTAGTATAATGTTGACTGCCGACGCCAACCAGTTCCTCCGGAGGACGCCGCGATGACGCTGACCGCCTGCCTGCTGCTGAGTTGCACCACCACCTTCCTGTCGCCGACGCCCGCGCGGGCTCCGGCCAGCGTCGATGGCCTGTCGTTGACGGCGGCCATCCATCAGGTGGCCGACGATCCGGTGCCGATCGACTGGCGCACTCTCGCCACCCTCGATCTGGAAACCGGGGCCGCGCCCGAAGCGCTGGAGGCCCTCGACGGCAAGGAAGTGATCCTGACGGCGTTCATCGTGCCACTGGAAGACGACATGCAGTCGGCCGATGAATTCCTGCTGGTGCCCTACTTCGGCGCCTGCGTGCACACGCCGCCGCCACCTCCCAACCAGATGGTCTACGTCAAGATGAAGGATCGCAAGACTGTGAAGATCGGCTGGTGGGATCCGGTGCGGTTCGTCGGCGTGCTGCGCCTGGCCGAAGTGGAATCGCCCTACGGGGCCGCCTACTACGAAATGGAAGGCCTCGAGAGTCGCCCGCTGTCCACCTCCAAGTGACGGACCGGGATGTCGCCGTGCAGTTGGACGGCCTGCGCTTTCGCTACCGCGGCGGTGCCGAGGTGCTCGATATCGCCCAGCTCAGCGTGGCCCGGGGGACCTCGGTGTTCCTGCACGGGCCCTCAGGCTGCGGCAAGACTACCCTGCTGGGGATCATCGCCGGCGTGCTGAAACCCACGGCCGTGACCACCTGGCGGGTACTCGATCGCGATTTCACCCAGTTGTCGGCCGGTGCGCGCGACCGGGTGCGCGGCACCGATCTCGGCTATCTGTTCCAACTGTTCAACCTGTTGCCGTGGCTGTCGGTCGAAGACAATGTCACGCTGCCGGTGCTGCTGCATCCGGCGCGACGGGCCCGGCTTGACGGCCTGGCGCCCGCGACGGCGGCTCAGCAACTGCTCGAGCGGCTCGGCCTGGCCGGGCTGGGTCACCGCCCGGTGGGCGATCTGTCGGTTGGCCAGCAGCAGCGGGTGGCGGCGGCCCGCGCCCTGATCGGCCGCCCGGCACTGGTCATCGCCGATGAACCCACGTCGGCGCTCGACACAGCGCACCGCGACGCCTTCCTCGACCTGCTGTTCGATGAGTGCCGCGCCGTCGATGCCACCTTGCTGTTCGTTTCCCACGATCTGGGTCTGGGGGAGCGCTTCGAACAGCGCCTGTCGCTGCCGGAACTCAATCGTCGGGCGGAGGCGAGCTGATGCTCACCCTGCATCTGGCGCTGCGATCGCTGCGCAATCGGTGGGTGACCACCCTGTTGACGATCGCCTCGATCGCCCTGTCGGTGGCGTTGCTGGTCGGGGTCGAGAACGTCCGCCGCGGCATCAGGGAATCCTTTGCCGGAACGATCCGCGGCACCGATCTGATCGTCGGGGCCCGCGGCGGCGGACAGCAATTGCTGCTGTCGTCGATCTTCGGTCTCGGCGCTCCGGCCGGGGCGATCAGTTGGGACGGCTACCAGCGCTGGGACCAGCACCCGGCTGTGGCGTGGACCATCCCGATGTCGCTCGGCGATTCCTATTACGGCTACCGCGTGGTGGGAACCACCGAGGCGTTCTTCGAGCACTATCGCTTTCGCGGCGACGGTCGCCCGACCCTGGCGGCCGGGGCCGTCATGGCCAGCGATCGCGATGTGGTACTGGGCAGCGAGGTGGCAGAGCGTCGCGGCCTGACAGTGGGCGATGAGATCGCACTGACCCACGGGCTCCGGGGAACCGGGATCATGGACCACGAGGAGCATCCGTTCCGGGTGGTCGGCGTGCTGGCTCCCACCTGGACGCCGATCGATCGCTCGCTCTACGTCACACTTGACGGTGTCGACGCGATGCATGCCGACTTCCCGGGCATCGCGCCGGAACAGCGCGACGCCCAACTGCTGACATCGTTTCTTGTGGGGACCAAGAATCGCTTCGAGTCGCTGCGCCTGCAGCGCGAGATCAACACCGACGCCACCGAACCGATGACAGCCATCCTGCCGGCGGTGTCATTGACCGAGCTGTGGCACACCATCGGCTACGCCGAAGACGGGGCCCGGATCATCACCACGGCGGTGTTGCTGGTCGGCTTGATGGGCATGTTGGTCTCGCTCTACAGCACGCTGCAGGAACGCCGCCGCGAGATGGCGATTCTGCGCTCGCTCGGTGCCGGACCCCGGCGGATCGCATTGCTGCTGATTTTCGAGTCGGGAGTCTTGAGTGCGGCGGGCGCCGTGGTGGGCGTGCTGGTGACCTATGGCGCACTGCTGGTCGGAGCGGGATGGGCCGAGCGTCACTTCGGCATCGCCATTCCGATCACCGCGCCGGGACGCCTCGAATGGATCTATCTGGCGGGGGTGGTGGTGGCCGGTCTGCTGGTGGGATTGGTCCCAGCCTGGCGCGCCTATCGTCACGCACTGCAGGACGGTCTGGCGATCCGGATCTAGCGCCGACTGCTGAGGATTGCCGAACGGTCGAGCCGCGGCGCCGGTGCCGGGCTCGACCGTTCGGCCGATAGCTGATCTACTCGCCCAGGCCGGTGGCGATCGCGTCGATCACCGCGTCGCTGTTGTAGTGACCGCTGGCGATCCGCTCGCTGATGGCCCGAAGCTGCTCCGCCGCAATGCTGCCCAGCGGGATATCGGGCGTGGCCAACTCGCGGGCTGCCGCCGACACATCGACGCTGTCGCCGGTGGCGGGACGGGCCGCTGAGTGTCCCGGTCCCTCACTCGCCGTCGGTTCGACCCGGCGCGTGCTGGTTTCGGGAATTCCGCTCGAGCCTACTGGATCGATAGCCATGCTCATCCCCCTCGGGTATCTGGTCCTGATTGTTATCGGCCGCTGTCGCGGAAATATGAATCAGGCCCGCCGATTCACCAGCAGGGGCTCTCCCGGCGCGCTCTGGCGGGAGTATCCGCCCAGGACCTGGCCGAGCTGCCGACTCGTCGCTTCCAACTCGCGGGCGACAGCGGCGGCGTTGCCGGTCATCTGCGCGGCAAGCTGGCTGGCTTCGGAGGAGGCCAGGGAGCGGATCCGGTCGACCTGACCGGCCAGTGACTGGAGCACTGCCGGCTCCCGGCCACCGTCGCTGCGCTGAATGGCCCGCCGGATTGCCAGCAGGCGTACCTCCCGCGCGGCCACAGTCGCGGCCAGGTCTTCGGCTTCGCGGGAAAAGCTGTCGAGCAGGCCGGCGTCGGCCATGCGCAATACCGCCCGCTGCGCCTCGACCACATGGCGGAAGCGGGTCAGGTCCGCGAGCTGGGCCTGAAGCAGCTCCTGGGCCGCCGTCAAATCGGTGCCGGTCATGATCACGCCACCTGTGCCTCGGCCGCGGGGATCTGCCGGGCCACCGTGCTCCAGGCCTGATGGAGTTCCTGCACGACCGTGAGTGCCGCGTCGAGCCGCGCCAGGTTGGGATGGAGATGGATTTGCAGACACTCGCCGATCAGCCAGGTGTAGAGAGCCGCCAGGCGCTCGGCGATTTCGCCTCCCTGATCGCGGTCGAGTACCGCGGCCAGCTCATGAAGAATGGTGGCGGCGTGGTCGAGACGCTGTTCGCGCACCACCACATCGCCGGTCTCGATGGCCAGGCGCGCCTGCCGCAGCAACAGCGCCAGCCGGGCGTAGAGGGCGACCACCCGTTGGGCGGGCGTCATCGCGGCGACGTCCATCTGACGGTAGCGGTCCACGCTGCCATATCCGCTCATGACGCTGCTCCACTCTTCGGGCTGAGAGAATTGAGGAAGCCATTTGATGCCTGCTGCAATCGCGCGATGGCGGCTTCCATGGCCACGAAGCGAGCCAGCAGGTTGGCCCGTCGACGCTCGAGCCGGGCATCGATGTCATCGATCCGACTCTGGGCCCGATCGCTGCGACCCGCCAACTGATTGAGTCGGGTGTCGAGCAGACCCCCGGTCTGGACGTAGCGGTCCAGCAGTCGCTCCACCTGGGCGGCGGTCCCGATCCCCAACGTGATCGAACCGGCGCTCCCGCCAGTGCTGCCGGTGTAGCTGAGCGACAGGCCGGCGACCGGCGTGCCGCTGTCTCCGACCAGCACGGTGCCACTGCCGGTAGCGGCGTAGCCTCCAATGGTTCCGGCGACGTCGGTGCCACTGGCGCTGAGCGGATCGGACCAGGCTTCGGCGGCACCGTCGCCGGTGCCGGTGACACTCAACTCCAGGCCGGCGGCCGAGCCGACAGTGCCGTGGCTGATCCGGATCTCGCTGCCCTCGAGCCCGACGGTGATGTCGAGTCCCGCGGTGTCGATCGCGCTCTGCAGCGCTGCGACGATGTCGGCGCTGGTCATGCCGGTGGTGAGCGCCACTGTCACGCTGCTGCCCGAGCGGGTCTCCCGCAGTTCGAGGGTGTCGGGCGTTGCACCGGCGTCGTAGCTGCCGCCGAAGCCGCTGGTGACCAGGCTGGCCGCCGTCGCCGGCGCCGTGATCTCGACGTCCCAGGTGCCGCTGGTGGTGGAGGAGCCCGAACTGACGAAGCTGACGTCGGTGCTGCTGGCGCTGCGCGCTTCGCCGAACAGGGCGCGGACTTCGGCGTATCGACTGGCGAAGGCCGTGTTGAAGCGTGAGCTGTCGAGCGAGAGGGTGCCGTCGCGTCCCAGCGACAGGCCGACACTGGCGGCGGTGGCCAGGTCCGGCTCGGCGCCGAACACGCTGGCCAGCAACTGGGTCGGCAGATCGCGCCGCATGCCGCGCAGGAGCGAGTCGTTGTAGAGCGGCGGGCGGGAGTCGTCGGTGGCTCTGCCCTGGGACTGGGCAAATCCCACCACGGCGTTGTAGGCCTCGACGAACGACTTCATCGCCGTCTCTGCGGCGTCGGCGAAGCGTCCGATCGTCACGTCGGTGACGGCACCCGCTTCGGCTGACGTCAATGTCAGGCTCACGCCCGCGATGGCATCGGTGACGGTATTGCTGGTGCGGGTCAGGCTGACGCCGTCGATGCTGAAGATGGCATCGGCGCCGTCGACAAGGACGGCGCTGGATGCCACCGCGCCACCGGCATCGACGAAGCCGAGAGTCTGAAGCACGGTGCCGCTGGTATCAGCCAGCGTGATACCGGCGGCGCCACTGGTGGCGCTGGTCAGGATCAGCCGACTGTCGTCAGCGCCGACGTTGAGAATGGTCGCCGAGACCCCGAGGGGATTCGCGCCGGTGTTGAGAGCATTGATCCGATCGCGCAGATCGACAAGTGTGTCGCTGGCGGCGACGTCGATGGTCGCGCTGCCCAAGGTGATCGACCCGGTCAGTCCCAGGGCTGCTGTGGCGCTGGTCTGGGAGCTGCTGGCCAGCTTTTCGGTCTGAGCGAGTTGGTTCACTGCCAGGCGGAAGCTGCCGGCGGCGGCGTCGGGCGAGGTGGTCACAGTGGCCACGGCTCGGCTGCCGCTCAGTACCTGGGTGGTGCTGCTGGTGGCGTCGAAGGCGGTGCCGTCGCGGAGCGTCCGGGCCGCAGTCCGCAGCGTGGTCAGCAGGCCGCGGTAGGTCTCGATGGCCTGCTGCTGGGCGACGGTGCTGTCAATCTGGGATTCGAGTCGCGTGGCCGGCACCCGGTCCTGGGCGATGATCGCGTCGACAAGGCTGCGATAGTCGAAGCCCGACGCGAGTCCGCTGAACGAAACGAGAGGTGCCGTCATGGTTGATTAATCCGGAAGGGCGGGGGCCGCCGGAGCGACCCCCCGCCGGTGAATCCGAGCTGCTTAGCGCAGCAGGTTGAGCACGGTCTGCGCCGAGGCGTTCGCCTGAGCGAGCATCGCGGTGCCGGCCTGCTGGAGGATCTGGTACTTGGTGAACGCCGTCGATTCCAGCGCCATGTCGGCGTCACGGATGGTCGACTCGGCTGCGATCACGTTCTGAGTGATCGTGGCCACGTTGGCCGACGCGAACTCGATCCGGCTCTGAGCCGCACCGATCGTCCCGATCGCCGTGTTGGCGGCATCGATGGCGCCGTCGATCGCGGTGAGAGCCGCCTGTGCCGCTTCAGCGTCGCCCACGTCGTGACCGCTCAGGCCCAGGTTGGACAGGGTGAGGTTGACGGTGCTGAGCGTCACCAGGTCGTTGCCGTCGTAGTCGCCGCTTGAGGAGACCATGAAGTCGACCGAGTCACCGGTGACGACGATGGTCTGCCCGTCGACGTCATCGACAGCGTAGCCCGCAGCGTTGGTGACGGTGATGCCCAGCTTGTCGAAGTTGTAGGTGCCGGCGCCGGCCGGCATCGAAATCGTCTGACTCACCGCACCCGCGCCGCTGCCTGAGCTGAGCGTGGCCAGACCGGTCACAGAACCATCGAAGGTGTAGGTGCCGGCCTTGGCGCCGCCGAGGGTGACGGTGCCCAGGTAGGTGCTGGTCGAATCGACCTTGTTGCCGAGCGTGCCGTCAACCAACGCTGACCCCTGGTACTGGGTCGTGGCGGCGATCCGATCGATTTCCTGCAGGAGCTGCTGGAATTCGGCGTCCAGCTTGCTGCGCTGAGTTCCGATCGAAGCCGAGTTCGAGGCGGTGGCGAGTTCCTTGAGGCGATCGAGGATCTGGCTCACGGTGCTGACCGCGCCATCGGCGATCTGCAGCATCGAGTTGGCCTGGGCGGCGTTGCGTGAGGCCTGCTGCAGCGAGCGGCTCTCGGCCCGGAGCTTGTTGGCGATCGCCATGCCGGCGGCATCGTCGGCCGACCGGTTGATCCGGAAGCCCGACGACAGCTTGGTGATCTGCCGCTCGAGCGCCGACGAGGTCATGCTCAGGTTGCGGTAGGCCGTGTTGGCCGCGGTGTTGGTCTGGATGACAGACATGTCCTGTTACTCCCTTAACAGTGTGGCGGGGCATCCATGCCCCGAAGCAGTGCGGCCCGAAGTGGTCGCCGGGAGGTTATCGGTCGCGCCCGGGGGACGTTTAGCGCGAGGCGGACTTCAGATCCGGGAGAGGTCCAGCGGATGGGCGGTGCCGAAGCCCGATTCGGGGCGGATCTCCTGGCGGCCCTGCTGTCGCACAGTGTCGATGCAGATCGGTGCCAGCAGATTGGCTGTGGCGTCGTCGCCGCTCCGGCCGAGCGTGACGATCGCCCAGGCCCCGTCGAGCGTCGCCCAGGCGTCGGGCTCAACATGGTGGGGCGCGACCAGCAGGAAGGCGACCTCGCTCCGTTCGGTGGATTGGAGCCAGGCCAGTCCGGGGCGAACCGGCAGCAGCACGAATCCGGTCAGGGTCTCGAACCCGGGCAGGCCGTGAGGGAAGGTGATGAGCTGATCGCGGCTGACACTGATCTCGCCGAATCGACGGGTGGCGAGCGAGACGACCTCGACCGGGTCGAGCGCGGGGACGGCGGTCATCGGAGATACTCGGTGAGGGTGAGTGACTGAAGCCGATTGGTCAGCAGGTAGGCCGCTTGAAGTGCCGTCTGGCTGGCCGTGAAATTGAGCGTCGCCTCTTCGATCGAGATATCCGCCAGGTCACTGCGCCGGGCGCTCAGGGCGTCGACCCGATGATCGAAGCCGATCAGGATGTTGTCGAGTCCTTTGTCCCGTGCCCCGACCTCGGCGATGAGCGACTGGACCTGATCGAAGGCGCCACTCAGGTCGCCGATGGTGGCGCGGATCGCCTCGGGATCGTTGGCCCGCAGGGCGGTCTCAAGGCTCGCCAGCGCGTCGAGCACGCCGCTGTCGACCAGCATCTGTTGACCACTGTGGCTGGTCTCCTGGGTGATGCCCGGTGCGAGGGCGCTCTGGCGACTGACGGCACTGCCATTGTAGTTGCCGTCGGCATCGAAGGGGGGGCTGGCCGTCGCGCTGCCGCCGAAGATGAACTCCCCCCCGATGCTCAGGTTGCCCAACGCGATCACCTGCTGACGCAGTTGCGCGACTTCGGCCGCTGTCGCCTCCCGGGTGATCGCGCTGCCACTCCCGCCGCCCTGGGAGGTGGCCAATTCCCGGGCGCGCGCCAGGATGTCGCTGACCTGATCGAGGCTGCTCTCTTCGGCACTCAGGCGGTCCCGGGCACGGCCCGCGGTGCGGCGATACTGATCGATAGTCCGCAGCGTGCTGTCAATGTCGAGCACCTCGCGACCGGCGGTCGGGTCCTGGGAAATGGCCGACCAGCGGCGCTGGGAACTGACCTGATCGGTGGCACGAGCGAGGGCCACGTTCGCGCGGGTGATCTCATGAAGGATCGAAGCGAATCGGCTGGCGTCGGAGATACGCATGCGACATTACGTCCAGGGTTGGTTGACGATTCGTTATCGGCTACATTATGACGAACCTTAGCCCCTAAGGAATTCCGACCACGCGATGATGTCCCCCTGATGATCGGATGACGCGAGTCCTCTGTGTTGCCGAGGACGCGGCCGATGCCGCGCACCTCGAAGGCCTTCTCGACCGGCTCGGTTACGAGTCCCGGTTCTTCCCCGACGCCGACGCGGTCTACCAGCCGCTGACGCATGGTGGGGGTGAGATTGCCGTCGTGGTGTGCCGCCGCCCCAGCCATCACGGCATGCAACTTCTTGGTCGACTCGATCCGCTGACCAATCAGGTGCCGGTGATTCTGCTCTCCGGCGACGCCGCGGTGGAGCAGGCGGTGCAGGCCATGCGGAGCGGAGCCGCCGACTTCCTGCCGATGCCGGTTAGCGCCGAAACGCTGGCGATGGCGCTGGAGCACGCCCGAACCGACGCGGCAATCCGGGCCGACCGCCAGGCACTGGGACGCGAGACCGGGCGGCGCCGGACCGACCGCAAGCTGGTCGGTGATAGCGCGGCGATGGATAAGCTGCGACAACTGATCGGCATGGTCGCGCCCACCAACGCTTCGGTGTTGATCGAGGGCGAATCGGGCACCGGCAAGGAACTTGTGGCACGCTCGGTCCATGCCGAAAGCCGCCGGGCCGGCGCGCCGTTCGTCACCATCAACTGCGCCGCGATGCCCGATGGGCTGATCGAGAGTACCCTGTTCGGTCACGAGAAGGGTGCCTTTACCGGTGCCACCCAACGCCAGGCCGGCGCCTTCGAGCGCGCCGACGGCGGGACGCTGTTCCTCGATGAGATCTCCGAGATGCGGCTCGAGCTTCAGGCCAAGCTGCTCAGGGTGATCCAGGAGTCCGACTTCGAGCGGGTCGGCGGGCGGCAGACGGTCCGGGTGGACGTGCGCCTGATCGCCAGCACCAATCGCAACCTGCAGGAAGAGGTGGCGGCCGGTCGGTTCCGCGCCGATCTCTACTACCGCCTGCACGTGGTGCCGATTCGCACGCCGCCGCTGCGCGAACGGCGTGAGGATGTCCCGGCCCTGCTCGCCTACGCGCTGGAGAGCGCCGCGGTGGCCCTGGGGATCGAGCCGCCGGAGCTGCCTGACGAGACGGTGGCTGAACTCACCAACTACGACTGGCCCGGCAATGTCCGCGAGCTGGTCAATGCCAGCCAGCGGGCGCTGATCCTCTCGGGGGGCGAGCCGCTGGCGGTGTGTCACTTCCTGGTGCCGGGAACTGCTGGCGCTCCCCAACTGAGCGGCGGCAACAACCCGGCGCTCGACGGCCAGGGCGTGGTGGCGACCGAGCTGCCCACCAATCTGGCGGAACTCGAAGCGCTGGCGATTCAGCGGGCGCTCGACCTCTCCGGCGGCGTTCGCAGCAAGGCCGCCAAGCTGCTCGGCATCAGTGAACGCACCCTGCGCAATCGGTTGAACCTGCCGCTCAGCGCGTAGCCAGGCCGGCCGACAGGAAAATTCTGCCGCGTCAGTCGGCCGGGCGAATACCTCCTATCTCATTGTGCCATAAGTAGTTATGCCGCCATTGCCGGTCTGGTATGGCGCTTGCTCCTTGCTCACCCGGCATCTTCACCGGGAGACGAGGTGATCAAGGGACTTTTCGGCGCGGGGAGCGTCACCCAGCTCTTGCGCGGCGGTCTTGAGGAAACGGCGGCGACCCATCGGGTCATCGCCGAACGGGTGGCGCAGGGGATCGGCCGAAGCGCCAGTGCCGACTTCAGCGGCGAGCTGGACGCGGCGGCGGCTCAGGCCGATCAGGATCTGACCCGCAACATGACGGCGCTGGCCGACACCCAGTTGCGTTACGAGGCCACGGCCAAGCTGCTGCAGAAGTCGTACGCCGACCTCCGCACCGCGATTCGTGATCGTGGCTGATATCGGACCGATCCCGCCCCAGACTCCCCGTCCGGTCCGCTCGCTGCTGGGCCCGCTCGGCGTCAGCGCCGGGGGGATGGCGCGGCAGCAGCGCTTCATCGAAGTCATCACCCGCAACATCGCCAACGCCGACGTCACGCGAACCGCCGACGGCGGACCCTACCGGCGCCAGTTGGCTGTCGCGTCGATCGATCCGGTCACCGGGCAGCCCACCACGACGGTGGTTGAGGACACGCGTCCCGGCCGGATGGTGTATCAGCCCGGGCATCCCGATGCCAACGACGACGGCTACGTCGAGTATCCCAACGTCGATCTGGCGGCCGAGACAGTCGATCTGATGATCGCCCGCCGGATGCACGACGCCAACGTGACTGTCTTTCAGGCGGCGAAGGCGATGCTTCGCCGTGCCCTCGACATTTAGGTATCCCTGCTCATGACGATTCGCGGTATCCCTCCCCAGGTTGGTCCGGTCGCGACTCCGGTTGGTCAGGCGGCAGCGGTGCAGCGCTCGGGCTCGCAGCCGAAGGAGCCGGGGCTCTGGGCGATGCTGAGTCCGGCCGAACGCGCCTTCTTCCTGCCGCCCGACGGCGACGCCGCCGTGGGGTACGGCCGCAGCGGACGCGCCGAGCGTCCGGCGCCGCTGCTGGGCCAACATCTCGATGTGGTCGGCTGAGCGATGACGATTCCGCTGCGTCCGCCGGTTGGCGGACCGACTCTGGCGCCGATCGAGCGGGGGATCGGTCAGCCGCTCGGCGGGGTGAGTGGGGGCGAGGGCGAGAACCCGTTCGGCGATCTGCTGGTGCGGGCGCTGGGCGAGGTCACCGAGATCCAGGACAACAAGGCCGACGTGATCGCCGCCTTTTTGCGGGGCGACAATGTCGAGTTGCATCAGGTGATGGCGGCTGCCGAGGAGGCCAGTCTGTCACTTGAGCTGCTGGTGGAGACGCGCAATAAGCTGACCGATGCCTACCGCACAGTCATGAACATGCAGGTCTGAGCCGATGGCGAACCCTTTGGCACGTCTGGACAGCAACGGTCGGGTCGTGGCCCTGGCTGTGGCCGCCGTGTTACTCATCGGCGCTGTGGTGTTGGCGCGCCGGGCGACGGCACCGCGCTATGTGCCGCTGTTTCGCGGGCTCGATCTGAGCGAGTCGGGCAGCATGACCGAAGCGCTGACCAAGGCGGGGATCGAGTACCGGCTCGGCGGCGGCGGTGCGGACATCAGCGTTGCCGAGGACGACGCGGCTCGGGCGCGGGTGACATTGGCCCAGGGCGGGATGCCAGGTGCTGCGCGACCGGGCCTGGAGTTGTTCGATCGGCCGGCCTGGGGCATGACCGACTTCACCCAGCATGTGACCTACCGCCGGGCGTTGGAGGGCGAGCTGGCCCGCACCATCGGAACGCTGCGCGGCGTGGAGCGGGCCCAGGTGCATCTGGCGCTGCCGGAGAGCAGCCCGCTGCGCAAGCTCGACCGTCCAGCCGAAGCGGCGGTGGTGGTCGAGCTCAAGGCCGGTATCAAGCCGCAGATTTTCACGCTCAACCCCATCGCCAGCTACGGTCACCGTCTGGTGGTCGACCTGTACCCCGAGGCGCCGGTCGACCCCATTCTCGCGCTGATCCACAAACGCTCGCCGATGGACGCCGCCTCCGGCAGCAGCGGCGGTGAAGTG
>CBFGTB010000058.1:0-14519 GCA_965651715.1 uncultured Gemmatimonadales bacterium
TGCTCGATCGCATCGGCCAGCCCGAAGCTGCGGAGTCGACATTCTTTGCCGCACTGCAAATGCGCAGGACCCTGCTCGGGCCCTCCCATCCCGACTATGCCTGGACCATGTACAACTATGCCGACGAACTTCTGACGCTCCACCGCCCCGCCGAAGCGGCAGCCTGGGCGCGTCAAGTCGTCGCGCTGCGGGACATCGCCTTCACCGACAGCCACCCGGCAGTGGCCTCGGCCATGCAGGTGCTGGGGCGGGCGCTGGGCGCGATGGACTCGCTCGATGCCGCCGAATCCTGGCTGCGCCACAGCCTGACGATTCGCGAACAGTACTTCCCCGAGGGGCACTGGCTGATTGCCTCCAGTCAGAGCCTGCTGGCCGATCAGTTGCGTCGCAACGGTCGGTACCCCGAGGCCGAACACCTGCTGCTCCAGGCCCAACCGGTCCTCAGCGGCGCGCTCAACCCCGATCACCCCGCCGTGCTCGAGGTTCGCCAGCGCCTGATCGCGCTGTATCAGGAGTGGGGACGCCCCGGCGACGCCGCACGCTGGCAATCCCTCGACTCGGCGAGTGTCAGCGACGACCCATGAGCAATGAGCCATCCGCCGCCCAATCGGCGCGTGTGGAAGGAACGGCCGACCATCGGCTGCCATCCACTGCGGAGACTCAACATCATGGAACGTGTAATCCTGCGACACCTCAAGGGTTCCAAGGCAGGCACCGCCGACGAGTTCGCTCTCGCCGACATCTCTGAACTGACCCTGGGACGCGACCCGATCGCTCAGGTCCAATTCGATTCGGACAAGGACGACCTGGTCGGTCGTCAACATGCCCGCATCCTGCGCGACCCGGAGAACCACCACCGCTTCACCCTAACCGATCTGAGCAGCCGCAACGGCACCTTCCTGAACAAGGCCCGCATCACCGGCAGCGTCCCGCTCACGCCGGGCGACATGATTCAGCTCGGAGCCGGTGGCCCCGAAATCCGCTTCGAGATTGATCCGCTGCCCGCGATGTACGTCAAGGAAACCCGGCTGGCCGGTCTCGCAGTACCGCCCGCCGCCGAGTCACCGGCCACGCGTGTCGTCGACGCGACGGGATCGGCTGCCGCTGCCGCCTCAGAAGCGCCCGGCGCGAAGGCCGCCATCGGCAAGGCAACAGTCGAGCGCATGATCAGCGACACCCGCACGCAGGGTCGGCGCACCACAGCCGTCGCCGTGGCAGTGGTCGCGCTGCTGGCGCTCGGCGGAGCGACCTGGTTGCGCTTCCGTTCGGCCGACGACGCGGCGACCGCCCGTCAACTGGCCTCCGATGCCGCCGCCCGCGCCGATTCGATCGGTCAGGCCGGCGAACGGGCCCGTCAACTCGGCACCATGCTGACACCCGCCGAAGTCGCCGAGCGGAACAGCGCCGCCGTGGTGCAGGTCGACTTCTCGTGGAACCTGGTCTACGCGCCGACCGGCGCTCAGGTCTATCACCTCTACGTTCCCAATCAGCGCCAGGCCGGCGGCGGCACGGCGCCCATCATCAACGGCGCCGGCGACATGATCCCGGCCTTCGTGCTGCTCGGCGACGGCGCCGTCGAGCCGGCGCTGACCATCGATCAGAACAACGGGGCACCCATTGCCGTCACCGGCAGCGGCTCAGGCTTCGTGGTGACTGACGAGGGTTTCATTCTCACCAATCGCCACGTCGCAGCCAACTGGCGAGCCCCCTATCATTTCGACCCCAATGCCATCGGCGTGGTGGTCAGCAACGGCCAGATCACACTCGACGACCAGGGGCAGCCGCTGCTGGTGCGTCCTCCCAATCGCTGGATCCCCTCGGAGACCCGCCAGACCGGCCCCAAGAACGAGTTCGATGTATTTCGTGGTCGGCTCGAATACATGATGGTCCGCTTCCGCAAGAACACCACACCCTTCGAAGCGCAGACCCAGCGGGTGAGCGATCAGCACGATGTCGCGCTGATCAAGGTCTCCGCCCCGGCCTCGCTGCCCACTGTCGAGCTTTTCGACTCCTACGATCTGACCCGGGTCGGCGACCAGGTCACCGTCATGGGCTACCCGGGCGTGTCGGAGAACGTCGTCGCCGTGCTGCGCTCGCGCGATATGTTCAACCGCGAGGCGCAACAGCGGGTCGTTCCCGATCCGACCGTGTCGGTCGGCAACATCGGCAAGATCCTCCGCGCCGCCGATGGACCGGTCAGCGCATCGCAGCTCGAGTTCGCACCCAGTGGCGACACCTACCAGCTCACCATCAACTCCACCGGTGGCGGCAACAGCGGCGGACCGATGTTTGATGCCTCGGGGCGGGTGATCGGCATCTTCTTCGCCGGCAAGACCCTCGACGCACAGATCTCGTTCTCCGTCCCGATTCGCTACGGCATGGAATTGATGTCGATCACGCCCAACTCCTACTGATCGTCAGCGATCATGACGGGTTTGCTGTTCGCCGGTCTCGGCGTCGCGCTCATCATCTGGTGGCTCGCTCGCCCGCGACGCACCGCCACTGTCCGTGCGCCGGTGACGGTGTCGCATCAAATCCCGCTGCGCGGGGTTCTCGGTCCCGAATCGCGCATTGTAGTGGCCAGTCGCAGCGATCCGGGGCGGGTTCACCAGCAGAACGAGGACAGCATCAGAGTGATCAGGTCGCCCGACGAGAACGGCCGGTTGCTGGCTCTGGTCTGCGACGGGATGGGAGGGCATGCGGCCGGTGAGCAGGCGTCGCGCCTGGCAGCGGATGTCATCGTCAGTGAGTATCGTCGCGACGGCGACCCGGGACGTGCCCTCCATCATGCGGTCGACCGCGCCAACCGGGCGGTCTATCAGGCCGCTCAGAGCGACCCGCGCTGGACCGGCATGGGAACCACCTGCACCGCCCTGGTCCTGCAGGGCGGTCTGGCCTGGTGCGCCCACGTCGGCGATTCGCGCTGCTATCTGATCCGTAACGGTGAGCTGTTTGCCATGACCGAGGATCACAGTGCGGTGATGGCCCTGGTCCGTGACGGTGTCATGTCCCGCGACGAGGCGCGCACTCACCCCGATCGCAATGTCATCTCCCGCGCCCTCGGGAGTCACCGGACGGTGGAGATCGCCACCTGGGCCCAACCGTTCGCCGTCCACCCGGGCGACCGATTTCTGCTGGCCAGCGACGGCCTCCACGACGCCGTGACCGAGCCGGACATTCTGCATCACGCCGCTCAGGCCCCGCCGTATCAGGCCTGCGCCGCGCTGATTGCCGCCGCGCACGCCGCCGGTGCCCCGGACAACGTCAGCGTCATCATGCTGGCCATCCCGACCGAGGCAGCCGACATGGCTATCACTCGCCCGGTCGCCATCGCCTCATGACTGACAATCACCGTCCCGTGCTTGGCAAATACCGTCTGCTCGAGCGAATCGGCGAGGGCGGTATGGGTACCGTCTATCGCGCCCGCGATGACATGCTGGACCGGGAGGTCGCCATCAAGGTGCTGCGTCCCGATCTAGTGCGTCAGCCCACCCTGGTGGAGCGGTTCCGAACCGAGGCCATCGCCCTGGCACGGTTGGCCCATCCCCGCATCGCGACCCTTTACGGCCTCGAACGCGACGGCGATGAGCTGTACATGGTGATGGAGTTTGTCAGTGGTGAGACGCTCGAAGCGCTGGTGCGCCGCGAGGGGAAGTTGTCGTGGCGGCGCGCGGTAACGATCTGTGCCGCGGTCGCCGACGCGCTCGACCACGCCCATGACCACGGCGTGGTGCATCGGGATATCAAGCCAGCCAACATCATGATCACCCCGGGCGATCAGGTGAAAGTGATGGATTTCGGGATCGCCCGCATGGCCGGCAGCAGTCGTCAGACGCAGCACGGCCACGCCGTCGGAACTCCCGCCTATATGGCGCCCGAGCAATTGCGGGGTGAGGTCGGTGATGGTCGCACCGACCTCTATGCCCTCGGAGCTGTGTGCTACGAACTGATCACCGGTCGAATCGCCTTCGATGCCGACAGTGACTACCAGCGCCTGATGCAGCAGATGCATCAGCCGCCACCGGTGCCCAGTGCCAGCCAACCCGATGTTCCGGCCGTCATCGACCGGGCGGTCCGCCGGGCGCTGGCCAAAGAACCGACCCAGCGCTTCGCCAGCGCCGCCGCGATGCGGGGCGCATTACTGGCAGCGACCGAGGCCGTGACCCGGGATCGCAATGCCGTCGACTCCCGATCGGCAGCCGTCGCGCTGGTCGCGCTGCGCCGCGTGGCGGCCCGGCTCGGCGATGAGCTGGGGAAGCTGCCCCGTGCCCTGCTCATCGGAGCTGGCGCGACTGTCGGGCTGGTCATTCTGCTGCTGGCATGGCCCCGCACCACCAGCCAGGTGGCGCCCCCGGCCGACGACGCCGCACCGCGACCAGCCGCTCCCCGGCCGAGCGGCCCCATCGCCGGCGGCGACGTCGGGCGCGGCCCGATCGAAACTGCCCGATTCGTCCCACCACCTCCCGCTCCGGTCCAGCCTCAGCCGCCCCGAGTCGGTCGGGCCGCCCCGGCAACGCCGGTACCGCAGCCGGAAGCGAAGCCCCAGCCGGCGCCAGTCGCGGCCTCGACCGAGGCCACCGGAGCCGCCGACTCCAGCGCGATTCAGAACCTGGTGCGCACCTGGATCGCGGCCACCGCCCAGCGGAAGGGACCCGGCCTCGACGGCTTCCTGGCCGGCCAGTCCGCCGCCGTGCTGGTCCGGGAAGGGCGGCTGAGTATCGAGCCGGCCGGCCCGGCGGCGATCGTCATCACCGGCGGACGGGCCACGGCCACGGTGACCACCGGAGTACAGGTCCGCTCGGCGTTCGGTGCCTCGAAAAAGCTCCGCGGCCGCTTCCGCTTCACGCTCACCGCCGACGAGCGCGCCACCTGGCGGATCACCCGGGTGACAGTCGCTGAATAACGGCGCGGGACCCGGGGCGTCGATATATTCGGCTCCATGACCGACTCGAAGAGCTCCCCGTATCAACCCGACGCCGTAGAGGCGAAGTGGCAGGCCCGCTGGCGCGACCAGCGCAGCAACGAGCCCGACCTCGATCGGGCCACCCGCCCCTACTACAACCTGATGATGTTCCCCTACCCCTCGGCGGAGGGCCTGCACGTCGGCAACCTGTTCGCCTTCACCGGGGCCGATGTGTTCGGGCGCTATCAGCGGATGCGCGGCTACCAGGTCTTCGAACCGATCGGGTTCGATGCCTTCGGGATCCACTCCGAGAACCATGCCATCAAGACCGGTCAACATCCGGCCGACCTGATCCCCAGCAACATCCGCAATTTCACCCGCCAGTTGACCCGGGTCGGCGGCATGTTTTCGTGGGATCACGTGTTGTCGACCACGGATCCGGCATACTACAAGTGGACCCAGTGGATCTTCCTGCAGCTTTATCAGCGCGGCCTGGCCTACAAGAAGAAGGGGGCCGTCAACTGGTGCCCCACCGACAAGACGGTCCTGGCCAATGAGCAGGTGATCGCCGGCGAGTGCGAACGCTGTGGCACGCCGGTGGAACAGCGGATCCTTGAACAGTGGTACTTCCGCATCACCGATTACGCCGAGCGGTTGCTCAGCAACCTCGACGACCGCGCCAAGATGGATTGGTCGGAGAGTACGGTCCTGGCCCAGAAGAACTGGATCGGTCGTTCCGAGGGCGCCGAGCTTCATTTCACCATTCCTGAGCGCGACGAACAGGTCACGGTCTACACCACCCGACCCGACACGATTTTTGGCGCCACATTCCTGGTCCTGGCACCCGAGCATCCGCTGGTTGACCTGCTGACCAGCGACGACGCACGCGAGGCGGTGGAGGCCTATCGAGCCCGAGCGGCAGCCAAGGACCTTGTCGCGCGGAAAACCGGTGACCGCGAAAAGACCGGTGTGGCGACCGGCGGTGTAGTGCTTCACCCCGCCACCGGCAAGACGATCCCGGTATGGATCGCCGACTATGTCCTGATGGACTACGGCACCGGCGCCATCATGGCCGTTCCGGCTCATGATGACCGCGATTTTGCCTTCGCCACCCGCTACGATCTCGACATCGTCCGGGTGGTCGCCGGTCCCGGTGAGACCGCCGACACGCCGATCGAGCATGCGGTGACCGATCACCACACCGGTCAGCTCGTCAACTCGGGGGATTTCAACGGTCTCAGCGTCACCGACGCAAAAGCGCAAATCACCGCCTGGCTGGCGGAACGAGGACACGCACGGAGCACGGTGCAGTACCGACTTTACGATTGGTGCATCTCGCGCCAGCGGTACTGGGGTCCGCCGATCCCGATCATCTACTGCGACGACTGCGGCACGGTTCCCGTCCCCGAAGATCAGTTGCCGGTCGAACTTCCGGCCATCGACGACTTCCGTCCTGATGATTCCGGCGTCTCACCGCTGGCGCGTCATGCCGAGTGGTATTTCGTGCCCTGCCCGCGTTGCGGCCGCACGGCGCGACGGGAGACCGACGTCTCCGACACCTTCCTCGACTCGGCCTGGTACTTCCTGCGTTACCCGTCGAGCGAGCGCGATGACGTCGCCTTCGACCCGGACCGCACCACCCGGTGGTTGCCGGTCACCAGCTACATCGGCGGCAATGAACATGCGGTCTTGCACCTGCTCTATTCGCGCTTCATCACCATGGTGCTTCACGATGCCGGCCTGCTGGATTTCGAGGAACCGTTCCGCCGCTTCCGGGCTCACGGCCTGATCGTCAAGGACGGCGCGAAGATGTCCAAATCCCGCGGCAACGTGGTCGTCCCCGATGAGTACATCGAAAAGTGGGGAGCCGACACCTTCCGCACCTACCTCATGTTCCTGGGACCCTTCCAGGAAGGCGGCGACTTCCGCGATGCCGGCATCAGCGGACCGCGCCGCTTCCTCGACAAGCTCTGGGCTCAGGTCGAGATCGCCCGCCACCCCGATTCGACTCAGGGCGAGATTCATCACGACGTCCTGATCAAGTGGCATCAGTGCAAGCAGCGCGTCAGCGAGGGAATCGAGGCGCTGCACTACAACACCGCCATTGCGGCGCTGATGGAGTTCCTGGGCACCCTGCGTGACTCCAACTGCGGCAATCGCGAAGTGATCAGCAGTTTGGTCCAGATGACCGCACCGTTCGCGCCGCATTTTGCCGAAGAATGCTGGGAGCGGCTCGGCCACAGCGACTCGGTGTTTGACTCCGCCTGGCCGGAATGGGATCCCGCCCTCACCGTGGCGGACACCGTGACCATCGGGGTGCAGGTCGGCGGCAAGACCCGCGGCACCATCAGCCTGGCGCGCCAGGCCGACCAGGCCACGGCCGAGGCGGTCGCGCGGGCCGAACCGGCAATTGCGCGCCACCTCGACAACCGCCGAGTGATCAAGGTCGTCTGGGTACCCGGCCGACTGCTGAATTTTGTGCTCGGTGACTGACCAGATCGATTTCGAGGCCTTTCGGGCTGTGGACATCCGGGTCGGCCGGATCGTGGCGGCGGCACTCAACCCCCGCGCGACCACGCCGGCCTATGTCCTCGAAATCGACTTCGGCGCCGAGGTGGGCATGCGCACCTCCAGCGCCCAGCTTACGGCGCGGTACAGTCCGGCCGATCTGATCGGCCGCCAGATCATTGCCGTGGTCAACTTCCCGCCCAAGCGGATTGCCGGCGTGAAAAGCGCCGTCCTGGTGCTCGGTGTTCCCGATCAGGACGGCGCCGTGGTACTGCTTGCGCCCGACAGTCCCGTCCCGCCGGGTGGGCGATTGTTCTAGGGGCGCTCCAGGCGGAGCTTGAGCCGATCCAGTTCGTGCTGGGCCATCAACCGCATGCCGCCGATCATCAGACGGGTGGCACCGGTCATCACCATCCCGCCGACCTTCCCCACCGAGTCAGACGCCGCGATCCGCTCCATCCCCTGGGCCAGCACCGTACTGCTGATCCGGACCGAATCGCCCACGGTCAGCACCGAATCGATCCGCTGAAGCGATGCCTTCTGCGCGGTGTCGATCCCGGTGCTGAGCTGCCGCACCCGGGCGGAATCGAGTCCTGTCACGCGCCAGGTCATCGAGCTTGCCGGGCGATTCGAGCCGCTCCGCTCGCGCAGCCGCAGGGTATCGCCCACCGCGAGCGCGCGGGCTCCCGTCGTCGTCAGCGTCATGGTGCTGTCGATGATCGTTGCCAGCGAATCGACATCGGTGAGATAGGTCCACGCCCGCGTCGGGGTCGTGGCAACTGTCACAGTCGCCGTGTTGCCGTCGGCGATCACCTGACGGTAGCCCCAGTAGCAGGTGCCCATCACGGCCACGACCAACACCGCCGCGCCAATCAGAATCCATCGCAGCATCATCGCCCTCCGGCCGGAACGCCGCACCGCTCGGCATCAGCCATCAGACGCCCGGGTCCGCCGCCCGCGAGCCGAAATGCTGATCGAGCATCAGCAGGGCACTGGGGTCGGACCCCGCCATCCGCAACTGATCGATCGCATGTTGGGCCGACTTCTCCTCCTCGACCTGCTCGGTGATGAACCACTGCAGCAGCACCTGGGAGGGATAGTCCTGCTCCTCCTGGGCCAGGGCGTACAAGCTGTTGATCGCCCGGGTCACCACCTTCTCGTGCTCCAGCGCCGCCTCAAATGCCGAAATCGGAGTATCGAACTTGAGCCGCGGCTGCTCAATCGGCTGGAGCACCACCGTGCCGCCCCGGTCATTCATGTGGTCGAACAACTTCATGGCATGGAGCCGCTCTTCGTCGGTCTGGACCCGCATCCAGGTCGCCATACCCGGCAGGGCCGTCGATTCGAAGAATGCCGCCATCGCCAGATAGGCATACGATGACGCCAGCTCCAGGTTAATCTGGGCGTTGAGCGCGTCCTGGATCTTCTGGGACAACATGAGACATCCTCCCCGAGAGTGTGTCCGGTCGAATCTAACCCGGCTGCCACCTTGCGACCCTCCGCCACCGGTCGGCATCTTGTGGGGTGAGATGACCAAAGCGACCACCCTGGACGCCATGTCCCTGCCCAACGCCGACGCCGTGATCGCGGCCGCCCAACGGGGTGAACCCCAGGCCCTGGAACAGATCTACCGCGCCTACAGCTCGGCGGTCTACAACCTGGCGCGCCGGATCTGCCGCACCACCGAAGACGCCGAAGACGTGCTGCAGGAGACCTTCTTCGAGGTGTGTCGTAGTATTCGCAACTACCGTGGAGACGGGTCGATCTGGGGCTGGATCCGGACTGTGGCATCCAGCAAGGCCCTGATGCGGCTCCGCCGCAACAAGTACCGCGACACCGACGAACTCAACGACGAACTCACCCCGGCGCGGGGCGCTTCGGCGGCACTCCGGATGGACCTGGAGTCGGCCCTGGCTCGGCTGGGCGACACCGCCCGGGCGGTGGTCTGGCTCCATGACGTAGAGGGGTTCACCCACGAGGAGATCGGCGCCCAGATGGGCAAGACCGCCTCGTTCTCCAAGTCGCAGCTCGCTCGGGCCCATCAGCGGCTCAGGCTCTGGCTCGACCAGGGGGTGTCGGCATGAGCGACCGTCATCTGGGTATGGGCGAGCTGCTGGCGGTGCGTGACAATGACCGCAGCGAGCCGACTTTCGACCGCGCCCATCGCCATGTGGAGCAGTGCGAGGCCTGTCGCCGCGAGGTGGAACGGCTGCATCAGGTCACGGCCCAGCTTCGGGCCCTGACCACGCTTGAGCCCTCGGGCGACCAATATCCGGCGATCCGGGCCCGGCTGCACTGGGAGCGGCGACAGACTTGGCATCGCCGACTCGGCGCTGCGGGTATTGCGGCCGCGGCGGCTATCGCTCTGATGGTGGTGGGCAACGATCTGACCCGCCCGCCAACGCTCGACGCCGAGCAGCGGATCGACTCGTTGATGACCCGCTCGGGCGAGCTGGAGCAGACGCTGCGGGCCTGGCGGCCCGACGAGCGGGTGGTCGATGGTCATACCGTGGCCGTGGTCATCGAGCTTGAGGATCGGATTGCCGATGTCGATCAGCGGCTGCAGCGGACCATTCGGCTCGATCCGGAAGTGCGCCGTCACCAGGAAGCGGCGCTGTGGCAGGAGAGGGTGGGCCTGATGAATGCACTGGTCACTGTGCATCTCACCAAGGCCACCAACGTGGACCTCTGATCGCGCGATTGGCCGCGAGCAGAATCTCTCAAGGAGCAGGACCCGATGCGTTTCCCCGTCCTTTGTGCGCTGGCACTCGGCGCCGTGGTCGGACCTCTGACCGCGCAGGTTGAGACTCGAATCTCGATTCAGAGTGGCGACACATCCATCGCCATCCAACGCGGCGATCAGACCAGTTGTCGCGTCACTGTCAACGGCCGCTCCCTCGCCGAGACCGAGGCGGAGCGGATCTGCGACAGTCGGGCAGGCCGATTGAACTGGTCCACCACATGGGCTCCGTTCGCTGCTGATACCGCCCGGGCGATGCCGTTTGCCATGCGCAGTGCGCCCTCAATCAATCTCTTCCGCAGTCTCGACTCGCTGATTCGTCCTCGGGCGGTACTGGGCATTACTGTCGATACCCGGTCGCGCGACTCCGACAGGTTCGGCGCCTACGTCGCCGGTGTCACGCCCTCGGGGCCGGCTGATCACGCCGGACTCCAGGCCGGCGACATCATCGTCAGCCTGGGGGGCACCTCGCTGGCCAGTGGCGCGACCCGCCGAGCTGTCGCCGCCGACGAGTCCCGCCCCTATGTCCGCCTGATCGAGCGGATGGCGAGCGTCGATGTCGGCAAGCCGATTCAGGTGGAATACCGTCGTGGCGACGCGACCCGCAGCATCAGTGTCACCCCCGAATCGGGTGACCAGCTCATGGCGCTCGGCTTTCCGCAGGGGTTGACCTGGGGCGACAGCAGCACGGACGGTGAGTACGCCCCATTCTTCTCGACCGAACCAGGGCGCGGATTCATCCACCTGCCCCGGCCCGACGGCCACCCGTCGGACCGCTTCATTCCGCCGGCGCTCACCATCCGGACTGTCCCCGGCCTCGCCGCCTTCAGCAGCGCACTGGGCAATACCGAGCTGGCGCCGATGAACGAGAAGCTGGGTCGCTACTTCGGCACCGGCCGTGGGGTGCTCATCATCGATACCGAGAGCGACAACCCGCTCGGCCTGGAGGCCGGCGACGTGGTGCGCGCCATCGATGGCCGAGCCATCCGCAATCCGGGCGAATTGGGCCGGGTGATCCGCAGCTACACCTCAGGTGACCGGATCACCATCGACATCACCCGGGACCGGAAGGATCAGACGCTTCACGCGCAACTGCCCTGAACCCTCTCCTCAGGGTAGCCACGAAGGGGTCGTCGATCCATATCGGCGGCCCCTTTGTGGTATATTGGGCCGACCATGACTCCGCGACTCCGGCTCTTCGCCCGTGCCTTTGCGCTGCGCTGTCCCAACTGCGGCGGCGGGAACCTGCTCAACCACTGGCTCTCGGTGGCCGACGACTGCCCGCGGTGTGGTATCTCGCTGGTGCGGGGCAATCGGGTCGGGGCCTACATCATCAATATCGGTGTCGCCGAAGCCATCACCACCGGCGTGATCATCACTCTGCTGGTGCGCGACTGGCCGACTCCGCCGTGGGAATTGCTCGGCTGGCTGGCGCCGTTGCTGGCGATCGTCTCACCGCTGGCGTTCTATCCCTTTTCGCGGCTGCTCTTCGCGGCCGCCGACCTGGCCATTCATCCGAACCTTCACCGCGACGAAGACGGCTGAGGCCGCGCGGCCGCCGCGCCGCTCCAGCGCCACCCCAGTTCGATCACCACCCAGGCTGCCACCGCCGCCACCACCACGTCGCTCAGAAAGTGCGCTCGCGCCTGCACCCGAGTGAGGCCGCATCCCAGCGCGAGCGCAAACCAGAGCCAGCGTGCGCGGGGATAGAGTTTACCGAGCATCCACGCCCCGCCGAATGCCACAAGCGCATGACTGCTGGGCAGACCGATCTGCTTGGTCGACCAGAACTGATCGCTGAAGGCGCGGAAGACATACGCGCCATCGTGGAGCCCCGGCCGCTCGCGGCGCAGCAGGATCTTGAGGACTTCGGCGACCAGTCCGGCGACTCCCGGCATCAGGCCCAGCAGCAGGGCATCCCGTCGGTCGCGGGTCTGCAACCACACCGCCAGACCGAGAATCACCCACAGCGGGTAGTATCCGATGACCCGGAGCAGGCGGCCCCGATCATTGTCATAGACCCCCGCCCGACCCAGTTCGGCCCAGGCCCAGCCATCGAGCAGATGGGCCACCACGATGGCCACTGTCGCGGTCGCAGCGAAACGCCAGATCGGTCGCATCCACAAATCTAGCTATTGTTGTCCCATGTCGATTCGGATCATGCTGCCGCTGCTCGGCGCCCTGCTGCCCGCCGCACTGGTCGGCCAGATGCTGCCCAGCTACGTGCCGGCCAATCCGGTGCTGGCGTCGCGCAGCGCCCTGTATGCCCAACCGGTGATCGATGCGGCGCCGGGATGGCACGCCCAGGTGATCCTCGATTACGCCAATGCCATTGAGACCGCCACAGCGACCGATCGACGGACCTACCTGTTCGACGCCGAAACATCTCAGCTCGATCTCTGGCTGGGGCGCGACCTCTCGCCGCGCTGGTTCGTCCTGGCCAATCTGCCGATTCGCGGCGTGCACGACGGCTTTCTCGACAGTTTCCTGAACGGCTATCACGACCTGATCGGGCTGCCGGTTCCGGCCCGTAATGCCCGACCGCGCGACAGCTATGCCTGGCAGTTCACTCTCCCCGATCACAGCCTCGACATCCCCCGTCCCGAGGGCCCGTTTCTTGGCGATCTGCGCCTGGCTGTGGGGCGGCGCTGGGGCCCCAGTCAACTGGTGCTGAGCACCACGCTGCCCACGGCGGGCGGCGGTGACTTGTGGTCGCGTCACACGGTGGGCTGGGCGCTGTCGGCAGCGACAGCGCTGGTGACTAACGATCGGATCCGGCTCGAAGCGTCGCTGATGGCGGGAATCACTCCCACCACCGGCCCGCTCGCCGCCTATCAGCGCAGCAGCTTCGTGGGAGCGTCGGCCGCGCTCCGCTGGCGGGTCATCGGTCAGCAGGCCATCTATGGCACATTCTTCATGCAGTCCGCCAACTGGCAGCACACCGGTTTCACCGCCATGGAATCGGCCGAAGTCACTCTCGACACCGGCCTGCTGCTCAAGCTGGCCCGGCGCTGGCCCACCCTGCAACTCGGTATCACCGAGGATCTGGTGCCCCGCGGTCCCGCCGTCGACGTGGCCGCCCGGATTGGACTGCTCTGGTAGCTCCTACTCGCGCACCACGTCGGGGGCGCCCAGCGGAGTCGCCGCCATGGCGCGCCGCAGCGCGGGATGGCGCCGCCATAAATAGCTGACCATCGCCAGAATCGCCACCAGATTTGCCATCAGCACCTCCCAACTCGGGAAGAGTCCCCGAGTGGTCTCCGAGGCGATCAACAGCACACCGTAGAAGAACACCTCAAAGGCCGCCAGCGCGGCGATCACGCCGTAGCGCGCCAGACTCGACTCTTCGCTGCGGCGGGTGAGTCCTACAAGGAGCAGGCCGAAGGCCATGAAGACGAGGATGTGCGCCAGGGTATACATCGCCACGGCCATGAGATCGACACTCGACGTCACGGCTTCGGGGCGGCGCAGCACGAACACTTCACCGAGAATGCTCGGCGTCAGCAGCGCCCTGCCATGCATCAGGTCCACGCCGAGAAAGAACAGCGCCACCACAGCGGCGCCGATCATCCCGACAACGATGCCCTCACTCCAGTCATTCGCCAGCGGTCGAGCGGTCGATGGATCGGTGCGGGTCATGCCATACCTCCGATCAGAGCGTACAAGAGGGTGGACGCCTACCCCTCTAACCTATCGCACCGACCGGAAACGGTAAGGTCCGCCCTCAGGCGATCCGGTCGGGCGCTCCCTCACCGAAGCAGAACTGCTCCAGGTTCTTGAGCAGGAAAGCTTTGGCGTCGCTCTGATGGGGAATCAGGCCGTAGTGATTGATGAGCTGCTGCTGGGTCTTGAGCCAGTCAGCCCAGCAGTCACGGCAAATGGACTCGAAAATCCGATCACCGAGGTCGTTGGCGAACGGCTTGAACGCCATCCGTTCGCCCGTCTTGCCGCAGCGGGTACATGTAAGAGTTGCCATGACCGCAATCTAACGGCTCAGTTGCCGCTTCTGAGCGCCTTGACCCCGCTGGCAGTGCCCAGGCCCGCCGCGACTCCCGCCACGGTGGCCGTGGTCGCGGTGATCAGCGGCAACAGGCCCGCAATCGGAATCCCGATCAGGATCACAGCAGCACCGGCCAGCCACGGCGCCATCGGATGGCGGATGGCGTCGACAAACCGCAGCCGACTCCTGACAAACTCACGCGCGATGGTAAACGATGCGATCCCGGCAATCACCGTCGCGGTAAACCCCAAAAACCCCCAAAGCGCTCCCAGCATCACTCCTCCTCGTGGTGGCTCTGTTTCAGTACGCAACAAGCCGCCATCGGGTTTCGTGGCCCGGGCGCGCCGCTCACCAGCGCAGCACCAGGC
>CBFGTB010000059.1:0-14259 GCA_965651715.1 uncultured Gemmatimonadales bacterium
CCAGCCCCTGCTCGCGGGCCAGCTCTTCCATGCCGCGGAAACGGTTCCGAAAGCTGGCGTTGGCGCGGTCGAGTGCCGCCGTCGGATCGACGCCGGCCTTGCGGGCCAGATTGACCACCGCGAACAGCAGGTCACCGATTTCGGCTTCGAGCCGGTCGCGCCCTTCGGCGGTCGGCGGTAGTTCCTGTTCGACCTCCGCCAGTTCCTCATGCACCTTGGCCAGGGGGCCGGCGGTGTCGGGCCAGTCGAAGTTGACGCCGGCGGCGCGCTCCTGGAGTCGGGAGGCCAGCAGCAGCGCCGGCAAGGTCGCGGGCAGACCGTCCAACGCGCCGCGCCGGGCGGGCCGTTCCCGGGCCTTGAGCGTCTGCCAGTGTTCGGGCGCGGCGTCGGCGTAGAGGTGAGGGTGGCGCCGCTCCATTTTGGCAACAAGATCGGCGGCGATGTCGGTGGGAGTGAACTCCTTCAATTCCTCGCCCAGCACCAGTTGCCAGGCGAGGTGCAGCATCAGGTCGGCGACCTCTTCACGAATGGCCTCCGGATCGTCACCCGCCAGGGCGGCGGCCAGTTCGTGGGCCTCTTCGATCAGGTAGGGCCGCAAGGTCTGCCGGGTCTGAACCCGATCCCAGTCGCAGCGACGGCGCAGGTCGGCGACCATGGCCATGGCCCGTGCCAGCGGGGTATCATCTTGCTTCGTCACTCGTTCGCTCCTAGTCTCCGCCGGTGCCAATTGCTATGACGTCCGAGACCGAGCGCGCCTGGGTCGATGTCGACCTCGACGCGCTGGTGCGCAATGCACGAACGTATCAGACTCGGCTGGGTTCGCCACTGCTGCCTATGGTCAAGGCCGACGGCTACGGCCTCGGCGCGGTCGCTGTCGCCCGGGCGCTGAGTGCGATTGATCCGGCAGGCTTCGGCGTGGCGACAGTGGCGGAGGCCGCCGAACTGCGCCGGGCCGGCATTACCCGGCGCCTTGTGGTCTTCACTCCGCTCGATCCGCGGCACCTCGCCGGACATCGTGCTGTGGCAGCTCGACCCGTCATCGGCGATCTCGATGCTCTGACCGCCTGGACCCACGCCTGCGACGATCCCTTCCATCTCGAGATCGACACCGGGATGGGGCGGGCCGGGTTCCGGTGGGACGATGATGCAGCGCTGCAGCGGGCAGCCGAGTTGGTGCGGTCCCGTTCCGGCTGGGAGGGCATCTTCACCCACTTCCACTCGGCGGCGCGCGATCCGGACATCACCGCCGAGCAGTGGCATCGGTTCGAGCGCGCCCGGGCGTGGTTCGGTGAGCAGCCGCCGCTGATCCATGCGGCCAACAGCGCGGCAGCACGGTACGGGCAGCGCTATGCCGGCAGCCTGGCACGGCCCGGCATCTTCCTCTACGGGGGTGACGGCACCGATCCGGCCGCTGAACCGGTGGCGACCCTTCGGGCGCGGGTGGTGGCGCTGCGACGCCTTCCCGCCGGTGAGCCCGTCAGCTACGATGCAGTCTGGACCAGTCCGGTGGCCACCACGATTGCGACGGTTGCCGCGGGTTACGCCGATGGCGTCTCGCGCCACCTCTCGGGGCGGGGGCTGGTCGAGCTGGGCGGCCAGTGCCATCCCATGGTGGGACGGGTCACGATGGACTTCGTCATGGTCGATGTCGGCGATACCCCGGTCGCCGTGGGTGATGTGGCGACCCTGTATGGCGGCCGGATTCCGTTGGCGGAGCAGGCCGATCGGGCCGGCACCATTTCCTATGAACTCCTTACCGCACTTGGGCGACGCGTGCCCCGGTGCTATCGGTGGAATCGATGAACAATCATTTTGCCTCTCTCGTCCTCGGTCTCGCCGCGCAGGCCAAATCGGCGCTCGATGGCAAGCTCCCACCAGGTGCTGAAGGGGCCGGGGCAGGCGATCCGCGCCAATTTGCCAAAGCCCTGATCGACACCCTGGTGATGCTGGAGGAGAAGACCCGCGGCAACCTCGACGGCGACGAAACGAAGCTGCTGGAGCAGGCGCTGACGGCCCTGCGGTTTCAGTTCGCGACGGGTCAGGTCCACTGATGCCGCGCCGGGCCGCGATGATCGTTCTCGACGGCCTGGGTGTGGGAGCCGCCCACGATGCGGCGGCCTATGGCGATCTGGGGAGCGCCACCCTCGGCAATGTGGTTCGGGCGACGCCCGGCCTTCGGCTGCCCCAGCTCGAGGCGCTCGGCCTGGGGCGATGCGGCGACACCGGCCTTCCTGCCGTTGAAGCGCCCACTGCCGCCTGGGGAGTGGCAGAGCCGGCGTCGGCGGGCAAGGATTCCACCACCGGCCACTGGGAGCTGACTGGAGTGGTGCTGGACACCCCATTCCCCACCTATCCCGACGGCTTTCCGGCGGCGCTGCTGGCGGAGTTCTCCCGCCGGACCGGGCGGGGCGTGATCGGGAATCGGCAGGCCAGCGGGACCGCCATTCTCGAGCAACTGGCCGCCGAGCAGGTCCGGACCGGGGCGTGGATCGTCTATACCTCGGCCGACAGCGTATTTCAGGTTGCGGCAAATGAGGCGGTGATTCCGCTGGATGAGCTGTATCGAGCCTGCCAGGTCGCGCGGCAACTGCTGACCGGCGCGGACCGGGTCTCCCGGGTCATCGCCCGGCCGTTCGTGGCCGAGGGCGACGGCTGGCGGCGCACGGCGCACCGGCGTGACCTGTCGGTGGAACCGCCGGGCCCGACCCTGCTCGATCGGCTGGGCGATGCCGGTCTGCCGGTGGTCGGCGTGGGCAAGGTCGACGACCTTTTTGCCGGACGGGGCATCACCTCGCGTCACACCGCGACCAATCGCGAGGCCTACCGGATGATCGCGTCGGCCTGGGAGAGCATCGAGCGAGGCTTCCTCTTCGCCAATGTGATTGAATTCGATCAGAGCTGGGGCCATCGCAACGATGTGGCCGGATTTGCGGCCGGACTGCGGGAACTCGATCTGTGGATTCCGACGCTGATGGCCCGGATGCGCCGGGATGACCTGATTATCTTGACCGCCGACCATGGCAATGATCCGACGACCGCCTCGACTGACCATTCCCGGGAACGGGTGCCCGTGCTGGTGATCGGCCCGCAGGTGCGACCGGTGGCCCTGGCTGTGCGTCAGACCTTTGCGGACGTGGGTCAGACGGTGGCCGCCTGGCTGGGTGTGGCGCCGCTCGAGGCCGGGACGTCCTTTGCCGATACGCTGGTGGCCGGGTGACCCCGTTGCAGGCGGCGGCCGAGGCCGCCCGCTCGGCAGCCTATGCACCGTATTCGCACTTTCGCGTCGGTGCCGCGCTCGAAACTGCTGATGGGACGATCGTGGCCGGATGCAATGTGGAAAACGCATCATACAGCTTGACGATCTGCGCGGAGCGAGCGGCAGTTGCCGCGGCCGTGGCGCAGGGGCAACGAGATTTCCGGCGCCTCTGCCTGGTCAGCGATGCCGCCACGCCGATTTCGCCCTGCGGCGCCTGTCGTCAGACACTCTGGGAGTTCAATCCTGATCTGGTCATTGAAAGCCATGCGCCCGGTGGTGATGTCACCTGGCGACTCCGCGATCTGCTGCCGGCCGGCTTCTCGGCGACGGACCTGACGTGAGACGTCTCGTGGTCTGCGCGGCGCTGCTGCTGATGACGCAGGGCTGCACCGAACGCCTCACCACGCCCGGCGGGTGCCCGGCCTTCTGCCCCGGGGGCGAGCCGGTCTACCGCGATACTGTCATCGACGCGGTCATCGGTCTCGACAGTTCGTACACCGGCTACACGCCGATGTCCGACCCGATCTCGCTGCCGCTCAGCGAGGATCCCGAACTGGGCGAGTCGCGCGGCGTGATTGCATTTCTGCCGCGCGGCGACAGCGTGGTGGTCGGCGACACCGTCTTCTCGCTTGCCATCGATTCCATCGTCATTCGGCTCGGCTTGCAGGACCGAACCAGTGGGTCCACCGGGTTGCGGCTCGAGGTCTATCGGCTCGACAGCGACACCGATACCCTGATCACCTGGGATGCGCTGGATGCGCAGATGGTGCCGGCGAACCTGCTGCGGTCGGTCGCGATTCCTGACAATGTTCCGCGCGGGCCGCTCAACCTGCGATTCACCGGCGACGAACTGGCGAAGTTCGCTCCGCCGGCGGTCGAGGGCACCCGGCTGGTCATCGGTGTGCGTCTGGCGGCGGCCACCGGATCGGCGGCGGGTTACATCGGTGCGAACCGTTCGGGCGATGCCGGGCCGATGTATCAGACCTGGTCCACCGTGACGGTGGACGATACGGTGCAGCATCCGCTGGTCCAGCGGATCCCGGCGGAGAATTTCACGGTGCGCCGTCGGGCCAGCACCGTGGCGTCCGACCAACTGTTGCTCGGCGGCTTCCCGGCATCGCGTCCCTTGCTCCGATTCGCGCTGCCGCCGTTTCTGCGGGATTCGGCAGCCATCGTGCGCGCCACGCTTGAACTCGATACCGCAGTCCCGCTGCGCGGGATCCCGGGGGACAGCAGCCGGATTGAGGTCAATGCGGTGGTGGCCGATTTCGGCGCCAAGTCGGTGGTTCTTGTCACCAATACTCTCAGCAACCTGGCGTGGATCCATGACGGCGACAGCCATTTGGCGATTGAGGTGACACCGCTGATTCGTTTCTGGCAGGGGAGTAATCCGTTGCCGGCCGCGCTGCGCCTGAAGCACTCGTTCGAGTGGTCGTCGTTTCTGAATCCGCTGCTGATTTCCACCCGGAGCAGCAGCGCCGGGTCACCGCGGATCCGGATCACCTATCGTCCGCCCTTCGCCGTGGACGGCTTCTGATGCGGGCCCGTCTGTTGGGTGTCGCGCTGCTGATCGCAGCGCCGCTGGCGGCGCAATCGTCGCAGTTTGGCGTCCGGGGCCTGGGGTTGCCGGGCCGAGGCGTTTCGGTCGAGGCACTCGGGGCGGAGGGAGCCGGCGGACTGTTCGATCCCGGATCCAGTCGCAATCCGGCGGCCGTGGGCCTGCTGGAGGCTGCGCTGACCTCGTTCTCCACCCTTCAGGAGTGGCGGACGACGACCAATCCGGCGGGGACCGCCTCGACCCGGCAACAGCGCTTTCCGTTGCTGGTGATCGGTGGGCCAATTCCCCGGTCGAATTTCGGGGTCGGCGTGTCCTATTCCACCTACACCAACCGCGACTTCCTGCTGCTCAGCAACGGTACAGCCGCGCCGCGCGGCGGTGAACCGATCGCCGTGGTCGACTCACTCGGCTCGACCGGCGGCTTGAGTGATTTCCGGGTGGCCCTGAGCTACCGGATGCGCGATAAGGTGTACCTCGGCGCTGGAATTCACCTGACCACCGGCACCAATCGGCTCTTTTCCAATCGGGCATGGTCGGACACGCTCTACGCCTCGGCGCGTCAGTCGGCCGAGTTGTCCTATCTTGGCCTGGGCGCCTCGGTGGGCGCCCTGGTCCGGTTGACGCCTTCGCTCACGCTGGCCGGCAGCGCCCGGCTCGATGGCCCGCTCGATGTGGAACGGGATTCGACAGCGGTGGGGTCGATCGACATGCCGGTCACGCTGCGCGGCGGCGTGCAGTGGCGGGTGAGTCCCCGGCTCAGCCTGGCGGCTGAAGTGGGCACGGCAACCTGGTCGCGGGCGCGGGACGGCATTACCGGCCTCGGCGGTGTGGGCGCGGGCAATACCGTTGAGGTGGCGGCCGGACTGGAATATTTCCGCGACCGGCGTCGGCCGTTGCAGTTGCCGATCCGGATCGGGGTGCGGCGCGCGGAGCTGCCCTTCCTGTTGGTCCAGGGCAGCCAGCCGCGCGAGTGGGGCGTCTCCCTGGGAACCGGCCTGCGGTTCGCGCGGGATATCGGCGGCGTCGATCTCGCGCTGGAACGAGTGCATCGCAGTCAAGGGAGCAGTTACAGCGAGAATGCCTGGCACCTGTCGGTGGGCGTCTCGCTGCACGGTATCGTTACGCCCTGAGTGCCGCAGGTAATTGCGGCAGGGAAGAAGGAGTGGCACCGGTGAAGCGGGTCTGGATCGAAACCTACGGCTGTCAGATGAATGTCGCCGACAGCGAGCTGATTCTCGGCGCGCTGATGCGCGAGGGGTACGCCGTGGCCGATCAGCCCGAGGATGCTGACGTCATGCTGGTCAACACCTGTGCCGTGCGCGACCACGCCGAGCAGCGGGTGGTCGGCCGGGTCGGCGAGTTGCAGCGCCACAAGCGGCCGGGCAGTGTACTGGGAGTGGTCGGCTGCATGGCGCAGCGGTTGGGGCCGATCCTGCTGGAGCGGGTGCCCAAGGTGGATCTGGTGGTCGGACCCGATGGCTACCGCAACCTTCCGGAACTGGTGCGTCATGCGGCGGCGGGCAGCCGCACCGCCGACGTCGCCTATCGCAGTTGGGAGCACTACGAGGACATCCCCCAGCAGCGCGAGCCGGGGCCGTCGGCGTTTGTGACGGTGCAGCGCGGCTGTGATTATCGCTGCACGTTCTGCATTGTGCCCACCACCCGCGGACCGGAGCGCTCGCGGCGGCAAGCCGATGTGGTACACGAGGTGCGCCAACTTGTCGACACCGGCGTGAGCGAGGTGACGCTGCTGGGCCAGACTGTCAACTCGTATCACGACGGCGAGCACGACTTCGCCGACTTGCTGCGGGGCGTGGCCGGAGTCGATGGCGTGCGCCGAATCCGTTTCACCTCGCCCTATCCTACCGACTTCACTCCCCGGGTGATTGCGGCGATGGCCGAACTGCCGGCGGTGTGCGAGCACGTCCATCTGCCGGTGCAGAGTGGCTCCGATGCCGTGCTCAAGCGGATGCTGCGCCGCTACCGGCGCGCCGACTATCTCCGGGTGATGGACCAACTGCGCCAGGCCATCCCGAACATCACCTTCTCGACCGACATCATTGTCGGTTTCCCGGGCGAAACCGACGCCGATTTTGAGGAGACGGTGTCGCTGGTGGCTGAGGCCGAATTTGACGACGCCTACACCTTCAAGTATTCGGTCCGCGAAGGCACACCCGCCGAGCGAATTCGTGACCACATTCCCGACGAGATCGCCACGGCGCGGTTGGCCCAATTGATCGAGGTGGTGCGCGCCCAGGCACGGCGGCGTAACATGGCCCGGATCGGTCAGGTGCATGAGGTGCTGGTGGAACGTCCCGCCCGACGGGGCGACCTGCTGCTGGCCCGCACCCGGCAGAACTCCCTGGTGCTTGTCGATCTACCGGCCGATCGGATCGGCAGCTATGAAACCGTGCGGTTGACCGGCACCACCGGGTCAACATTCACCGGCGCGCTGGAGCGTCCGACGCTGGCGGTTCTATGATCCTGAATGTGATGGAACACCATGTCAGTGAGGCGTACGATCGACTGCACCCGCTGGTCCCGGGATTCGTCGACAGCGCCGAACACCGCGAGGACGTGGTGGTCTTTGCCCTCAATCGCCTGCCGCCCAAGTATGTAGTCTCGGAAACCGGCAAGGCGGTCACCGAGGCGCTGCTGGCGTCGCCGCAGCAACGGACTGCCACCGACATTCAGGTGCTCGAAGCGCTCAAGCAGGTTGCGGCGCACCCGGTGCGTACCACCCGATGGATGCCGCCTCCGGTCGACTGATTCGACCCGCCGGTGCGCTGGCGGTGGCTGTGGGATACGGGGCCGGTCTTGCGACCGGCCTCGCGCGTTTTCCGGATCCGGTGAGTGTGGCGATCGCCGCAGCGGCGGCTGTGGCGTTGTCGCGGATTCTCTGGCTGCGGAGTGCGGCGGGGGCGATGCTGATCGGGGTGATTGTGGCATTGCCGGTTCGGCATCGGGCCGAGGCGAGCTGCACAGCCCGGCTCGATCCGGGGACACTCCGCCTCGCCGTGCGGGTGATCGATCCGGGAGCCGGCGAGGGCCGGGTCCGCCCCGAGTTGAGCGATTGCCGCGGAACGATCAGAGCGCTCTGGCCGGCGGGTCGCACCGTGCCGGCCGGGGTCGATATCACTGTGGTCGGTCGCTGGCGCCCCCGCGTTCGTGCGCTGGGTCGGCCCGATGGCATGCTCTACATCGACCAGGTCGGGCGGGGGCACGGCCATCCCGATCTCATCGCCCGCAGTCGCAACGCTGTCGCCGATCGGAGTGAACTGCTGTTCGGATCGCGCGCTGCGGTGGTGGATGCACTGATCGCCGGCCGTCAGGGCGGTCTGCCCGACGAGCTGGTCGAGAACTTCGCCCGCTCGGGGTTGATCCATCTGTTGGTCATCTCGGGATCGCACATCGGCCTGGTGGCCGGCTGGGTCACCCTGCTGGTGGCGCTGGTGGGTCTGCCGCCGCGCTGGGGACTGCGCGCGGGTGCTGTCGTGGCGACCGGCTATGCCGCATGGCTGGGATGGCCGGCGCCCGCTACCCGGGCCGCGGCGCTGATTGTGACGATGGCGGTGGGGCGGGCGATCCAACGGCGATGGCGCCCGGCGGGTGGGCTCGGCTGCTCGGCGATCGTGGTTCTGCTGATCGATCCCTGGGCGATGAGTCGGATCGGGGCGTGGCTCTCCTTTGTGGCCATTGTCGGGGTCATGGTCGCGTCGCGCTGGGCGGAGCAGGCGTGGTCGGGTCGGTCGGAACTGCGGCAAACACTCGCGGCCTCAATCGGCGCCACGCTCACCACCGCACCGCTGGCCGCCTGGAGCTTCGGCCGGGTCGCTCCGATCGGCGTAGTGCTCAACCTGGTGGCGATTCCCCTGGCGGCGGTGGCGGTTCCGGCGGTGGCCGGCGCGCTGTTGCTGGAGCCGTTGCTGCCGGAGATGGCCCGGGCTCTGGCGGCCTCGGGATCGGTGTTGGTGGATGCGCTGATTGCCTTGGGGAACTGGGGAGCGGGGCTGCCTGGCGCGGCTCGCCAGGGTGACGGCGGCGTGATGGCGGCAGTGCCGTGGCTGGTGGCGCTGGCGGCCGGGTGGTTCACGGTCAGGGACCGGCCCACGCCTGCCGAGGCCGGCCGGCGACTGTGGTGGTGCGGGGCCTCCGCCGCCCTGATCACCCTGGTCCGTCCAGCCCGGCAGCCGCAGGTTCCTGCCGATCAATTGTGGCTGACGTTTCTGGATGTTGGCCAGGGCGATGCCGCCGCCATCCGCACCCCGGGAGGTCACTGGCTGCTGATCGACACCGGGCCGGCCGATGCGCGCTACGACGCCGGTCGGCGGGTGGTGGCTCCCTTCCTCAAGCGGGCCGGCGTCAGTCGGCTCACGGCGATAGTGCTCTCCCATGCCCATCGCGACCATATCGGCGGGGCCACAGCTGTGGCCGAGGCCGTGCCGACCGCGCTGATTGTTGAACCGGGGGAGCCGGTCGCCGATTCGGCCTACTGGGCCGTGCTGCGCATGGCCGATGCCGATGGCAGCCGATGGCACGTGGCAGCCGCGGGCGACAGCTTTGCGATTGACGGCGTGTCATTTCGGGTCCTGCATCCGCCGCGGCATTGGTCACGGCGAGGTCAGGATCTCAATGAGGATTCCCTGGTGCTCGAGCTGCGCTGGCGGGACTTCAGCGCTCTCCTCGCCGGCGACGCCGGGATTGTCGCCGAATCGAGCTACGTGGCGCGCGCCGGGCCGATCGATCTGCTCAAAGTGGGGCATCACGGCAGCCGTACGGCCACCGGAACGCTGCTGCTGCGGCGCCGTCCTCCCCAGGCCGCCATCATCAGTCTGGGCGTCAATCGGTATGGTCATCCGGCCCCGGAAACCCTGGCCCGTTTGGCGGCGGCCCGGGTCGCCGTCTGGCGCACCGATCAGCAGGGACCGGTGACGGTGACGACCGATGGGCATACCTTCACCGTGCAAGGTGAACGGTCCACCCGGACCTTTGACGCGACGGATCCCTGAAATCGAGGCGAATACTGTGCTGCCCCAGACCCAGGTCACCACGCTGGAACGATTCATTCTCAACCAGGAACGAGTTCACCCGGAAGCCACTGGCGAACTGACGAATCTGTTGTACGACATCGCTCTGGCGGCCAAGATGATCGCCTCGCAGATCCGCCGGGCCGGCCTCGTCAACATCCTCGGCGCCGCGGGCGCCGAGAATGTCCAGGGCGAGCAACAGCAGAAGCTCGATGTGTTTGCCAACGAGACTGTCAAGAATGCGCTCAATCATACCGGTCGGGTCTGTGCCATGGCCTCGGAGGAGGATGAAGACGTCATTCCGGTGATCGACACCGCAGCGCCGCCGGGGAAATACGCTGTGCTGTTCGATCCGCTCGACGGGTCGAGCAACATCGATGTCAATGCCGCCGTCGGCACCATCTTTGCCGTCTATCGCCGGGTGACGGCCAGCGGGCAGGGCACCATGGAAGACCTGCTGCAACCGGGGCATCGGCAGGTGGCTGCCGGCTATGTCATGTATGGCTCCAGCGTCATGATGGTCTACAGCGCTGGCCACGGCGTGCATGGTTTCACGCTTGACCCGACCCTGGGCGAGTTCCTGCTGAGTCACCCGTCGATGACCATGCCCCGATCGGCGACCTACTACAGCGTGAACGAGTCGAACTATGCCCGCTGGTCCAAGGGGATGCAGGCGGCGGTGCGCGGCCTGAAGGGCGAAGCGCCGGAGCGGATCCGGCCGCGGAATTCCCGTTACATCGGCTCGCTGGTGGCCGATTTCCACCGCAACCTGATCAAGGGCGGCGTCTTCCTGTATCCCGGCGACAACCGCCATCCCTCGGGCAAGCTGCGGTTGCTCTACGAATGCTCGCCGATGGCCTATCTGGCCGAGCAGGCCGGCGGGGCCGCCACCGACGGGCGGTCGCGGATTCTTGACCTGACGCCCCAGTCGCTGCATCAGCGGGTTCCGCTGGTGATCGGCTGCGTCGAGGACGTCGAGTTTGTCCGCCAGGTGCTGGAGGAGAGTGAATCGTGACGGCTGATCCGCTGCGGGTGGACGGGCCGGTCCCGGCGCATCGCGACGATTGGCCTCCGGCGCGAGCCGACGGCCTCGGTGAGCCGGGGGAGTTCCCCTTCACCCGCGGGCCCTATCCCGGCATGTATACCCGGCGGGCGTGGACCATGCGCCAGTACGCCGGCTTCGGCACGGCCGCCGCCACCAACGCCCGGTTCCGGGCTCTGCTGGCCGCCGGGCAAACGGGGCTGTCCACCGCGTTCGATCTGCCGACGCAGATGGGCTACGATTCCGATCATGCCATGGCGGTCGGCGAAGTTGGCCGCGTCGGGGTCGCGATCGATACCGTCGACGATCTGCGGGTGCTGTTCGACCAGATTCCGCTGGCGACAGTGTCCACCTCGATGACGATCAATGCCACGGCGGCGATACTCCTGGCGATGTATGTGGTGGTGGGAGAAGAGCAGGGGGTGGATCGCCGCTCCTTGAGTGGCACGGTGCAGAATGATGTGCTCAAGGAGTACGTCGCCCGCGGCACGTACATCTATCCCACCGAACCCTCACTGCGATTGGTGACCGATATTTTCCGGTTTGTCGCCGACGAGGGCATGAACTTCAACCCGATTTCGATCAGCGGCTATCACATGCGCGAGGCCGGGGCGACGGCCGTGCAGGAGGTGGCCTTCACGCTGGCGAATGCGCTGGAGTATGTCCGGCGTGGTATTGCGGCCGGAGTGCCGCTGGAGCGGTTCGGGCCGCGCCTGTCGTTCTTTTTCGCGGCCCACAACGATCTGTTCGAGGAAGCGGCAAAGTTCCGCGCCGCCCGGCGGCTCTACGCCACGCTGATGCGCGAGCGCTTCGGCGCCGACGACAGTTCGGCCCGGCTGCGCTTCCATACCCAGACCGGCGGTGTGACGCTCCAGGCGCAACAGCCGCTCAACAATGTGGTACGGGTCACGGTGCAGGCGTTGGCCGCCACTCTGGGCGGCACCCAGTCGCTCCACACCAACGGCTACGACGAAGCGCTGGCGCTGCCGACCGAGGCCAGCGCGACGCTGGCGCTGCGGACCCAGCAGATCCTCGCTCACGAAAGTGGTTTGCAGCGCAGCATCGATCCGCTGGCCGGGAGCTGGTATGTCGAAGCGTTGACCGACAGGATCGAAACCGAAGCCCGGACGCTGATCGAGCAGATCGATGAGGTCGGCGGCGCCGCCGCGGCGATCGAGCAGGGACTGCCGCAACGGGCCATCGGCGACAGCGCCTGGCGCTATCAGCAGCAGGTCGAAGCGGGTGACACCGTCGTGGTTGGCGTGAACCGCTTTACCAGTGACGAGCCGCCGCCGGTGATTGAAACTCCCGACTTCGGCGCGCTGGCCACCGAGCAGGTCGCTCGGCTGACGGCGGTGCGGCGCCAGCGCGATCAGGCCGCTGTGACAACGACGCTCGCGGCCATCCGGCGCGCGGCCGACGGCACCGAGCCGTTGATGCCACCGATTGTGTCAGCGGTACGCGCTCGGGCCACCCTGGGGGAAATCAGCGATGTGCTGCGCGAGGCCTGGGGGGTCTGGCACGGATGAGCGCCGCCGATCCGGAACCGATCGTGACCGCCAGTCTGGTGGTCGACCGGCACGCCCGGGTGGCGTTGCTCGGCGATCCGGAGCGCGCCCGCGAGGCCTGGTTGATCCTCCATGGCTACGGTATGACGGCGCGCGGCATCCTGCATTGGTTTCGTGGCGCGGCGCGCGCGGATCGGCTGTTGGTTGCTCCGGAGGGGCTGTCGCGCTTCTACGACAATCGTCGCGGCGTGCGGGTGGTCGGCGCTTCATGGATGACAGCCGAAGATCGTGAGCACGAGATTCAGGATCAGCGCGACTATCTCGATCGTGTGGCGGACCGGTGGCTCGGGCGGCGCCAGCGGATCGCCGTGCACGGGTTTTCCCAGGGCGTGTCGACCGCCTTTCGCTGGGTGGCCCACACCGCGACGCCGATTGACCACCTGGTGGGGTGGGCCGGAGTGGTTCCGCCGGATCTGGCGCTGAGCGAGCTGGGGCCGCGGCAGCGCCGGATGGCGATCGACCTGGTGGTGGGCCGCGAGGATAGCCGGGTCCCGCCCGCCCAGGTCGCGGCCGACGCCGACCGGCTGCGCGCCGCCGGATTGCAGGTCGGGCTGCGGGAGGTCGCCGGTGGACACGGCATCGATCCCGCTCTGCTGGCGGAACTGGCCGGTTGAGACCCACCCCCTCTGCCGCTAAATTCAAGGGCTGTGCGGGTTTGCTGATTCGGGAGGGTGACGTGCCAACCTATGAGTATGTCTGCGCCGAAGGCCATGCCTTTGAGCGCTTCCAGAAGATGAGTGATCGTCCGATCACTAAGTGTCCCACCTGCGGGGCTCGTGCCGAGCGCCGGGTGAGCGGCGGCCAGGGGCTGATCTTCAAGGGCAGCGGCTTCTACATCACTGACTACGGCAAGGATGGCAAGGGACCGCGCAAGGCCGAAGCGGCCGAGTCGAGCGGTTCAGCCGCGCCTGCCGCCAGTGAGAGCGCCGCTGCCAAACCGGCCGCGAAGGCCGATTCGTGAGCGAACTTCTGTGGCAGGAACTTGATCGGGTCGCCCGCGACCTGGCGGGCGAAGCAGTTGAATTCACACTGGAGCGGCCGCGCGATCCCAGCCACGGCGACTTCGCGACCAATCTGGCCATGGTCCTGGCGCGACGTGAGCGTTCCCAACCGCGCCAGATGGCCGAGCGGGTCACCGCGGCACTCCGCCTGGGGCCCGAGCTGGTATCAGCCATCGATATCGCGGGTCCCGGGTTCATCAACTTTCGTCTCGCCAGCGATGCCCTGGCTGCCGACTGCGCCCGGATCATCAGCGAGGCCGACAATTTCGGCCGATCGACCCAGGGCCAGGGGCGGCGTGTCAATGTCGAGTTCGTCTCGGCCAACCCCACCGGGCCGCTGCATGTGGGGCATGGTCGCGGCGCGGCAATCGGCGATGCGATTGCGACGCTGCTCGATTGGACCGGCCATGAGGTGACCCGGGAGTTTTACATCAATGACGCCGGGGTGCAGATCGATCGTCTCGCGGCGTCGCTCTGGGCGCGCGTCCAGCAGGCGGTCGGTCGTTCGGCCGAGATTCCCGAGGGCGGCTATCACGGCGAGTATCTGATCGACGCCGCCGCGACGTTGCTGGCTGAGGAGGGTCGCGACTTTGCCGACGCGGACAGCGACCACGGCCTGGCGCGGTGCCGGGCGTTTGCGCTGACCGCGCAGCGGGCCGAGCAGGATGCCACCCTGGCGGCCTTCGGCGTGCACTTCGATGTCTGGCGTTCGGAGCAGGCCATCCACGATGACGGCCATGTCGCGGCGGCGCTGGAGCGCCTCGATGCCGCTGGCCTGACTTATCTCCAGGACGGTGCGTTGTGGCT
>CBFGTB010000060.1:0-14017 GCA_965651715.1 uncultured Gemmatimonadales bacterium
TATTGTGACTGGAGTTCAGACGTGTGCTCTTCCGATCTGCCGGCCGGCGTTCTCGTCGTGGACTTCGCCCCGCAGAATGTGACCACGCCAGGGGTCGTTCTCGGTGGGCGCGATGTCGGCGCGCCAACTGCGGGGTGGCAGGTATCGGGTGCGCGTCATCCCCAGCGGCTGGGCCACCCGTTCGGCAAACAGCTCGTCGATCCGGGTGTCATAAATCTTTTCGAGAATGGCCATCAAGGTGATGGCGCCGAGGTCGGAATAGACCATCCGCACACCAGGTGCGCGCTCGAGGTCCGAGGTCACGGTGCGGAGAATGGCGCCTTGGCGCACGAAGGTTTCTTCCCAAAGCCGCCGATGCGCCGGCAGGCCGCTGTCGTGCAGCAGCAGGTCGCGCACTGTGACGCTGCCCTTGGGCCCGAGCCCGCGGCCGAATTCGGGCAGGTACGACACCACCGGCAGGTCGAGATTGAGGCGTCCCTCGTCGACGGCCATCATCGCCAGGGTGGTGAGCGCGATCACCTTGGTGAGCGAGGCCATGTCGTACAAGGTGCCGGCAGTCGGCCGGCTGGAGTCGGCGATACCGAGGCGTCCGATGCCGTAGGTAAAGCGCTCGCCCCGAACTGAGACGGCGAGTACGGCACCCGGCGCGGCGCCGGCGGCGATCGCCGAGTCGAGCACTGCCGCTGCCGGCGCAAGGGTGCGGGCGAGCGGCGCGCTCATCGGCAGGGTGTGTGACGGCGGTAGCGCCGTGGCACAACCGGCGAGCAGGAGGGCCAGCGGAGCGACCCGAGACAGACTCCTCATGGCAGCGTGATCCCGGTGCGGAGCGGGTAGTGGGGCGGAATCGCGATCGGTGCGGTGCCGGTAATCGGCGCCTGCCCGAGCAGCGCGCGGGCCACCGCCTGCTGGGTGAACTCGTTGTTGGTCCAGGCGATCAGATAGCTGGTGGCGTCGGGCACCTGGCCGATCACGTAGGGTGACCCAAACGAAATCAACACCGTCGGGTGGCTGCGGCTCAGCCGACCGAGCGCCGCCTCGGTCACCGGGGTGAGGCCGATCCGCCCCTGCGCCTGTTCCCACCGCACGGCGGTAGCAAGAATGGTCGCGGGCGCTCGGCGGATCACCGCTTCGGCCTCGGCCAATTGCGCCGCGGACGGTGCCGTCGGCAGCCGCATCGTCTCGACCGACCAGCCACCGGCGGTCAAGTCGGCAATCATCTCCCGCCCGAAGTCGCTGTTGCCATCGGCCACGGTGATCACGGCCACCCGCGCCGGTTGTCGGCGCAGGCGAGCCACCAGGTCGGTCGAGTCCTTGAGCAGCACCAGCGAACGTTGAGTTGCCGCCCGGGCCGCGGCGAGGGCCGCTGGTGTTCGGATCGCCGCGCGCGCGGTCGCGGGATCCACAAGGCGGGTGGTAAAGAGCCCCATGCGCTGCTTGAATTCGAGAATGCGGCGGACCGATTGATCGAGCCGCGCGGTGGTGATGCGGCCCGACTGAATCGCCGCCGTCATGGCGTCAATCGCCTTGGCGGGGTCGGCCGGCATCAGCAGCAGATCGCTGCCGGCCTCGAAGGCGCGAAGCACGGCCTCTTCGGGGCCGATCTCCCGCGCGATGGCGCCCATGCTGAGCGCGTCGGTGGTAATCAGTCCGTCGAACCCCAGTGAATCGCGCAGGATACCGGTCAGGATGGCCGGGGACAGCGTCCCGGGCCGTTGGGCGCCGTTGTCCAGTGCCGGCAGAGCAATGTGGGCCGACATCACGGCGTCGACATGGGCCGCGATCGCGGCGCGGAACGGCACCAGCTCGAGCGTGTCGAACCGGCTCCAGGGCGCGGTGATGGTCGGCAGCGCGAGGTGCGAGTCGACTTCGGTGTCGCCGTGTCCGGGGAAGTGTTTGGCGGTGGACAGCATCCCGCCGGCTCGGATCCCCTCGATGGTGGCGCTCACCCAGCGCGATACGTCGCGAGCATCACCGCCGAACGAGCGGGTGTTGATGATCGGATTGGCGGGGTTGCTGTTGACGTCGGCGACCGGAGCGAAGGCCAGATGGACCCCCAGGGCGCGACCTTCCTTAGCGGTGATGCGCCCCATCTCATAGGCGTCGGCGACGTCGCCGCCGGCGGCGACCCCCATCTGGGTGGGAAAGGGCGTGCCGGCGCGGACCCGCATGGTGATGCCGGCTTCGAAGTCGGCGGCGATCAGCAGCGGCAGCGGTGCGCGGGCCTGGAGGCGATTGAGCTTCGAGACGACGCCATCGGGCGTGCCGGTGGAGATAATGATGCCGCCCACTTCGAGGTCGTGGACCCAGTGGTAGGCGGTCTGCATGCTGGGGTCGTCGTCGCTGACTTCATCACCCAGCAGCCAGGGCATGATCAGTTGGGCTACCTTCTGCCGGACGGTGAGCGAAGCGAGTAGGGCGTCAACAGTATCGGGCGCGGGCCTCACGACGGCGGTAGTTTCCGGGCGGCGCTCGGGGAGTCGCGGCGCCGGGGTGTCGGTCGGGGGCGACGACGCGCTGCAGGCCAGGGCGGTCAGAATCGGGAGGAGCGGGGAGAGATGCGACACCACGGCAGGTCCGGGATCGGGGTGGGGCAGGTGGCGATGGCGGTTGTCATCGCCTTGGGTTGTGTCCCCGCACGATCCGCCACGGCCACTGTTGAAGCTGCGGCGGTGCGTCCGGGGATCGACGTGCTGCTCAGCGACTCACTCCATCTGGTCCGCGGCAAGCGAGTCGGTCTGGTCACCAACCTCGCCGCGGTCGACGCCCAGGGTGTCAGCACCGTGGCCCGGATGCGGGCTGCGCCGGTCACCCTGGTGGCGCTGTTCGGCCCCGAGCATGGCTTGAGCGCGGCCGCCGCTCCGGGTGAAAAGGTCGCCTCGACTGTCGATTCAGCGAGTCGGATACCAATCTACTCCCTCTATGGCCAAACCAGCCGGCCGACCCCGGCGATGCTGGCCGGAATCGATGTGCTGGTGGTGGATCTGCCCGACGTGGGGGCGCGCTACTACACCTACCCGGCCACCACGGTACTGGTGATGCAGGCGGCTGCCGATCAGGGGATCCCGGTGATCATCGCCGATCGACCCAACCCGATCGGTGGCAAGATGCAGGGGAATATCCTCGATACCGCCTACGCCTCGATGGTGGGACGCCTGGCGGTGCCGATGCGCCACGGGCTCACGTTGGGCGAGGAGTCCCGCCTCGCGGTGGCCGACCTGGCCATACCGGTGGCGCTCACTGTGGTCCCCGCGGCGCATTGGCATCGGAGCATGACATTCGAGGCCACCGGGCTGCCGTTCCGCGCCCCCAGTCCCAACCTGACCGACGTCGAATCATTGTTCCATTATCCGGGGAGCTGTCTGTTCGAAGGCACAGCGCTGTCGGTGGGGCGGGGCACCGCGCTGCCCTTCCACCAGGTGGGGGCCCCATGGCTCGACACCACAGCGGTGCTGGCGCGGCTCCGGCGGGCCGCGCTGCCGGGGGTGGCTTTCGAAGGGGTGCGCTTCACACCGCACCAGCCGGGCGACGGCAAGTGGGCCGACAGTACCGTGAACGGGATCCGCTGGCAGCTCACCGATCCTGAGCACTACGACCCGACTGTGACGGCGGTATACCTGTTGGCGGCGGTGCACGCGGTCCACCCCGACCGGATCCGATTGGGCGGCATCTTCGATAAGCTGGCCGGCGGCCCCGGGCTGCGGCAGGCGCTGCTTCGGGGCGACGACCCCGCGGTGATCGTCGCCCGCTGGCAACCGGCCCTGGCGGCGTATCGCGAACGGGTGGCGCCGTATCTGGTGTATCAATAACGAGCCGTTCGTTCTTGCCCCCGTCTCCCTCGAACCGCCTGACCCGGAGTCCCCAATGACCATCGCTCGCAACACCATCTGCCTCTGGTACGAGCGCGACGCCGAGGCGGCGGCACGCTTCTACGCAGAGACCTTCCCGGACTCGGCCGTGACAGCGGTCCACCGGGCGCCCTCGGACAACCCGTCGGGAGCGGCGGGGGATGTACTGACCGTCGAGTTCACGGTGATGGGCATCCCCTGCGTGGGTCTGAACGGCGGGCCGATGTTCCCGCAGAGCGAGGCCTTCTCCTTTCAGATCGCCACCGACGATCAGGCCGAGACCGATCGCTATTGGAACGCCATTGTGGGTAACGGCGGCCAGGAGAGCAACTGCGGCTGGTGCCGAGACCGGTGGGGCGTCTCGTGGCAGATCACACCGCGGGCCCTGACCCGCGCCTTTACCGGGTCCGATCGGGCGGCGGCCAAGCGGGCCTTCGACGCCATGATGACCATGAAGCGGATCGACATCGCGGCGATCGAGGCCGCGGTGCGGGGTGAGTGAGGCGGCCACGCGGCCCCGTTTCACGACCTGGAAACGGTACTCTTGGACATCGATGGTTGACTAAAAGAGTTGTGTCGGTTACATTTGGCGAAGTCATTTACCCTTACTGACTGGAGCCAGCCGATGACATCCCCCACGCCGTCCCGCACCGAGCTGTATCAGGCCTACAGCCATCGGAGCATGGTTCTGATTTTCACGCTGGCGCTGCTGGTGGGTGGCGTCACAGTCGCCGTGGTGGTTGATCCCGACGGGGCACTGGCGCGCGGGTTGCCTCGTACGGCAGCGCTGGTGCCGGTGGCAATCGCCCTGAGCGTGGCGGCATTGTATGCGACACTCCGTGGCCAGCGCTGGGATCCGGCGGCGGCTGACGCGCGGGCCGTGCTCGAGGACGAATGGCGCCAGCAGAGCCTGACCCGTGCCCTGCGGGGCGCCTTCGGGGTGGTGCTTGCCGCTCAGGCACCGCTGGCGGCCTGCCTGGTCGGTCGCCCCGGTCCCGCGAGCCTGATGGCGATGGCGGTCGCGACCATGTGCCTCGGCCTCGCCACACTGTCGGGATTGTTTCTGCTGTTTGACAGCCGGGGCAGCAATGCCGGCTGAGGCGCTCTACAACACGCTCAAGGTGCAGCGCGCCCTGGCGGACCTCACTCAGGCGGAACTGGCCGCGCGGGCGGGAGTGACCCGCAAATCCGTGAATGCGATCGAGACGGGGCGGATGGTCCCCTCGGTGCTGCTGGCACTCAAGCTGGCGGTGGCGCTCGGGGTCGGGCTCGACGCGCTGTTCAGCTTGCGGCCGATCACCCTGGCGGCGGTACCGATCGACCGCGATCCGGGCGGCGCCAGCGGAGGGTAGGTGTACCTTCGGAGGGGGCGGCCCCACCGCCCCATCATATCATCATCTCAGGAGGAGACCATCATGAGCGGTTGGTACGAGCTGGGAACCAATGCCCGTGGCCAGTACTCTTTCGTGCTGAAGGCTGCCAACACCCAAACGATTTTGCACAGCGAGCAATACGAATCCAAGGCGGCCGCCCTCAACGGCATCGCATCGGTGCAGACTAACGCGCCGCTGGAGGAACGATATGACCTCAAGAGCGCCTCGGACGGGCGGGTGTACTTCACCCTGCGGGCGGGGAACGGCCAGGTGATCGGGACCAGTCAGATGTATGCCTCTCCCGCCACGCGGGCGACCGGAATGGCGTCGGTCCAAACCAACGGGCCGTCGAGCGAGATCCGCGGAGCCTGACCCCTCGAGGGATGCAGCGATGATCGGGTCGCCGGGGCCGGCGACCCGATCATTGCGACCGGCAGGCCGCAGCTTCGGCTCGGGAGATCCGGCAGAGAGACCCGCGCAGGTGGGCGCGTCGACGGCGTGATCGCCCGATTCGCCGGTCGAGGGGTCACGACATACCGCTGCCCCGCGTGGTGACCCGATCCTGACCCCGACGCCTGGCGCAGAGCGAGTGCGCGGCGGGGCCTCGCCTCAGTCGGTCAGCGTCAGACTGACCGGACAGTGATCACTGCCCATGACGTCAGGATGGATGTCGGCGGCGGTGATGCGGGACCGCAGCGCGGCCGAGGTCAGGAAATAATCGATCCGCCAGCCGATGTTTCGCGCCCGGGAGTTGGCGAAGTGACTCCACCAGGTGTAGTGGCCGTTGCCTTCACGGAACAGTCGCAGGGTGTCGATGAATCCGGCGTCGATGAATGCCTGGAATCCCCGGCGCTCTTCGGTCGTGAATCCCTTCTTGCCGACGTTGGGCTTGGGGTTGGCCAGGTCGAGCTCGGTGTGCGCCACATTGAGATCGCCGCAGAAGATCACCGGCTTGGTGGCTTCCAGTTCGCGACAGTGGGCGAGGAAGGCGGGATCCCAGGTGGTGTCCCGCAAGGCCAGGCGGCTGAGATCTTCCTTGGCGTTGGGGGTATAGACCGTGACGACGTAGTAGTCAGCGAATTCGGCGGTGATCACCCGGCCTTCGTCGCGGGCGTCGCGACCGGCATCGTCAAGCCAGGTATAGCGCGCGACAATGTCGTCGGAAAAACCGTGGCGGACGTCGAGCGGTTGCTCGCGGCTGAAGATGGCAGTGCCGGAGTAGCCCTTCTTGGTCGCCGAGTTCCAGTATTCGTAGTAGTCGGGAAGATCGATGTCGACCTGGCCGCGTTCCGCCTTGGTTTCCTGGAGGCAGAGGATGTCGGGGCGATGGGCCTCCATGAAGGCCATGAAGTCGCCTTTGCGCAGCACGGCGCGAATACCATTGACGTTCCAGGAAAAGAGCTTCATGACAGTCCAGTGAGCGAGAGACAGCGACAAGGTAACGCCGCAGCGCGACAGAGGCGACGGAGGTGTGGGGCCTCACGATGGCTTGACAGCACGCCGAAACGGCCGCACCCTCTCGATGGTGCCGCGGCCTTCGCCCCCGCCGACGCGCCGAAGCACGATCACCGGAGTCGGGGGCGGCCTGCACGAGACCTGGAGGTGCGATGCGCTGCGCCCGACGACAGCTCCCCTGGCTACTGCTCTCCCTCGCCTGCGCCGACGGCTCTCCACCCGCTCCACCGCCGGATCTGGTGCTGGCCGATGTCACCGTCATCGACGGTCGGGCTCATCCGCCGGTGCCCCATCAGACGATTGAGATCACTGCCGGACGGATCACCGCGATCCGGTCGAGCACGGCGGCGGAGGCAGCCGGGGGCGGGCTGAGCGGGACATACGTGACGCCCGGGCTGATCGACGCGCATGTGCATCTGTCTGACGATCCGGATGAGCGGCGCGCCGAACTGCGGGACATGCTGACGCACGGCATCACCGCCGTGCGTGAGATGATGGCGTTCCGGAGCGAACTCGCGGGTGCGGCGACGCCGGACTCCATGTTGCGACCGCAGATCTACTGGTCGGCTTTCTGGAATGGGCCGACCTTCCTGCGCGATCCGCGGATCCGCGACCGGTACGATTCGTTGGGCGATGTACCGGAGCTACTCGCGGTTCGTGACACGAGCGACCTCGAGGCGGCGGCGCGTGCGGCTCGCGCCCGGGGGGCGACCGGGATCAAGACGGTGTCGGATCTCACGCCGACGCAGGTGACAGCGATCGCGGCGGCGGCGCACGCAGCCGGTCTCCAGTACTGGAGTCATGCTGTCGTGTTCCCGACCAAGCCGTCGGAGGTGGTGGCCAGCGGCGTCGACGTGATCTCGCACGCGGCATTCTTTGTCTGGGAGGTGCCGGATACGATGCCGCTGACCTACAACGAGCCCCACCCATGGAATATCTTCGGCCCGCCCGCGCCGTACGCCACTGTGGCCTTTGACGATCCGGCGATCGTGGCGGTGCTCGACTCCATGCGCGCTCGACAGGTGATTCTTGATCCGACGCTGACCATCATGACGCTGCTGAGCGACGAGGCGCGGACCTGGGCGGTCAATCTGACGCGGCTGGCTCATGAGAAGGGCATCGCCATCGTCACCGGAACCGATACCTTTCTGCTGTTTGACGAGATCGAAGCCCTGGTCAATGATGTGGCGATGACGCCGCTCGAGGCGATCGCCTCGGCAACATCGGTGGGCGCCCGCGCTCTCGGGGCAGAGGCCGATCGGGGAACTGTCGAAGTGGGCAAGCTGGCGGATCTGGTGGTCTATCCCCGCGATCCCTCGATCGATATCACGGTATTGCGCCAGCCGCTGGCGGTGATCGCGGGCGGTCGGCGGGTGACACCCTAACGTTCTCACGCGGAGCGCAGTATGGCGGGACCCGCCCGAACCGGTGTTCTGGTGTACGCTGTCGATGTCGAGCGGATGGCGACCTTTTACCAGCGGGTGCTCGACGCCGTGGTGCTCCACGCCGATGCCGAGCATCGGGTGCTCCAGTCGGCCGATACGCAATTGATCATTCACGCCATCGCACCGCCCTATCGCGACGCCATCACGATTGCGACGCCGGCGGTGCCGCGGGAGACGCAGGCGATCAAACCCTTCTTTACCGTGGCGCGCCTCGACCAGGCCGAGCAGACGGCCGTGGCCGCCGGCGGTCAGGTGTGGGGCCCCCGCTGGCCCGGGCCGGGGATGCAGGTCAGCAATGTCTGCGATCCGGAGGGCAACATCATTCATTTGCGACAGCTCGACGGCCGACCCGCCGCCAACGATTGACAGCGACGCCGCGCGGGCGTACCCTCGCCGGAACCCGCTCCCCTCGGAGGATCAATGCGCGTCACACCTCTTGCCCTGCTCATGGTGGTCCTGATCCCCGGCGTGGGACGGGCCCAGCGTCATGACACCCGCACCGATCGGGTACGACAGAACCGGCAGGCGTTGGCAACGGCACTGGAGCAGGCCGGCTCGGGCGCGGCGGCCGATCAGGTGCTGCACGACTGGACCGACCGACAGGTGCGGATCCGCTACGCCGAGAGTGCCGCTCCCTACGAGCTGGCGAGCCAGGCCACAGTCATTGATCCGATGACCGATGCGGTGCTGCGGCAGGGGACCAACGGCTGGACCTGTCTGCCGCTGGTCGGATCCCCGATGTGTCTCGATGGCGCCTGGTTGAAGTGGTGGCAGGCGGTGCGGTCCGGGACTGATCCCGCGATCACCCGCATCGGCCTGGCCTACATGCTGGCCGGCGACGACGGCGGTTCCAACATCGCCGGTGCGGGTCGGGATGGCCCCACTGCCGACAACGACTGGGTGATCGTCGGTCCCCACGTCATGGTGCTGTCGCCCGATCCGGCCCTGCTTGACGCGCTGCCCAGTGACCCCGAGACCGGCGGTCCGTTCGTGATGTGGCGCGGCAGCCCGCTGGCCCATGTGATGATGCCGATCGACGAGGGCGCGGTGAGGATGCCCTATCGCGCGGCTGATGACCCGGCCGGGGCGAACTGATGATCGCCCCGGCGGGCTACCTGACCTCAACGCGGATGTTCTGAATACCGTAATCCACCGGTCCCACCGAATCGGGCTGCGGCATGATCCGCGCGATAACGCCGCGCTCCCGCACCGCGCGCAGATCGGCAGCGGTGAGATCGACGATGTCATTGCCGTCGTGCCACGAGGGCACCTTCATGGTCCAATTGGTCTGTGAGGCGATCCAGAGGCAGGAGTCTTCGGCCCGGAAGACGAGGATCATGTTGTAATCGCCCGGGGTGGTGGGGCCCGGCACCTGGATCGGCGCTTCGACAGTGGCCTCGCGGACCGGTGTGCGCAGCGGGACCACGTGCCAGTATCCCTGTTCGCGCGGCAGCCAACTGGTGACCAGGCAGAGCGGCACGTTGGCGCGATCCCAATCCGAGCGATAGGACACTGTCACCATGCCACTGATGGAATCGCCGGGCGCGACGTGCAGCACCGGGTCGGCGGGGTCGATGGTGTGACCGTTCAGCAATCCGTCGCGAATGTGCAAGCTGAGCCGCGCCGGCCCCCGCAGGCGGAGGGTGATGGTTCCGATCACACCGAGCTGGTCGGTCTCCGCCCGAAACGTGATCGCGGAGTCGCCGTGCGGGATCACCGCCAGGGAGTCGAAGACGGCCTGGCCGTTGACCAGAGGCGCTGTGGTGCGACCGACCACGGTGGCCCGTCGGCTGGAGGCGGTAAGGCGCACCACGCCGCGCGCCGTGGAATCGGTTTGTCCGCCGGCCCCGATTGCGCGGTAGCTGATCGGCATCGCGAATCGCCACGGCCGCTCGCCCTGCCGTTCGTGACGGTCGAGGGCCGGCGTGCTGGCGAGCACGAGTTGATAGCTGGGGTGACTCGGCAGCAGCGTCCGGAGCGCCAGCAGGCCCAGTACGGCCGCGGCTGCGGCTAGCCCCAGTCGCACTGTGGGTCGCCGTCGCACGGGAACGCCGCGGAGCAGGCCCGGCAGGGCCGGCAGGGCTCCGGCCATCGTGGCAAAGCGTTGCAGCGTGCGGCGGGGCGAGTCGTACCAGCGATCGTCGCTGGCGAGTCCCAGCCAGCGCCGCCCCAGGTCGGCGAGCTGATCGCTGCGGCCCGAGGCAACGGCGTGCATCAACGCTTGAATGAGCAGCCGCTCGTCACTCGGCGTCTGCGCCATCAGGGCGCGGCTGAGCTGATCATGCAGATCCGCCACCTGAGGGTGGGTCAGGTCGGACAGCACCGCCTCGGCGAAGGGATCATGATGGATCTCCCATCCCAGCGGACTGGAGCGGATCAGCCCGGCGATCTCCAGTGTCTCCAGCGCCTCAGCATGACCGTGATTGCCGGCAACGATTCGTCCCAGTACAGGCGCGGGAACGGGGTGGCCGGCCACCGCCAGCAGTTCCATCACCTGGCGTTCGGATTCGCCGTGGTGCCGGATCCGGGTGATCAGTGGCGTCCGTTCCCGCAGTTGCTCTTCGACGGCGTCGCGGTCGACCACCTCCCAGCGTCCGGCGCGCAGCGCGAGGGCCCCGCTGCCGATCACGGTGCGGAGCGCTTCGAGCACCAGCAGGGGATTGCCGCGGCTGCTGCGGTGGAGCGCGTCTCCCAACCAGGAGGCGACGGCGTCGGGGGCGTCGCCGATGGCCGACACGAGGTGGACCGTCATGGCGGGGTCGAGCGGCGCCACCGGCAGCGCCGTGGAATAGCTTCCGGGCAGCGCCGCCGGATGGCGGGAGGCCGTCACCAGCAGCAGTGGGACGTGTTCGACTCGTCCCATCGCCGCCCCCAGGGCGGTGAGCGAGGCCGCGTCGGCCCAGTGCAGATCATCGATCAGCAGCGCGATGGGTTGCTCTTCGGCGATGGCATGCAGCAGATCGGTCAGTGCCGCTCCGATCAGGCGCGGCTCGAGATCCCGTTCGCGCCGAGCATCGACGCTGCGGTAGATCGATCCAGCAGTGGGAACCAGCGCCACCAGGGTCGCGGCGGAGGCGGGGTGAATGGCGAGCGCGCCGGGTTGACCCACCAGTTCCCTGATCATCGCGCTCAGCAGGCCGTAGCTCAGCAACCGCTCTCCCGGCACGGCCCGCATGGCCAGGACCTCGCCGCCGACGGCGCGCATCCGATCGGCGATGGCGGCCAGCAGCCGGGTCTTCCCGATCCCGGCATCGCCATGCAGATGGATCAGCTCAACCCGGCGGCTCCGGCTGCGCTGCCAGGCACCCAGCAGGGTGGCGAAGACCTCGTCGCGGCCGACCAGTTCCGGGTCGGCCAGTGGGTCAACCTGCTCGGGGGGGCGTGCCGCACCGTCATCGCCGCCGATCCGATCGAGCAGGGCGATGGTCTCCGGTTCGGCGGGTGCATTCGTGTCGGCGAGCAGCCGGTGGAGCGCCTCGGCTTCGATGCGTGCGCCGCTCACATTGCCCGCCTGGGCATGGCTTTCGATCACCAACCGCCAGATGAACTGGCGTGACGGCTCCACCGCGCGCACCGACTCGGCCAGTGCGAGCGCCGCATCGGTGGCACCACTGCGCAGGTGGGTCTGGATGCACACCTCGGCCGCCATCAGCCATTGGCCATGCAGTCGATCGCGTTCATGTGCGGCCCATTCCTCGAAGCGGGCACCACCGGGCACCGCGACACCGTCGAGGAAGGGGCCGTGATACTGATCGAGGGCCTGCTGGTAATCGCTGGCGGCGATCGCCGCGAGGAAGGCGCCCCGGTCGGTCGTGATCGGCTTGGCAAGCCTGATGGCATCGGCTGTGGTGTCGAAGGCTTCGGCTCCCAGCACCGAGCGCAGGGTATGCAGGGTCTGCCGCAGCGAATGGCGACCGCGGTCGGGGGCGAGGTGGGCCCACAGGAGATCGGTGAGATGATCGCGCGGGATGCGCCCGCCGTCCTGGCAGGCGAGGTAGCTGAGCAGCGCGAGCGGCTTGCCCACCGGCAACAGGGATTCATTCTGATCGGCGTGATGCAGCGCGACGGAGCCGAGGGTAACCAGATGCATAGCGTGTGGGGGTGAGTCCGGTGATGTGTCAGCGGATGAAGCGGCGGACCGAGGAATCATACTCCGTCCTGTATCCGGCACCAGCCATTGACCAGTCGCATTTCCTCGACGCTGCGAACCCGCACATCGGCCAGTCGGGGCGACCCGACGACGAGGGCCAGGGCTTGCGCCCGCGAGAGCGCCACGTTGAGACGGTTGGGGGAGAGCAGGAAGCCGGCCCCGCGCGGAGCGTCATCGAGGCTTGAGGCACACATCGAGACGATCACCACCGGTGCTTCCTGACCCTGGAACTTGTCGACGGTACCGACCCGGGCCGCGCCGTTGAGCGTGGCGGTGAGGGCGCGGACCTGGGCATTGAAGGGGGCGACAACCAGGATCTGCTCGGCGCTCAGGCTGAGTTGCCGGCCGGCGATATGGGCGGGGCGGCCGGTCAGCTTGGTTATCAACTCGGCGATGACTGCCACCTCGGCGGTGCTCGACTGATCATCGCCCTGGTGGGCGACCGGAATGAACTGGATGCCGGCTGCCAGGCCGTCCCATTCCACCCGATTGTTCCGGGTGCGCGGGTCGGCGCCCAGCCGGCCTTCATAGTAGCTGTCGGAAATGAACTGACAGATCGACGGCGCCATCCGATAGGAGCGATCGAGCAGGATGCCCATGTCGGCGGGAATGGTCTGATGCCCGTGGAGCAGGTACTCCAGCGCCGACATCCCGCTCTCGCCCGGATGGCTGCCCTGGACGACCTGGGCCAACTGCATCTGATCGCCGATCAGCACGATATTGCGCGCCGATTGTCCGGCGGCAACGACGTTGGCAAGTGACACCTGACCCGCCTCGTCGACAAAGAGATAGTCGAACTGATCGACCAACTCGGGACGGGCGAAGAACCAGGCGGTGCCGCCGACCACCACTGGGTCGGCGTCGCCGCTGAATCGGGTCGCCGCATCCTTGGTCATCGCGATCCGCGTCACGCCCGGTGCAACGGGTTCGCTGCCCGCCACCTTGAAGATCGGGAATGTCGCAGTCGGGTCGGTCGCGCTGATCTTGCCGAGCAGATGGCTGATCACCGCATGGGACTGGGCCATGATGCCCACCCGTTGGCCGTCGGCCAGCAGCGTGGCGATCACTGCTGCCGCGGTGGTCGACTTGCCGGTGCCGGGCGGGCCCTGAATGGCGAGGGTGGTCCGATCCATCGCGCGGATGGCGGCGATGGTCTCCGCCACCAGCGGGGCGTCGGGGTTGACGATGGGCTGAGCCCCGCGGCCGCTCAGGCGCGGTCGGCGGCGGTGGAGCAGGTCATCGATGGCGCGGGACGGCATGCCGCCGTCCTGCCATTGGCGGACATAACGCTCGATCGCTCCAGGCAGCGGCCCCGGGGCGACGTGTTCGAGCGGGATCAGATGACACTCGGACGGCATCGGGGTCTGCTGCGCCTTGCCCCGCTTGATCTGGAGCAGTCCGGTGTCGTAGTCGAGCGAGGCAATCGTGCCTTTGATCGGCTCGGGCGCTATCAGCTCGACCCGGTCGCCGGGATGGAGTCGGCTGTCCTGGTTGGGATCGAAGCTGTACTGGTAGAGCAGCGACTGCTTGTCGGGCAGCGGGTCAGCGGCGGTGCGTCGCAGATCAGCCAGGCAGTCGGCATCGTAGGCGAGTTGCTCCGCAGTTGCGATGCGCCGTTCGAAGTAGCGCCACCAGAGTGGTTTGGCGTCGCGCCGGTGATACTCCAGCAGCCAGGCCAGCAGTTGATGAAGCCGCTGTTCCTCGCCGGTGAGTGACTCGGCCCGGGTCAGCATCTGCTGCGCCAGGAGC
>CBFGTB010000061.1:0-13834 GCA_965651715.1 uncultured Gemmatimonadales bacterium
TTCGCCAACGGTGCCGCCATCGGCGCTCAACGCACCGATCAGCTCCGGATGGATTGGCTGGCATCCTACGAGCCCACCGCCGGGACCGTCGCCTACCTCGGCTATGGCAGCACCCTGCGGGGTGATCGGCCGCTCACCTTCAGGTCGCTGTCCCGCAGCGCCGACGCCTTCTTCTTCAAGCTGGCCTACCTGTTCCGCCTGTAACGCAGCAGCTCGACTCGCCGTCCCCGTCCGGGGCGGCGACTTGCCCCGGCAGGTCCTCCGGATTACTTTACCGGTAAAGTAATCAACGTTCCCGTTTCTGGAGCCATTATGAGCACCTCACAATCGTCGGCATCCCGTCCCTGGCAGATCGATACCGCCCATTCCAGCGTCGACTTCTCGGCGCGTCACATGATGATCTCGACAGTGCGCGGCCGGCTGGGAGCCGTCACCGGGAACGCCGGCGGGGTCGATCAGGACGGCACCCCACCGGTGGTCGAGGTGAGCATCGACGCCGCCGGAATCGATACCGGCAATGCCCAGCGCGATGCCCATCTGCGCTCGGCCGACTTTCTCGATGTCGAGAACTACCCCGCCATCACATTTACCGGCGACCGCATCGAGGGGTCGCTGGCGGGGGAGTTCACCCTCCGGGGCGACCTCACCATCCACGGCGTCACCCGGGAGGTGGCGCTGGCGGTGGAGAACCACGGTATCACCAACGATCCGTGGGGCAATCGGCGAGCGGGCTTCAGCGCCACCGGCCGGCTCAGCCGGGGCGACTTCGGCCTGACCTGGAATCAGGCGATCGAGGCCGGCGGCGTGATGGTCAGCGACGAGATCAAGTTCTCAATCGACGTCGCCCTGATCCAGCCCAAGGAATAAGTCCGGGTTCGGATGACAGACGGCAACGGGGCCACGATCAGCGTGATGATCGTGGCCCCTCGCCGTTGCAGCCGCAGCTACTTGAGACGCGGCTTGGTTGAGCGGGGCGCCTTCTCGCACTCGGGCCAGGTCCGGGCCCGACCGCCGGGCGCGGCGGCCGCCATGTCGACCTTCCGGTGAGCGATCATGGTCGGATCCTCCGACGCCTCGTACGCCAGCATGGCGGTGAGCGTCGCGTTGTACTTCAGCGCCGGGAAAATCACCTTGTCGTAGGTATCACGCTCGGTGTGCCAGGTGAGTGAGCTGTAGTCCCAGCTTTCCGAGCCGAGATCACTGGTGGGCACGCCGTAGCAGGTGAAGGCGTAGCCATCGCTGCCCGACCCGGACGGGCCACCGGGCAGATTGAGCACCAGGGCGTCCTTCCATTCGGTCGGAATCGCGCTGACCCACCGGGTCACATGCTCGGGCGACTCCACCATGCCGCCGCCGCCGATCCGACGGATCGGGCCGGTGCCGTTGTCCTGATTGAACACCGTCTGCAGGCCCGCGATCACCTCGGGGTGATCCTCGGTGAAGGCCTTGGACCCGACTTCGCCCTCCTCTTCCCCGCTCCAGTGTCCGGCGATAATGGTCCGCTTGGGATGGGGATAGGCGTGCTTGAGGATCCGCATCGCTTCCAGCATGGTGAGCGTGCCGGTGCCGTTGTCTGTCGCGCCGGAGGAGCCGTCCCACGAGTCGTAATGGGCCGAGAGCACTACATACTCATTGGGCTTCTCGGAGCCCTTGATCGTGGCGACCACATTGAACACCGGCTGCTCGCCCAGCAGCTTGCCGTCAAGGTCGAGTCGGAGGCGGGGTGCGTCACCGCCGTCGGCCAGCCGGTAGACAAGGCCGTAGTCCTCGCAGTTGAGTGCGATGGCGGGGGTGTGGGTGTTGTAGGTCTCGAAGACTTCCATGGCGCTGACACCGCCTTCGCTGCCGCCGCCGCTGCGGCGATTGGCCTCGGCGGTGAGGGCAGCCTGGAACGAGGCGCTGTCGACGGTGGCGGTGCCGTCGGCGAGGTTCAGGGCGATCGGAACAGTCAGGGCATTGCCGCCGCGGCCGCCGAAGCCGCCGAACCCGCGTCGTCCCGAGCCACCCGGAGCGCGCCACGCCAGCTTGGGGCGGGAGCTGATGATCCCGGCGGCGCCACCCTCTTCAAGCCGCACACCCAGCTCACCGCCGCCCAGGGCGGCGGAGTAGCCGGTGCCGCGGACGCCGGCGCTGGCGCCATTGCTGCCATTGGCGCGGACCGAGGCCCATTCGGCCTTGGCTTTGGTCACGGCTTCGGCCATGGCCGCCGCCTCCTCGGGGGTGCCGAGGGCGTTGTACTGGGCCTGGGAACGGCAGGTGGGCATCGGCGCCGAGATCATCACCAGCTTGCCCTTGGCCTGAGGCAGCCAGCGAACAAACGCGGTGCTGTCGCTGAATCGAGGCAGGATCACCACCTCGGCGGTGAGTGGCGAATTGCCGGTCCCGGGTGAGTAGCCCACCATCTGGCCTTCGAGCGAACGGATGCGGGGGGAGACCAGATCAATGTGTGATGGCCCCCGTTCCCAGCCGCGCCAGGTGCCGTAGCGTTCTTCCTTGGCGTCGATGCCGAAGGACTTGTAGGTACTGACCAGCCAGTCCTGGGCCCGCTTGAGGTTGGGCGTCCCCATCAGGCGTGGCCCGATCGAGTCGAACAGGACGTGCGCCTGGCGGTAGAGGTCGGTGCTGTCCATCCCCATGGCGTAGATATGGCGAATGACCGGGTCATTTGTCGGGAATGTCTGGGCGGCCAGCGGCCCAGCGAGGGCGCAGCACGCCAGCGCGGCGAGCGGGAGCGATCGGTGCGGAACCATGTCGAATCCGTGGTGGGAGTGCGTGTGACGGTTGACCGGAGGGGTCAGGCGGCGGGGACAGGTCTCGTCGGGTGACGACTCCGTTCTGATGATACTCGCTGAACCGGCATCGGGTTGAAGTGACGATTGCGGGCCGCGGGATTCGGGGTAGGATCAAGCCGCGCCGTAGGATCCGACACCGCCCTCCCGGAGGATGAGATGACCCCGCTTGCTACCCTCTGGCTGCCGATTCTGGTGGCCGCCGTTCTGGTGTTCATCGCGAGCACCCTGCTGCATACCGTCATTCCCTGGCATCAGAAGGATCTGGCGCCGTTGCCCGACGAGGAGGCGGTGCGCCGCGCCCTCGGGCCGCTGGCGATCCCGCCGGGCGATTACACAGTTCCCGCCTGCCGGTCGATGGCGGAGAGTCAAAGCCCCGAGTTTCTGGCCAAGCTCACCGAGGGCCCGGTCGTGACCATGACGGTGCGGCCCAACGGGATCTACCGGATGGGGCCACCCATCGTGCAGCACCTGATCCTGACCCTCATCGTGGCAGCGACCGTGGGGTGTATCGCCGCTGCGGCGTTGGCTCCCGGTGCCGGCCGCCAGGCGGTCTGGCATCTCACCGGGGTGACCACCTTCCTGGCGTGGGCCGCGGCGGCCTGGCCGGAATCGATCTGGTTTGGGCGCCGCTGGTCGACCACGCTCAAGTCGACTATCGATGCCGTGATTTACGGCCTGCTGTCGGCCTGGGCGTTCGGCTACTTCTGGCCGGGTGCCTAGGGCAGCATCACTCGGTGGGGCTCAGCGATAGCCGGCCGCCTGCAGCTCGAACAGCTCGGCGTAGCGGCCTCGCTGGGCCAGCAGTTCCTGATGGGTGCCGATGGCGTCGGTCTGGCCGTTGATCAGAACCAGAATCCGATCGGCCATCCGGACGCTTGAAAAGCGGTGTGAGATGAGCACCGCCGTCCTGTTGTCACTCAGCTCCTTGAAGCGCTGGAACACTTCAAACTCGGAGCGGGCATCGAGGGCGGCGGTGGGCTCATCGAGAATGAGTACATCGGCATCGCGCATGTAGGCACGGGCAATGGCGATCTTCTGCCACTCGCCGCCCGACAGATCCACGCCACCGCGAAAGCGCTTGCCGATCATCTGATCATAGCCTTCGGGGAGTTTGGCGATGACGTCGTCGGCCAGGCTGCGGTGGGCCGCGGCCTCGACCCGCTGCTGGTCGTGACGGGCGTCGATCCGACCGACGGCGATGTTCTCGCCGGCACTCAGATGGTAGCGGACAAAGTCCTGGAAAATCACACCCATGTGAGCCCGCAGCTCGGCCAGGTCATATTCGCGCAAGTCGTGGCCGTCGAGCAGAATGCGCCCCTCGTCGGGATCATACAGTCGCGCCAGCAGCTTGACGACGGTGGTCTTGCCGGCGCCGTTCTCGCCGACCAGTGCCAGGACTTCGCCGGCGCGCAAGGTGAAGGTGAGGTGGCGCACGGCCCATCGTTCGGCACCGGGATACTGAAAGCCGACGTCCTCGAACGCGAAACCCTGCCGGATCGGTGTGGGGAATGGGCGCGGATTGTCGGGCGAGCGGATTTCGGGTTCGATGGTGAAGAAGGAATAGAGGTCGTCGAGGTAGAGCGCCTGTCCCGCGGTCTGCGAGAAGCCGATCAGCAGGCCCTCCAGCAGGCCGCGCAGTCGGCGGAACGAGCCGGCGAGGAAGGTGAGGTCGCCGATTGAGAAGCGCCCTTCCAGGGTGCTCCAGGCCAGGTAGCCATAGGCGATGTAGTAGCCGATGGTGCCCAGCGTGGTCAGCAGGCCGCCCCAGGTGGCGCGGCGCACCGCCAGGGCGCGATTGGCCCGGAAGAGGTCGGTCGAGAGGCGGTGAAAGCGTTCGATCAGGAAGTCGCTCAGGCCAAAAATCTTGACTTCCTTGGCGCTCTCGACGCTGGCCGCCATGGTGCGGACATAGTCCAACTCGCGGCGCTCGGGAGTGCGGCGATAGGCGAGTGAGTAGCTCTGGGCGTTGAAATGCGCTTCGCCCAGGAAAGCAGGAACCAGAGCGAGGCCCAGCAGGGCGATCAGCCACGGAGCGTAGATGACAAGGCCGGCGCCGAAGCTGACGATGGTGATGATGTCCTGGGCCTGACCGAAGAGCTGACTCATCAACACCATGCGGCCGGTGGTCTGGCGGCGGGCCCGTTCGAGGCGGTCCTGCAGCTCGCTGTCTTCGAAGTCTTCGAGGTCCAGGGTGGCGGCGTGGGCCATCAGCTTCATGCTGGTGGCGTTGCTGAACTTTTCGGCCAGCAGTCCGTCGGTAAGCGAGACCACCCGGCCCAGCACGTCGGCGATGACGGCCAGGCCGAACTCGATCGCGAGCAGCCACGCCAGGCGAACGCCGAGCCCGGTCGAAAACCATTGTTGCAGGGTATCGGGGGCGTTGGGGATCGCCACCAGGTGGACGACCTCGTCGATGATCAGCTTGCCGATGTAGAGGGTGACGACCGGCAGCAGGGCCCGCAGTAGCCGCAGCAGCAGGGTGGCCAGCGTCAGCGCGTGGCTGGTGTCCCAGATCATCCGCAGGAAGGGCGGCAGATTGCGGAGTGCGCCGAGTCGTTCGCGCCAGTTGCGCTCGGAAGCGTCGAGGGGTGGCGTGGGTGGCATGGTCAGGATCTCGGGATGAGGGCGGTGGCCGCGCTATCTTTCGTGCATGATACACCGACTCCTGATCCTGGGGCTGATGGTGGCGGCATGCACTGCCGCACCCTCGCCGTCCTCCTCGCCCTCCCAGGCTTTTTCGGGAGACAGCGCCTTTGCCACAGTCGCGTTTGTCGAGCAGTTCTGGCGTCAGCCGGGCAGCGTGGGATTCGACACCACGATCAATCGGGTGGTCGGGATTCTTGAGCGCGCGGGCTATGTCGCCGAAGCCGATGCGCCGGTGGGGGCACCGCTGACCTACCGGGTGGAACATCGTGAGATGCGGCGCCCGAGCTGGTCGCCGATCGATGCCTCGCTGGTGATCGAAGGCGGTGATACCCTGCTGCAATTTGCCAGCAATCGCAACATGCTGGCGATCGGTTCCTACGATACGCCGGACACCGGTGTGGTGGCGCGGGTCGTCGATCTGACCACTGCCGCCGCCGATGCCGACGTCCGCGGCGCGATCGTCTTTGCCGAAGGGGCCGCCACGCGGCGGGTGGCGGATGCGATGGAGCGTGGCGCCATCGGGGCGTTGATGTATCGGATGCCGTCCTACACCCAGCCGGAGACCAACCGGACCTCGATTCAGTTCGGCAGCTTCCGGGGCGACAGTGCCCGGCAGACCTGGGCGATGTTCCTGTCGTTCGCCGCGCGGGAGGGCTTGACCGAGGCGCTGGCCGCCGGCCCGGTCCGGGTCCGGGCCCGCAGTCGGGTGGACTGGCGTCAGGCCGACGAACTCACCCTGGTGGCCGAAGTTCATGGCACCACGCGCCCGCAGGAGCGGTTTGTGCTCAGCGCTCATGTGCAGGAGCCCGGTGCCAACGACAATGCCACAGGTGTCGCCACTCAGGCCGAATTGGCCCGCGTACTCGCGGCGGCGATCCAGAGTGGTGACGTGACGCTCAACCGGACCCTGACCATGATCTGGGGCAACGAGATCTCTGCCGTGGCCCGTTATCTGGCTGAGGATTCGGTGCGCACCTCAGGCGTCAAGTGGGGGCTCAGCCTTGACATGGTGGGCGAGGATGTCAGTAAGACCGGGGGCACTTTCCTTGTCGAAAAGATGCCCGATCCGAGTGCGGTCTGGACCCGAGGCGACGATCATCACACCGAATGGGGTGGTCGGCCGCTGAGCGAGGACGACATGACGCCGCACTACTTCAACGATCTGGTTCTCGACCAGTGTCGCGCCGTGGCCGCCACGGCACCCGGTGGCTGGGTGGTCGATGCTAATCCGTTCGAGGGCGGCAGTGATCACACGCCCTTCCTGCGGGCCGATATTCCCGGTCTGTTGTTCTGGCATTTCACCGATCAGTTCTACCACACCGACAACGATCGGCTCGACAAGGTCTCTCCTCAGGAGATGACAAATGTGGGGCGCTGCACTCTCAACACGGTTCTGCAACTCACCACCGCGAGCGAGGACACGGTACTCGATCTGGTGGCATCGACCCGAGCGGCGGCACTGCGCCGAATTGCGACCGAGAGCCGTCTCAGCACCGACAGTATCGCCCAGGGCGGTGATCCTGCCGAACAGCACCACATCGTGGCCGCGTGGCAGGACTGGTACGTCGGCGCACTCGAGGCGATTCGCGACATCGGGATTACCACGCCTCGGGTGGAACAGGCGATTGCCGATGCGGTGGCTGCCGTCCGCGATGCGGAGCCCGCCGACTGAGATCGGAGCCGGGATGGTGATGCGCATCACAACAGCGGTGGCGTGATCATCGCAGCGCGTTACCTTCCCCGGCATGACTGATTTGCTGTCGCTCAATTTCCTGCCTCATCCGTGGATGCGGACCGCATTCAGCATCGTGCTGCTGCTGGTCGGCATGTATCTGCTCCACCTGGCCACGCGGTTCGTGCTGCGGCGTGTAGTCCGGCGGTTGGTCGATCGCAGCAGTGCCAATTGGGATGATGTGGTCTTTGCGGTGCGGTTGCCGCACCGCACCGCGCAGATCCTGCCGCTGCTGGCGGCGCAGGCGGCGCTGCCGCTGCTGGCCGGTGTGTCGGCGCATGCCGAAGCGCTGATCAGTCGGGTACTGACGGCGCTGATCGTGTTGGTCATCGCCCGGATCCTGGTGGCAGCGGCCACCGCCGGGCAGTTGCTGTATGACCAGACCGAGGCGGCGGCCACCCGGCCGATCAAGAGTTACGCCCAACTGGTCAAGGTGCTGATCTACCTGATGGCGGGCATCGTGATGACCGCCCAGTTGGCCGGCAAGACGCCCTGGTTCCTGCTCAGCGGCCTCGGCGCGATGATGGCGGTGATTCTGCTGATCTTCCGCGACACGCTGTTGTCGCTGGTGGCCAGCGTGCAAATCGGCAACAATGATCTGCTGCGGGTGGGCGACTGGATCGAGATGCCGCAGTTCGGTGCCGACGGCGACGTGATCGACATTGCGCTCTACACCGTCAAGGTCCAGAACTGGGACAAGACCTTCACCGTGGTCCCGACCCACAAGTTTCTTGATAACAGCTTCAAGAACTGGCGGGGGATGTTCGATACCGGTGGGCGGCGGATCAAGCGGGCCATCAACATCAATCTGGGAACGATCCGCTTTCTGACCGACGAGGAAGTGGAGAGCTTCAAGCGCTTCAGTCTGTTGCGGCCCTATCTGGAAGAGAAGCAGGAGTTGCTCAGGACGAGTCGGGCGGCGCTGGCCGCCGGCGAGGATGCGGCGGTCAATGCTCGTCGACTCACCAACATCGGCACCCTGCGGGCCTACATCACCGCCTATCTGCGTCAGCATCCGATGATCCGACAGGATCTGACCTTCCTGGTGCGCCAGCTTGCCCCCACGGCCGAAGGGGTGCCGCTGGAGATCTACGTGTTTTCGTCAGATACCCGCTGGAGCATGTACGAAGGCATTCAGGCCGACATCTTCGACCACATCTTTGCCATGTTGCCGGAGTTTGATCTGCGGGTCTACCAGCGTCCGTCGGGGCACGACTTCAGCGCCGCCGGCGACGTCTGACGGCCGGGCCGATCAGGCCATCGCCGCCAGCGGGTCGCCGTGATTGGCTTCGAGCGCCAGCAGGAACCGTTTGCGCTCCAGGCCGCCGGCGTAGCCGACCAGTCGGCCGTCGGATCCCACCACCCGGTGACAGGGGACGATGATCGAGAGCGGATTGCGGCCGTTGGCCGCGCCGACTTCACGAGCCAGGCCGGCGTTGCCGAGCTGACGCGCCAACGCCCCGTATGATCGGGTCTCACCATAGGGGATCTCACGCAGCAGTTGCCAGACGCGGCGCTGAAAATCGGTGCCGCGCGGTGCCAGCGGGAGATCGAAGCGGTGACGGGTGCCGGCGAAATATTCGCGCAGTTGACTGACAGCCGGCTCGAAGATGCTGTCGGAGCGCGAGCCGAATCGCTCGGCCGCGGGCCGCCGGATGTGATCGGCGAAGTAGACTCCGGCCAGCACGCCGTCGTCGGCCACCAGGGTGAGATCGCCGAGCGGTGAGGCGGCGATGGTGTATTCAGTTGTCATGCGTGTCTCCCGCGTGCCAGAGCAACAAGGTGGCGTAGCTGCGCCAGGGCCGCCAGACATCGGCGCGACGCGTGGCCGCAGCGGCGGTGGCGCTGTTGAGCCGACGCTGGAGTACCACGTCGCCGGCCGGAAAGACATCGGGCCAACCCAGCGCCCGCATGGTGATGTACTCGGCCGTCCACGGCCCGATACCCGGAAGTGCGAGCAGTTGGGCGCGGGTTGCGTCGGGGTCGCCGCCGTGGTCGAGGCGAAGCTGACCGGTCGCGAGATGCTCAGCCACTGTGATAATCGCCCGGGCGCGGCTCCTGATGATGCCGTGGGCCGCAATGTCATCAATCGACAGTCGGGCGATCCGCTCCGGTTCGGGAAAGAGGCAGCACAGCTCCGGCGAGGGTGTGGTGATTGCGTCGCCGAACGCGGCCGCGAGGCGACCGGCCAGTGTCGTGGCCGCGGCCCCGGTCACCAGCTGCCCGAGAATGGCTCGCACCGCCAGTTCAAAGCCGGCGACGGTGCCGGGCACTCGCGCGCCGGGATGGGCGCTGATGATCGGGGCGAGCACCGGGTCGCGGGCCAGATGCTCCTCGATCAGGTCGGGGCGCGCGTCAAGATCGAACAGGTGCCGCAGGCGGGTCAGCACAGTCGGCAGTGCCGGAATCAGGCCGGGTGAGAGCGCAACATTCAGCAGCGGCCGATCGGGGTGACGTGTCACCTCGATCCAGCCCGAGGTCTCGACGTCGATGCGCAGCGTGCGACGATAGCTGTTGGACGTGACAGCCTCGACCCCGGCGACGCGTCGCGCCGCCAGGAAGCGCAACAGGCCCGACCAGTCGAGTGGTTCACGAAATCCCAGCCGCAACGTCAACAGAGCCGCATCGTTACCGACCGTCGCCCGCTCGACGCCGCTGCGAAAGCGTCGCGGCGGCATGCCGTAGCGGCGCCGAAACAGATCGTTGAAGCGCCGCAGACTCGAGAAGCCGCTGGCATAGGCCACCTGGCCGATCGGCAACTCGGTATCGGTGAGCAACTGTTTGGCCAGCAGCAGCCGTCGGGTCTGTACCAGTTGGATCGGTGAGACGCCGAACTCGGCTGCGACAAGGCGACGAATGTGACGCACGCTCCAGCCGAAGTGCCGGGCGACCTGCTCGAGGCGGGCGCCGCCGCGATCGAACATGCCCTGACTGATCCGCTCCGCCACCAGTGCGGCGAGGCGGGCGGGCATATCGACCGGGGCCGTGCCCGGGGCCAACTCGGGTCGACAGCGCAGACAGGGACGGAATCCCGCTCGCTCCGCCCGTTCCCGGCTGGCGAAGAACCGGCAGTGGGCCGCCCGGGGCGTGCGGGCGGTACAGATCGGCCGACAATAGATCCCGGTTGATGTCACCCCGACGTAGAACACCCCGTCGAAGCGGGGGTCGTGCGATTGGAAGGCCTGGTAGCGGGCGGCATCGGGCGTGGACATGGCGGCAATCTAGCGCGGGATGACCGCTCGACTCGCCATTTTCGGACAGGAAATATCCGGTCGCAACCGACCTCAGGGCAGGCTGTATTCGAGCTGGTAGTCGTGGCGGCCCTCGCTGGGCGTGATGCTGAGCGTCCCGCTGATCCCGGTCAGATCGTCACGCCCCGAATCGGGGACGATCGCGATCGTGAGTGACTGGGCGCCGTGATCCATCACGCCGGTATGCTGCAGGGCGAAGCTGCCCTGCCGTCCGGCGAGCCGACCGACCACCCGTTCCATGGCGACATAGCCAGCCGAGCCGTCAACTGTGGTACGGACGGCGAGCATTTCGCCGCTGCCGCTGGCCTCGAGGTCGCCGTGGTACTGCTTGGCGATGATCAGGCGGCCGATCTCGGCTGCTGCGTCGTGGGGAGCGGCGGGGGTCAACGAAATATCGAAGTGACCGTGAGCATTCATGACGGCTACCTGCTGATGGAGGGTGGTAGGACAAAACGTCGCGAGTGGCGCTCATAGGCGTGGGCAAAGGCCAGCAGTTGGGCATCGTGGCCGGGCAGTCCCACCACCGACAGATTGAGAGCCGGCAGGCCGTCGGCGCCGTAGCCGGCCGGTACCGACACCTCGGGGAGACCGAGTGAATTGCCGTATCCGAGGGTGGTCCGGATATCGGGCCAGCCGTCGACGATATTCGGGGCCGGGAACGGCATGGTCGGATAGACCATCGCTGCGACGCCGGCCTGGGTCATTGACGCCGCCAGTTGGGCGACCACGCTGACGCGTGAGCGCTGGAACGACCGGCCGGCCGGGTCGTCGGCCATCGGCTGATTGAGCAGGGCCAGACAGTCGTCGAAGCTCTCGGGCAGCACATCATAGAAATGGCGATAGGCTGGATAGCCGCGCCGCATGGCACTCTGAGGGTCGTTGCTCCGGCCGGCGAAGTACTGGGCGAAAGCATTGGCGGTGGGGGCCGGCGCACGTGAATCGGGGCGGACATCGCCGCGGTCAGTCGCCGCACCGGCCATCAGTCGGCGCACATTGGCCAGGGTTGCGGCCGGTGTGAAGCTGTCGACCACGGCGCCGGCCGAGCGCAGATCGGCCACGGCGCGGTCCCAGGTGGCCAGCGCCTCAGCCGTCATCTGATCGCGCGGCACATGGGCATCGACAAGGCCCAGCCTGACGCCGGCCAGGGCGTCGTCGCGCAGCGTCGCCAGGGCGCTGCCCTGCCAGGCCGCGGTGCCGGCCAGCGGATCCGAGGGATCGGGCCCCGCCACGGCGGCCAGCAGCAGCGCCGCGTCGGCGACTGAGCGGGCCAAGGGACCGTGGGTGTCGAGGTAGGGCCAGGTGGGGATCACCCCGGTGCGGGGGACCAGGCCAAAGCTGGGTTTCATCCCCACCACGCCGGTGAACTGGGCGGGGATCCGATTGGAGCCGCCGTCGTCGGTACCCAGGGCGGCGAAGGCCATTGCACCGGCGACAGCCACCGCCGAGCCGGCGCTGGATCCTCCGGGCGTGCGGCGGCCATCGGCATCGTAGGGATTGAGCACCTGGCCGGTGTGACTGCTGGTGCCGTTGCCGTGATAGGCGAAGTCGTCGGCGGCGGTCTTACCCAGCACCACGGCGCCGGCGGCGCGCATTCGGCTGATTTCCAGGGCGTCGCGTTGCAGGGCCTCAGGAAACAGTGCCGCCCACTCGGCGTTCGATCCGGTGGTGGGCAAGCCCTTCATGTCGTAGATCGCCTTGGCGAACAGCGGCACGCCGTCGAGCGGGCCGCGGCTCTGTCCGGCGCGGTAGCGCGCGTCGGCCGCTGCCGCTTCGGCCAGGGCCGACTCTTCGGCCAGGGCATCGATCGCCCGCCAGCGGGCGCCCTCGCTGTGACAGCGCTCCAGCGCTCGGGTCGTCACGGCGGTGGCGGTCCAGTCGCCCCGGCGCAGGCCGGTCACATAATCGGCGATGGTGCCATCGAGCGGATCGGCTGCTGGCATGCTCCATCCTCGACGAGGCAGGGTTGCGGCGGCGGCCAGGGCGGCGAGTTGAGCGAGAACTTCGCGGCGGCTGTACGGCATAGGGTGAACCAGCGGCGGGGGTGAGCGGGGGTGAGAGTGCAAGGTGGTCACGGTGCGTTGACCAGGTCAAGCGATTCGACCGCCGGCCGGGTGCCGGTTGCGGCGACTTGCGCCCTGACGCGGGGTGGTGCAGCTTGCGGGAATGGGTACAATCCGCCAGTCCGTCGTGCTGTTCGTCGGTACGTCGGTCATGCTCGCCTGTGCTGCGGCGACACCTCCTCCCGATTCCCAGCCATCGTCGATGTCCCACGAGGGAATGGACCATGCGGCCATGGACCATGGAGCCATGGATCATGGCACGATGGCGATGGGCCATGAGATCACCATCCCATCGGGCGTGCTCTACACCGTCGCCGACGTCGAGTTCATGCAGGGGATGATCGCCCACCATGCTCAGGCGATCGCGATGTCGCAGCTCGCGGTGACCCGGGCCGCCGATCCCCGACTGCTGCGCCTGGCGCAGAAAATCGATCAGTCGCAGACCGCCGAGATTGATCTGATGCAGGGATGGCTGGCGGACCACGACCAGTTCGTGCCCGACACCGCTTCCTATCACACCATGACGATGCCCGGCATGCTGACCGCCGAGCAGTTGGCCGCCCTGGCGGCGGCGCAGGGGCCGGCCTTCGATCGGCTCTATCTCGATTCGATGATTCGTCATCATGAAGGCGCCCTGGGCATGGTGGCCACGCTGTTGAACACGCCGCGGGCCGCCCAGGATGTCGATATCAACGTGTTCGCCAACGACGTTCATACCGTGCAGACCGCCGAAATCGACGTGATGCGACAGATGCTTACCACTCTCGAGGGAGACACACCGTGATGGAATGCAGGCGCCATTGGTTGGTTCGTGGAGCGGTCATGACCGCGCTGAGTCTGACGGTGTCATTGAGCACACTCGCGGCCCAGACCTATCCGGCGGGCAATGATCCCCGCGACGGCCTCGGGTCGGGGCTGCGGACGGCAGGTGTGGCGGAGAAGGGCATGCGGCTGCTCTCGTCGGTGACGAAGGCTGTCGAACTGGACTCGGTCAGTGGGCTCAGCTTCATCAATTCCGATCTGGCCTTCCGCGGCACCACTGTCTATCAGGGCAACTTCGCCGGCTTCATGATCTGGGATGTCAGCGATCCGTCGCAGCCGCAGATGCTGTCGGTGATGCCCTGCATCACCTCGCAGGGTGACCCGTCGATCGTCGGTCATCTGCTGTTCGTGTCGGCCGAAGGTGGCGGCAACCGGAACGACTGCGCCAAGGGCGGCGTCGACAATCCGGCCGATCACATGGCCGGGGTGCGGATCTTCGATGTCTCGGATCCCCGCCAGCCGCGGTTGATCAAGAATGTGCAGACCTGCAAGGGATCGCACACCCACACCGTGATCCCGCATCCCAGCGAT
>CBFGTB010000062.1:0-13284 GCA_965651715.1 uncultured Gemmatimonadales bacterium
CCCCGTCGGCTTCAGCCGACGCCTTAGCCGAGCCGCGGGTTTACCCGCGGGCCACCGACGCCTCAGCCGAGCCGCGGGTTTACCCGCGGGCCACCGACGCCCTTGCCGAGCCGCGGGTTGACCCGCGGGCCCGCCGCGCGGGTATCTTCTCGCATGACCAAATCGCCCACTGCCGCTCCTCCCGCCGGCCCGCCCGCCGCCGACGAGACTCCCCCGCAGCCCTGGCTGGAGGAGCTGCCGCCCCGCCAGATCGTGGCGGAACTGGACCGGTTCATCGTCGGCCAGGCGGCCGCCAAACGGGCGATCGCGATCGCGATCCGCAATCGCTGGCGCCGCAGTCAGGCCCCCGAGGGGATCCGTGACGAGATCACCCCCAGCAACATCATCCTGATCGGTCCCACCGGGGTCGGCAAGACCGAGATCGCCCGACGGCTGGCCCGGCTGGCGGGTGCCCCCTTTCTCAAGGTCGAGGCCAGCAAGTTCACCGAGGTGGGCTACGTCGGCCGCGATGTGGAGACGATCGTGCGCGAACTGGTCGACGCCGGGGTGGCGCTGGTCCGGTCGGAACGGGAAGACGAGGTGTGGCCCCAGGCCGAAGCCAAGGCGACCGAGCGTCTGCTGGAGGCGCTGCTGCCGCCCCTCGATCGCGGCGTCGAGGGCGAGGCCGTCGATCCGGCGGATCCGGAACTGGCGGCGCGGCGTCAGCGCTCGCTCGACAAGCTGCGGCAGCAACTCAAGGAGGGGGCACTCGATGATCGCGAGGTCGAGGTCGATGTGATGCCACCGCCCTATCCCGATCCCGAGATGTGGCGGCCATCCGAGTCGCCCGAGAACCCCGATTTCAACGTCGGTGAGTTCCTCCAGGCGGGGATGTTTCGGCGACCGCGGCGCCGGATGGTGAAGGTGCCTGACGCGCGCCGGTTGATGGAAGATGACGAGCTGCGCCGACTGGTCGACATGGATGATGTGATCAGTGAGGCGCTGGAACGGGTCGAGAATCACGGCATCGTGTTTCTCGACGAGATCGACAAGATCGCCGGCGACCGGAATCCCACCGGACCCGACGTGTCCCGTCAAGGCGTGCAGCGCGATCTGTTGCCCATCGTCGAAGGCTCGACGGTGCAGACGCGCTATGGCTACGTCCGCACCGACCATGTGCTGTTCGTCGCGGCGGGGGCGTTTCACATGGCCAAGCCCAGTGATCTGATTCCGGAATTGCAAGGGCGCTTCCCGATCCGGGTGGAACTCGATGCGCTCAGCGAGGCCGACTTCGTTCGCATTCTGACCGAACCCGAGAATGCGCTGACTCGGCAGTACATCGCCCTGGTGGCAGCCGAGAAGCTTGAGTTGCGCTTTACCGATGCCGCCGTGGCGGCGCTGGCGCATACTGCGTGGCAGGCCAATGATCGCATGGAGAATATCGGCGCGCGACGATTGCACACTGTCATGGCGTCGTTGATGGATGATTTGCTGTTCGAGTTGCCCGATGGGCGACCGGGTCCGGTGGTGATCGATGCGCGTGACGTGACTGAACGTCTTGCGGGTGTCGTCAACGACGACGATCTGCGCAAATACATCCTCTAGCCCCGAGCCGAACCGCGAGGCGGACGTTCCCCTGATTACCAAGTCGCTGATGCGGGTTGCGCACTGTTGTACCGCGAGTTAACCTGCTTTCGTCGGTCGGGTGGAGACTGCCCCCGGGCAGCCCCGTCGATCGTCTCTCACAAAGCCGGAATCACGCTGAGCAGTTCCACCTGAGGGCGAGGCGCATGGCACCCCTGCAGCGCAACCGCTGGCGGCTGGTTCACACCATCCCGGATCCTCACGGCCGCTGCTGCCGCGTGATGACGGGCCTCACGCTGCTGCTCGCGGCGCTCGGCGGGTGTCGCGCAGCGACGGACAGCGACGGCGTCGATGCCGATCTGACGCTGGTGGTCGACGGTGCCGCCGTCCGCGCCGCCGATGCCGCCGAGACGGGGGCCATCACCTTTCTGGGGTATCTGACGGCGGAGCAGGGCGACCGGGCCACCGAGCGGATCACCGCCCTCAGTGGGACAGCCGGAGGCGATGTCGTCATCGGCGATCTGCCGAGTTGCCAGGTGCTGCTGATTCATCTCGCCGCGAGCATGGACGCGCGTCGGGTGGGGCGGTGCGGCGACGGCCCGGGCGAGTTCTCGTTTGTGGCCGGAGCGGGTGTGGCCGGTGATACGGTGATCGGTTACGATGCCGCACGACGCCAGGTGCTTGCGTTTGACTCGGGCGGCACCGAGGTCAAGCGGATCTCCCTGCTGCCACTGTTGCCGGAACAGTTCGGCGTGTTTGAGTGGAATGGGCTGTGGTCGACCGATCGCCTGCTGTTGACCCGGTCGGTCGGCCCGCTCGATGCGGCGGACGTTCCGTCCTGGCGCACGCCGCTGGTGATGGTGGACGTCGGCACCGATCCCGCCACAGTGCGGGCGCTGCCGGTCGGGCTGGCACCGGTGTCCGAACGAAGTGCAACCTCCCAGCGACGTCCCGCGTTGCTGCACGGCTGCGTCGAGCCGGGTGGTGGACGCCATCTTGTCGTTGTGCAGGGGCTGGCGGTTGAGTCGGTTGTGCTCGACGCGAAATGGCGTCCGACAGCGCATCGGGTCACGCGCCTGCCCTGGATGCGTCCGACGATGGACAGTACCGGCTTCCCGGTTCCGGCGGCCCGTCGGTGGTACGTGGCCTGTGGAACCGCGTCGTATGCGATTGGCTACCGCGCCTTCGAGGGCAGCGATGAACGAGCCCCTGACACGCACGGCTACCTGGAGGTGCGTCGCTATGATGGAGCGCTCATAGCCGCTCGGGAGTGGACCGAGGCCGATTCGGCGAGTCGCGTCATCGGCGCGCCGAGAGCGTTGCTGGGTGACACTCTGGTCTCGGTGGTCCTCGATGCCGAGGGGTGGCAGCGTGCGGCCATGTGGCGGGTGACGCCGTGATTGTCCCGGCGCGGCGGATCGACCGCGGCGCGCCGATGAATATCCCAAAAAAGTGCCCGGACTGTGGGAGACAATCCGCGATTGGTGATGTCGGCGCCGACCTTGGGCGCGCTGTATGAACATGTGCACTAACCGGGAGACTGGAATGCTCTGCTGCGGTGCTGTGGCCTACCAGGGCCGGGTAATGCGCACGATGGTCGTCACGCTCACGAGTGCCATACTGATGGCTGGCGCATGTCGATCGCCGGTTGTCTCCGACGACGCGGCCGGCGTATTGCGGGTACGCGTCATGGACACCCTGGCGCTGACAGGAATTGATTCGTTGGGATACACGACGATGACCGGCCAACCCGTCTTACCGATGGACGAATCCTCGTCGCACCGCTGACTGATTGCGGGCGCGTGGCGTTGTTCGATTCCTCGGGTGCGTTTCAAGGTATTATCGGCCGGTGCGGTGAGGGACCGGGAGAGCTGGGGCGAATCTATGGGATCGTGGCCGCCGCCGACGGGCGGCTCGCGATCTTTCATCGCGGGCTCATGGCCGACGGCTCAATTGTCAATGGGCAGTTGGCGGTTGACTCTGCGATCGTTGCGCCGGGCTTCAATCGGGTTATCCCGCTCGGCGACACCGGTTACCTGATGTCGTCGCTGCGGCTACCCGGGGCGACGACCGAGCCGCTGCGGCTGTACAGCCCCGCCCTCGAGCTGGTCAATGCATTCCCGTCACCGTTCACATCGCTGGACGACGACATTCAGATCCTCCAGGTCGCGGGTATCGGTGACAGCGCGATTCTGGTTGCACCAGCCACCGGGTTCGAATTCACAGTTGTTAATCTTGCCACCGGCGAGACCGCGCCTGTGGCTGTCGCCACCCGCCGATTCCCCACGGCGAAGCTCAAGGACCTGGATCGACGTCAGCCGGACGTCGTGCGCCCCTACCCCCGGATTCTGGCGCTGCGCCATGTCACCGACAACATGTTTCTCGTGGTGTACTCGTTGCCGAAGCCCGATTGGAAGCCGACAAGGCCGGACATCCCCACCCCGGGGGAGGGGCCCCTGATGGGTCCGGGAGAGTATGCGCGCTATATGGACTATTTCGTTGATGCGATCGACATGACGACCGGGGCGGTTCGCGGCCATGCCACATTTCCGGCCGCGGTTGTTGATTTCATCACCGACAGCACAATGTTCGGATACGTGCCACTCCCGAGTGGCGACGTGGGCTTGGTCAGGTATCAGGTGGCAAGCGCTCACTGATCGCTCAGCAGCAGCAGCGGGGAAGGGCTCGGCCGGGGGCGGGGGCGCGTGAACTCACTGACCGCAGTGACGGCGTCCGCCTCGACCGTCGCAGCACGCAGCGGGGTCGCGCCATCCCCCCCCCCATTACATTTCTGCCATTCTGGCCGCCCCCACTTCCCGGAATGAGCATGGTGTCAAAGCGCGACTTCCTCAAACTCTCCGACCTCTCCGCCCGGGAACTGCGCGCACTGCTTGAGCTGGCCGGTGAAATGAAGGCCGGTCGCTACAGCGGCCGACCACTGGCCGGCAAGGCCCTGGCGCTGATCTTCGCCCACAGCAGCACCCGGACCCGGGTGGCGTTCGAGGTCGGCATCCGCCAGCTCGGCGGCGAGCCGATTTTTCTGTCAAGTCGCGATATCCAGATGGAGCGGGGCGAGCCGATGTGCGACACGGCGCGGGTGCTGTCGCGCCTGGTGCAGGGCATCGTGATCAGGACCGCCGAGCAGGTCGAGGTCGAAGAACTGGCCCGCTGCGCCACGGTGCCGGTGATCAACGGCCTCACCAGCCTGCGCCATCCCTGCCAACTGCTGGCCGACCTGCAGACGGTGATCGAGGAGTTCGGCAGTCTCGAGGGGCGGGTGGTGGCCTGGATCGGTGACGGCAACAACATGGCAAACTCCTGGATCGAGGCTGCCACGTTGTTCGGCTTCGAGCTGCGGATCGCCTGTCCCGCCGGCTACGAACCGGATCCGACCATCATGGCCGCGGCCGACCGCAGCCCGGTCCGTCTCACCCGATCGGCGCTGGAGGCGGCGAGCGGCGCCGACGTGCTCGCCACCGATGTCTGGACCTCGATGGGCCAGGAGCAGCAGGCCGAGCGGCGCCGCCGCGATCTGGCGGGCTACGCCATCGACCGACGCGTGCTCGCCGCCGCGGCTCCGCACGCGATCGTGCTGCACTGCCTGCCGGCGCATCGCGGTGAGGAAATCAGCCACGAGGTGATCGAGGGTCCCCAGTCGCGGGTCTTCGACGAAGCCGAGAATCGCCTTCATGCCCAGAAGGCCCTGTTGACCATGGTGTTCGGATGATTCCACTCGATGAATATGAGGCGCTGGTCGCCGCGGCTGCCGCGTGGATGCCGACGGCGGTGGGGCAGTTCGAACTCTCGGGCGCCGACGCCCATGCCTTCGTCAACCGGGTGACCACCGTCGACATCTCCCGGGTGCCGCCGGGCCGCTTCGCCCATGCCCTGGTGCTGCGCGACGATGCCGCCATCATCGGCCGGGTGACAGTGTATCGCATCGGCGACCTGGTCATGCTGCTGGTCGACGAGCGGTCGCGCGAGGCGATCTGGCAGCAGTTGCTCGCCTTCAAGCGCGGCAGCGTGCGGCTGCGCGACATCTCCGATCAGGTCGCGGCCGTGGTGGTGCGGGGGCCGGCGGCGCTGGCCCGGGTCGCCACGCTGCTGGCGGAGACGCCCGCACGCTCCGGCGATCTTGTCATCACCGAATTCGCGGCGGCCCAGGTGTTCGCCGCCCGGACCACTGCCGACGGCCCCGATGGCATCGATCTCTACTGTCGGCGGCGTGACGTGGAACCGGTGCGTCAGTCGCTCCAGGCGCTGGCCATTCCGTTCGTGAGCGATGCTACCTGGGATCTGGCCCGACTGGAGTGGGGAGTCGCCCGGGTCGGCGTCGAAATCGCCCCCGACGACACCCCGGTCGAAGCCGCCCTCACCGCCCTTGTCGCGCGCGACAAAGGTGCCCCCTTTCCGGGCGAGGCGGCGCTGGAATCGCGGCTGCGGGTCGGGCCGCTCCGGCTGCTGGTGGGGTTCCGGCTCGACGGCGACGCGCTGCCGCCGGTCGATGCGCCGCTGGCCGTCAATGGTCGCCAGGTCGATCGGGTCCGCTCAGTCGGCCGCTCACCCCGGTTCGGAGTGATCGGGATGACATCGGTGCCGGTGGGTGCCGATCAGGAGGGCACCCCGATCACGATCAGCACTGTCAACGGCAATCTGAGTGGTCAGGTCGCGGCGACGCCGTTTCGAGACGGCGCCGGTTCGCGCGTCACGCCGCGGGGCAGCATCGGATGAGAGTCGCGGTGGTCACCGTCTCCGACAGCGCCGCCGCCGGTCAGCGCGACGATGTCAGCGGCCCGCTGATCGTGAGCTGGGCCCGCGCCGCCGGCCACGACGTCGTCGGCCAGGTCTGTGTGCCGGACCGGAGCGAAATGATCGTCGCCCAACTGGTGCAGTTCGCCTCCGCCGGCGGCGCCGATCTCATTCTCACCACCGGAGGAACCGGCTTGGGTCCGCGCGACATCACCCCCGAGGCCACCCGGGCCGTGCTGGAGCGCGAGGCGCCGGGACTGGCCGAACTGCTGCGCCATCACGGTCGGACCCGGACGCCGATGGCCGCGCTCAGCCGGGGGGTGGCCGGCAGTCGCGGCGCAACGTTGATCGTCAATCTTCCCGGCGCACCCGCGGCGGTGCAGGACGGCCTGGCGGCGCTCGCCCCGCTGGTGGTCCACGCCGTCACTCTGCTGGCCGGCGACACGGAGCATCAGCATGAGTGATGTCGTGGTGACACTCGCCGATCTCGAGACCGCCGTGCCGCTCGACCGCGCCCTCGAGGCGCGCGGCATCGCCGTCGATCTTGCCGCCTCCTTCGACGAGGCCCGGGTCGCCCTCGGCCGGGGGCATCCCCGACTGCTGGTGCTCACCGGCGGGGTGCATGAGGCGGCGGCTCACAACCTTGCCGAACGGGCTCACGAACTCGACATCAGCGTCCTGGCGCTGCTCGAAGCCACCGACTCGGAGCGGACCGAACGGGCGCTGCGGCTGGGCGCCACCGAGGTGGTGGTCAAGCCGGTCGCCACCGATGAACTGGTGGCCACTGTCCAGCGGCTGGTCGAACGGCGCGACCTGCAGCGCCGCACCGGCATTGCCGGCGATTCGCCCGGCATCCAGGAGGTGCTCGTCAAGATCGAGCAGATGGCGCCGGTCTCCAGCACCGTCCTGATCGAGGGCGAAAGCGGCACCGGCAAGGAGCTCGTGGCCAAGGCGATCCACGACCTCTCCCCCCGCCGGGGGCGGCCGTTCATCGCAGTCAACTGTGCCGCGCTGCCCGAGACCCTGCTGGAGAGCGAACTCTTCGGTCACGAGAAGGGGGCATTCACCGGCGCCGCCGAACGGCGGCTGGGCCGGTTCGAGCTGGCCGACGGCGGCACCATCTTCCTCGATGAAATCGGCGAGATCCCCTCCAGCGTGCAGGTCAAACTGCTGCGGGTGCTCGAAACCCGGTCCTTCTTCAGGCTGGGCGGGGCGGCGCCGATCAAGGTCGATGTCCGGGTGGTCGCGGCCACCAACCGGGCACTGCGCGAGCAGGTGGCCCGGGGCGAGTTCCGCGACGACCTGTACTACCGGCTCAATGTGCTGGCCATCTACCTCCCGCCGCTCAGGGAACGGCCCAGCGACATTCCGCAACTGGTGCGGCGTTTTGTGCGGGAGTTTGCGGCCCAGCACGATCGTCCCTTCCCCGGCATCTCGGCGGCGGCGATGGAGCGGCTGGCCGAAGCGCCCTGGCCCGGCAACATCCGCCAGTTGCGCAATCTGATCGAATCGATGGTGGTGCTGGCGCCGGGCAGTGAGATTCAAGCTCAGGACATTCCGACCGATATCACTGACAGCTATGCCAACCGGCTGCCGATGCGTCTGGCACCGACGCCGGGCGAGGTGCCGCAGTTGCTGGGTGGCGCCGAGTTCGAGTTCATCCTGCGGACCCTGATGGACCTGCGGGTCCAGGTCGAAGAACTGCGGCGGCGGATCGAGCAGCAGGCCGACAACGGTCCGGTGGAAGTGATCAGCGTCGGCGACGGGGAGCGGGTGGCGATCGGGATGAGCGCCATCCCGGCGATCGGCCCCGATGTCGAACCGGAGCCCGAGCCGGTGGTGGTCTGGCGTGAGGGCATGACCATGGCCGACGTCGAGCGGGAGACCATCGCGGCGGTATTGGAGCGGGAAGGAGGCAATCGGCGGCGGGCGGCCCAGGTGCTGGCGATTGGTGAGCGGACGTTGTACCGCAAGATCAAGCAGTTCAGCCTGGGCTAAGTTCCGCCCTGTCAGCCGGTTGGGGTGGCCGGGCTCTTGACGGACCGGCCCGGTGTTCGCAACTTGCAGCCGACGGTCCCGCCCTTTTCGAGGACGCGCCTTTTGCATCTGTCGGTCGATTCCTCGCGCTGCGTCGCGTGTCTGGCCTGCATCAGGGCCTGCCCCACCGATGCGATTGCACTGCCGCCCGAGGCGCGGGTGGTGGAGATCGTGGTGGAGAACTGCATTCGCTGTGACGAGTGCATTCCCGCCTGTCCCCACGACGCCATCGGGCGGCATGGGGCACTCGACCGCGCTCTGGCGATCGCCGAAGCGGGTACCGGGGCGCTGATCCTGACTCCCGAAGCGGCGGCCTGGTTCCATCCCGACAGTCCCGAGCAGGTGGTCAACGCCTGTTATGCCGCCGGCTTCAGGGTGGTCTCGCGCGGTGTGGTGGGCGATGAGCTGGTGGCGCAGGAATACCTCAGGTTGTGGGATGATCCCGACTGGGGCACCCTGATTCGGTCGACGGATCCGGTGGTGGTGGCGGCGATCACGGCCCATCATCCTGAATTGGTGCCCTATCTGGCACCGATCACCTATCCGGCGGTCGCCGAGGCGCGATTCCTGCATCACCTGTTGGGTCAGAGCACGCCGGTGGTGTATGTCGGCACCGGGGCGCCGGATCAGGTCGAGGCGCTGGACGTGGTGTTGAGTTTTGCTGATCTGGCCGAGCTGCTGCGGTTGCGGGAGATTCGGCCGGCCGAGATGCCGGCGACCTTCTCGCGGCTGCCGGGCGAGATGCGGCGGCACATGTCGGTGGCGGGGGGTCTGCCGCTGGAGATGGTGGTGAGCGGGTCGAGTCGGGGGCGTCGTCTGATCTCGATGCGGGGTCTGGACGGGCTGGCGGCGTTGGCCCGGGCGGTGTCGGAGGAACGGCTCGATCTGGGTTTTGTCGATCTGCTGGCGCACCGGGGGGCGGCCGATCATCCGCTGGCGGGTCCGCGGGAGGGGTATCACCGGCGGCGGCGGTTGTTGAGTGCGGCGGAGCCGACGCGGAGTCGGCAGGCAGTGGTGCCGGAGTCGTCACCGGTGGAGTTGGCCGCGGCATTTCCGTTCGCGTCGCGGCGGGCGCAGCCGGAGCCGCAGGCGGTGCGGGCGATTCTGGAGGCGATCGGGCTGGGTCCGAACGGGGTACCGTGGGACTGTCGGGCGTGTGGCTATCAGAGCTGTGCCCGGTTTGCCCACGCGGCGGCGCTGGGGCGGGCGAGTCTGAGGCAGTGTGTGCCTTGGCTGGCTCGGCGGGCCGACGATGCCACCCGCGACGCGGGCACCGATGCATTGACGGGTTTGGCGAGTTATCGCACGTTGCAGGAGCGGTTGAGTCACGAGGTGGAGCGCAGTCGGCGCAGTGGTGAGAGTTTCGCTGTGCTGTTCATCGATCTCGATCGGCTCAAGGAGTTGAACGACCGGCTGGGCCATGAGTTCGGCAACCGGGCGTTGCGGGGGGTGGCGGAGCAGATTCGTCACACCATCCGGGCGACCGACCTGGCGGCCCGCTACGGCGGCGACGAGTTCGTGGCGTTGCTGACCCGGACCGATCGGGCCGGGGCGCTGCGGGTGGCCGACGCGGTGCGGGAGCGGGTGGAGCAGGCCAGCGAGCGGCTCGGCTTTGCGCCGGGTCAGGTGTCGGTGAGTATCGGGGTGGCGGAGTACGATCCGGCCGCGCCGGGCGAGGGACCTCTGCTGGAGCAGGCCGATCGGGCGCTGTATCTCGCCAAGGCGGCGGGACGGAACACGATCGCATGAGGGTGGACCGGTTTTCGATAGGACGGGACATGACAGCATCGCCGCAGCCGTTGGCCGATCATCACGCGTCGGGAGAGGGCCCCGATCCCTGGGGTGTTCGTCGGGCGGAGAATCTGTTGACGTCATTGGAGGGGGTGTTGTCGGCCCGGGTGGTGACCACGCCGTTGGGCGAGGTGAGTGAGATCCACATTCTGGCGACCAGTGGTCAGACGCCCAAGCAGGTGGTGCGCAACGTGGAGAGTGCCCTGCTGGCGCATCTGGGTCTCAAGGTGGATCACCGCAAGATCAGTGTGGCGCACACCACCGAGGTGCAGCCGCTCCGGACGTTGGAGCAGGTGGCGGTGCGGACCCAGGCGAATCAGCGGGTGGTGTTGTTCGAGGATGTGGTGGTGCGATCGGCCGAGCGGCCGCGCTGGGTGCAGGCGGTGGTGACATTGACCTGTGACGGGGCGACCGAGCAGGCGGTGGAGGAGGTACCCGACACGCCGCGCAACCGGGTGGAGGCCTGTGCCCGGGCGGCGGTGGCGGTGATCGAGCGGTTGGTCGACGGTCACGGTCTGGCGTTGGAGGGGACCGAGCGGCCCGAGGCGTTCGGGCGGTCGTGGGTGATGGTGGGAGTGCAGGCGATCGGTGGTCGGCAGAGCACCTTGCTGGTGGGGACGGCCGAGGTGCGGGAGAGTGCCGAGCATGCGGCGGTGTACGCGGTCTTGGACGCGACGAATCGATGGGTTTCGGCCCGGCATCAGATGGGCTGAGCTGATATCGCAGTGGTGGACCGTGCGGCCGGAGGGCCGGGCGGCACTCGTCAGGCATGAAAGGAGAATGGGAGGAAACACCAGGGCTGGCACGGAGCGAAGTCGAGCGGCTGAACAGAGCGGAGCGTCAGGTGGACCATAGCGGGGTCTGCCCCTCTCGTAGGTAGGATGTCTCGGGGAGGAGGTGACGCATATGCTGGAGTGGCTTGCCGCTGCAGTCGATTTCATCGCGAGTGTGTTCCGCGCTGAGACCGTGAGCTGGGGTTAATTGTTGTCAGCCGAGGCGTTTCCTCCCGATTACACGATGGAATTTTCGCTGCCCGTTCGACGCTATGTCATGGGAATATCCATCGCGGCGGCCACCGTTCTAGCCCTGAGCGCGGCTGTCGCTGGCCCCGCGCTTGATCTTTGGGTGCTCGGAAGTCTGCTACTCGTGGGCTGCCTTCTTGAAGTATCGAGAACCCAAAACAAGTCAGGTGGTCTAACCGGGTCCTTGGTATTTGTGTTCCATCTTGCAGTTGGCCTGATTCTCGGAGTTTTTTGGGGAGCGTTGACCGCGGGTATCGTAAAGGCAATCTCCCAAATGGTGGAGCGATCGCCTTTCATTAAGGCAGTGTTCAATGTTTCGGAGAGGATCGTTTCGGTCGGACTGACATTCCTCGTTTACGCGGCAATCGGCGGACGGTTCCCCCCTCAGTTTATTGCTCCCGCGACTGCAACCCAGGTCTCATTCGATACTGCGTTATTCGAAATATCTCTGTTCCTCGTTGCGGCAGCCGTATATTTTGTCGCCAACTCCGCTGCCGTGAATACTGTTGTCGCTCTGTCCACAAATCGGCCGATATTCAGTACCTGGCGCTCTAACACTGTTTGGGTGCTAGGGTACGACCTAGCTGCAAGCTCCCTTGCGCTACTCGTCGCGTGGCTCTTTCTGCTTTCAAATCAGTCGAACGGAGTCGCTCGTCTTGCGTTTCTGATAGTTGTATTGCCGCTGATCATGGCACGACATGTTTACGGGAAACTTAACGGACTCGAAGAGGTATACAAGGAGCTTGATCGGGCATACGAAGAGTTGGAGCAGAATGTCCGAGAGCAGTTAGCCATGATGGTCAAGGCAATCGAAGCGCGTGATCCATATACATCAGGGCATTCGCGGCGCGTCTGTGGCTTGTCCAGCGCGATCGCGAAGGACCTAGCTTTGTCCGTTGATGAAATTGAGCAAATTGAAAACGCCGCATTGCTGCACGACGTCGGCAAGATCCATGAGGAATTCGCCCCTCTGCTGCAAAAGGAGGGAAAGCTTACCGATGAAGAGTGGGCTGTTATGAAGACTCACTCGATACGAAGTGCGGAGTTGGTGTCTCTGTTCTCGCGGTTTCAGGGGTACGTTGTTGACTGCGTCCGCCATCACCACGAGCGATGGGATGGGAGGGGCTATCCTGATGCAATTTCCGGCACCGACATTCCTCTGGGGGCGCGAATTATTGCGATCGCGGACACCATTGACGCGATGACGACGAATAGACCATACCGTGATGCTCTTAGTTTGGAGGCGGTGCTGGCCGAGTTGCATCGCGGCCGCGGAACACAGTTCGACGAATCGCTGGTTGAGCTAACGGTTAACTCGGTGACGGTGCGACGCTTGATAGCCGATCCCGCGTCGATTCCGGAGTATATCCCGCAGTCGAGAAGCCGTGTGCGCGGCGCGTCCGGGAGCCGTACTTCGCCGCGACGTTGATCGACAACTTCAGACGCGATGATTCGTGGAGACCGCGTTCTCGACGATGCGACGACGACGTGTAGTGTGGTGGCATACATGAATGCCGCAACATACGGTTGGTTTGCGGAACCGACTTGATCCAACCACTGGCACCGAGTCGGCCTAGTGACGGTCCTGCCACGGGATTATTCCGGTCGACTGTAGAGTAGGTTCGCCGTTGAATATGGCGCAGTCCGGGTGTGCTTCGGTCGCACCGTGATCGGATCGTTGGCACCATTCGCGGAGGACCGTCAGACCGTCAGACTGCCAGACTGTCAGACAGCAGGCCGAGGTCGGCAAGGCGTGAGCGCATCGGGTTCCCAAGGTCCTGTAATTCGGCATCGAGCTGCGCCGCGGCACTAACGTCATGCGCACCAGTCGCGCGGTGAAGGTAGGCGATGGCTGCTAACCACTCGGCATGGTCCTTCTTGTGCATCTTTCGTTCCGATAGTGGGCCCGACACCAGTGTTGACAACGCGATGTCCGGGGACGAACCGACGTGACAAGTCATTGCGAGCCAACGGGCATAGGGGCCACTCGTGTCGGAGATCAACGGCTCGCCATCGCTTAGGCTAAGCGCGTGGCTTGCACACCGCATTGCCTTTGCCTTGCGTGAGGTGAGCCAAAATATGTCAGCCCGCATCAACTGTGACGTCTGAACGGCCCATGCGG
>CBFGTB010000063.1:0-12966 GCA_965651715.1 uncultured Gemmatimonadales bacterium
GTCGCTTCATCAGTGAGCCCCGCGCAGCGCGACAGCTCCGGCCATCAGCAGGCCCATCACCAGGGCCGGAGCGGGTCCGAACGGTGTCAGCAGAACCAGCATGGCGGTGACGGGGAGCAGTGCGGGGCGAGCTACGGGCCGGGTGGCCATGCAGTCGTGCAGCAACCAGAGGCCGGCGAGATACACGGCGACGGGGATTGCGAGGGCGTAGGCGCTGGCGACCTGGCTCAGCGTCGTGGTGCCGGTGGCGTGGTCGACTGCCACGCCCAGCCCGGCGCCGAGCGCTGCGATGGCGGCGAAGATCATCGCATGACCGTAGCCCCAGCGGAAGGCGCGGCTCAGCGACGAGAGCCGCGTGGGATCGCTGCCGTCGAAGTAGAGCCACCAGACCGAATAGACGATCAGCAGACCGCCGACCACCAGCACGGCGAGGCGGGAAAATGTCGTGCCGGCATTCAGCGCGGCCTGGATGGCGATCATCGCGGCCAGAATCGATTCACCCAGCACGATGATGGTGAACAGGCCGTAGCGTTCGGTGATGTGTCCCGGGTGCCAGGTGGTAGCGGCGCCGCGTTCGGCCCAGATCGGGACGGCCAGTTCCGCAAGCATCAGCACCACGAATGCCGTGATGACGACGGGGGCAGGAAGCAGCAGCATACCGATCCAGCCGAACTGGACCACGGCGATGCCGAGGGCATAGCGACGGGCGTTGTCGGCGTGAGTGGGATCGCCGCCGCCGGCCCGGAGCCACTGACTCACCATCGCGAAGCGCATCACGATGTATCCGGCGACGACGACCCGGAAATCCATCGCGTCGAAGACGCGTGGCAAGCCGGCGACGAAGATCAGCGCGCCGGTGAGTTGCAGCAGCACCATCAGACGGTACAGTGTGTCGTCGGTATCGTAGGCCGAAGCGAACCAGGTGAAGTTCATCCACGCCCACCAGATGGCGAAGAAGATCATCCCGAAGCCGAGCAGGCCGTGCCCGAGGTGGCCGGCGACAATGGCGTGGTGGAGTCCGGCGGCCGCCTGGGCGATGGCGACCACGAAGACCAGATCGAACAGCAGTTCCAGCGGCGTCGACACCCGGTGCGCTTCGGTGGGCGACCGGGGCTGCATCGGGATGGCGAAGGGCATGCCGGAATATGGTGCCGAAGCCGCCTCGGTGGCGATCGGGTGGGTTATTCGATATGCACCGAGAGGGGGTCGCTGGCGGGGAAGGACTCGTCGAGTCCCTCGTCGACCCGATCGTCGAGATTCTGACCCACCGGGCCGATGGCCGTGTCGGCCGAAGTGCGGGAGGTGGTCGACGGGGTGCCATCTGTGACCTCCGTTCGGTGACCTCACGGGTGAGAAGGAGGACGAGTGGCGGCAGCCCGGGGCGCACCGGGGAGGGGGTAGTGGTGGTGTGATCGCCCTGCCTTCTAGATCACCGCCCACCACGGCGCCGCGATCAGGCCCGGCTCAAGCAGCCTGATGTGCGGGTCAGCCGAAACCAGCAGCGATCTGACCGTGTTGTCGTGGTCGCTGCTGAAGCGCCTGAGATGGCGTGTGTCGCGTCGGTCGGTGTGGTTGGCTGTCTTCACTTCCACGGGGACCAGGCGACCATTCTCTTCCAGGATGAAATCGACCTCCGGACCATTGGCGAGTCGCCAGTGGTAGACGGTGCGATGAGGCGCCAGATCCTGCCAGACCAACATGTCAGTGAGGAGCAGATTCTCCAGGTGGGAGCCGGTCGGGTCGTTGGAACGGGCTGCCGCCATCGCCAGCGCCGAATCGACAAGGAACGCCTTGGGCGACTTGATCAACCGATTGCTGAGGTTGCCGGACCAGGGTGGAACCCGCTCGACCAGGAAAGCGTCTTCCAGCGCGCCGAACCAGCGACGCAGGGTGCTCACTTTAAGGCCCAGGTCGGCGGCCATGCCGTTCAGATTGAGTACCTGACCGGTGCGCACGCCGACCAGCCGGAGAAAGCGTTCGAACTGATCCGACGAGGCGATGTTGACGATCTCGCGGATGTCGCGGGTGGCAAAGACGCGGAGGTACTGGTTGAGTCGATCGATCCGGCTGTCGGCGTCGATGTTCACGACTCCGGGGAACCCGCCGACACTGACCACCTCTCTCCAGTCGAGTGTCCCGCTCGCCGCCGCCCGGCGTTCGAGTTCCTCGAGCGCGTCACTCTCGGTGCCGCGGAAGAGGAAGCTCCAGCCGGTATGGGTCTCGTCGTAGCGGAGTTCGCCAAGAGTGAGTGGTCGGAGGGTACGATAGGCGGCGCGGCCGAGGAGGGAGTCGCCGGTGGCGGCTGTCATCTCTGGTTGGGCCGAGCCGCTGAGGAGGTACTGTCCCGGGCGGTGTGGCTGGTGATCGACAATTGCCTTGATGGCAAGGAAGAGGCCCGGGGCTCGCTGGGCTTCGTCGATGAACGCGCCGTTTTCGCCCAGGTCAGCGAGCAGACCAGCAGGGTCCTCGATTGCCCATTGGCGGGTATCCGCATGGTCCAGAGTCAGCCGAGCCATGCCGTGTTCCGTGGCGAGATCGCGGCAGAGGGTGCTCTTGCCGACCTGCCGGGCACCGACAAGAATCACCACCGGGTACCGCCCGAGGTCACGTTCCAGCAGGGAACGTTCGATCCGAGGGTAGCGGTGATTGGCACTTGGCGTTGAATACGCTATATTGTTCATCGACGGGCAATATAGCAAAGGAATATGCGATGTCAAACGAATATAGTGCGGGCGCGCTGCTGGACTTTCTGGATCATGCCGCCGACAAGGGGCTGATGCCGGCGGCGACGGCGCAGGCGCTGGCGGTGGCGTGTCGGAACGTCTTCCAGATCCTGGATGACGCGGAGAAGGCTGACCTCCGGGTGCTGGATCCGGACGAGGTGGTCAAGCGATTCAGCAACCGGCGCGCTCACGACTTCAACCCTGCTTCGCTCCGTGAATACGGCCGACGGCTGAAGCGGGCGATGGGGATGTTCGTTCAGTGGCGCGACGATCCGGCGGGGTTCTCAGTCAAGACGCGTTCGACCAAGGTGTCGACAAGGTCGCGGCGGAACGCGGCGCGGCCGGATGAGGTCGAACCGGTACCGGCGGCGTCGGTTCCAACATTGTCGCCGACGCCGGTGCCAGGCGGGTACAGCACAGCATTTCCGGTGCGGCCCGGGGTGGTGGTCACCGTGACGAATGTCCCCGAGGACCTGACCGCGGCCGAAGCGGAGCGGCTGGCGGGGTTCGTGAAGATGCTGGGGGTGTGACCATGTCGCGGCGGCAGCCGGTGAAGCAGCGCGTGAGGTCTTCTTGGCTTCGACCACCGCGATGGGATGCCCCCGCGATAGCAGGGCAGAGTCCACGAATTGATGGCCGTGGTAAGGCGAGGCATCACGGTTGCCTCCCCGCTACGCCCCCATCCCCGCCGCTTCGATCGGGCCGACCCGCGCGATTCGGCGCGCCAGCATCCGCCAGCCCAGGTAGCGGCCGACGGCCGCAGGCAAGAGGCTGCCGTCGGCGCCGCGACGAAGTGACGGCGGCGCGTCGCCGTCCAACCACCGAATCACAAGGCCCAGGCCGGCCTGATCGAGTTCCGATTCAAGCATCCGACTGTAGCGCTGCTCGCCCTGGCGCAGCCGCGTCAGCTCACCGGTCGAGATGTTGAGCCAGTCGGCGGCAGACCATTCGGGAAAGGCGTCGGCGATGGCATGGACGGCGAGGCCAGCGCTGTAGATCCATTCCGCCAGCGGAATCTGCCGCCCGGCCTGCCACTTGTCCCACGCCCCCCGGGCCGCAAGCTGCGTGATCGCCGGGTGGGCCATCCAGCGCTGATGAGAGGCGACGGCTCCGACCAGGGCCGCCTCGAGCCACCTGTCGTCGACATGATCGGCAAACAGCACCAGCAGCGGGTCGTCAGGATCGGGAATGACTTCGAACGGCGGACCCGGCTCGACCGAGAGAAAGACGACCACCCGCTCGGGACGTCGCCAACCGCGGTCCACCAATCGGTTGAGTCGGGCCTCAAGTCGTGCCAGGTCTGGCGGCAGATTCACCTGCCCTGCCCCGGGCGCCCCGGGCGCCGCCAGCCGCTCGGCGGCGGGAGCCCGCTGGCGCCGAATCAGCTCGAAAAACTGGCGATGGCGATCGCGGAAGGCGGCGTCGGCCGCGGCACTCTGCGCCGCGTCACGCCATGGTGTGGCGAGATCGACGATCGCCACCCGAGACTACTGCGGCGATTGTCCGCGGCGACGCGATGAGACGCCGTCAAGGAAGCGCCGCTCGTCGCTGGTGAGCGAGCCGATGCCCGTGGCGTTGATCTTGTCGAGCACCCGATTCAGCTCAGCGGCCTCGATAGCCAGCGGATCGGGCGGCGCCGGCGCTGGGGCCACAGTGGCGACCGGTGCTGCAGCCGCAGGACGCGACTGGGTCGGGCCATGTCGCTGGTCATAGCGACCTTGACGCGCCATGCCCACCGGGACGCCGCTCGGACGCATCGGCGGAAGCGGCGGCCCCTGCTGCGGGTGGAGCAGGCCGATGAAAAAAAACCAGAGCATTCCGGCGAGAATCCCGCCGAGATGGGCGACATGGGCGATGCCATCGTTCGAGCCCATGATCGCACCAAAGAGATCCAGGCCGGCAATCAACCAGATCAGCAGCTTCGCCTTGATCGGGAAGGGGATCGGGAAGATCACCAGCTCGGCATCGGGCAGGTACCGCGCGTAGGCATAGCCGATGCCGAGAATCGCTCCCGATGCGCCGATGAAGGGCGCGATCGGCATCAACCAGCTCAACACCAGCGCAAAGAGCGCCGCGCCAATGCCGCAGTAGAGGTAGTATGTCAGGAAACGCCGACTGCCCAGCCGTCGCTCGACCGGAGGACCGAAGACGAAAAGCGCCAGACTGTTGGCGGCGAGGTGGAACAGTCCGCCATGGACCACCAGGTAGGTGAGGAAGGTCCAGGGTCGGTGGGTCAGGGCCAGGGTCGGATCAAAGCTGAGCCAGTCGATCACCGCCGGTGCGGTGAAGAGCGTTTCGGTGAGGAGCAGAACCGTCGCATTCACCGCCAACAGGCGGAGAACCCAGGGTGTGATACGCGGTTCGGGGCGGTACATGCGTCCTAGCTCTCCTGACAAATGCGCTGACACAACTCACCGAAGGATAGACCGACAGCCGCCGCCGACTGCGGCATGAGCGAGGTGCCGGTCATGCCCGGCAGAGTGTTGACCTCCAGGCAGTATGCCCGATCTGCGGGACTGAGCCGGAAATCCACCCGGGAATAGCCGCTCACCTTGAGGGCGCGATGGGCCCGGACCGCCAGCTCCTGCACCTCTCGGGCCACGGCGACAGGAAGATCCGCCGGGAAGATCTCCCGGCTCATCCCCGGCGTGTACTTGCACTCATAGTCGAAAAGATCGTGCTGCGGAATGATCTCGCCGACCGCCAGTGCCACGTCGCCCAACACGCCCACCGTCAGTTCGCGGCCCGGAATGAACTTTTCAATCATGACCTCATCGTCAAAGCGAAGCGCCTCAGCAATGGCGACGCCCAAGCCGGCCGGCTGCTGCACCACGGTGAGGCCCACAGTGGAGCCCTGCTTCGAGGGCTTGACCACCAGCGGCCAGCCGAGTTCGTCGCCCAGCCGATCGGGATCGAGGTCGTCGCCGATCCCGCGGGCCGGGACCACCATCCGCCACGGGGCGACCGCTATGCCATGCTGGGCAAAGACCCGCTTGGAGAGGTCCTTGTCAAAGGCCAGCGCCGAGGCCAGCGCCCCGGCGCCGGTGTGACGGATCCCCGCCAGAGCGAGCAGACTCTGAATGGTGCCGTCCTCGCCGGTGCCGCCGTGCAGGGCCAGCAGGCAACAGTCAGCCTGGGTGAGCCGGGGATCGACCAGCAATCCGCCCAGCAGCACCCGCCGTTCGGCCTGCCGCAGTGGCGCCAGATCGGCGGGAGCGGCAGCCACAGATCCAGCCAGCAGGAGCCGCTCGCCCGCCGGATCGAGGAATCCCGTGGTTGTGTCAGCAACGACTACGTCGTGGTTCAATGTCCTCAACGCGGCGACCATCTGGTTGGCCGAGGCGAGGGCCACTGATCGCTCGGCTGATGAGCCGCCGGTGAGCACTGTGATCTTCATAATGCCTCGCAAAGTGGCCGGGCCGGGCGTTTCAGCCAAGGTCTCAGTGTGGCTCCGGTGGCCGAGCCCGCGTCTCCCGGAATACCCCCGCGAACCTGGAGAGGGCTTACCATGCGATATCTGTTGCTGGCAGTGGCCGGCGTGGCGGCCTGTGCACCGGCCGACCAGCCGGATGCCGGGATGATCGATAGTGGCGTTCCGGCGGAACCGGTGGCGGCGATCACCGCGACGATGTATGACACCGCCGGCGTGGAGATCGGCATCCTCACGTTGACGCAGGCCGACAGCGGCATTGCACTGAGCGGCACAGTGCTCGGTCTGACGCCGGGCGAACACGGCATCCACCTGCACACCGTGGGGACCTGTGCTCCCGACTTCGATGCGGCGGGCGGCCATTGGAATCCGACCGATCGCCAGCATTGGCGCGACAATCCGGCCGGCCCGCATGCCGGCGACATGCTCAATCTGATGGTGGATTCGACCGGCACAGCAGCCGTGGCGCTGACCACGGCCGGTGGGGCGCTCCGCGGCGACGACGGACTGCTCGATGACGATGGTGCGACTGTCGTCATTCATCAGGACGCCGACGATATGCAGACCGATCCCAGCGGGAACAGCGGCAGCCGCATCGCCTGCGGCGTGGTGCAGTAGCGCTACTCGCCGGTGACCTGGCGATACCAGTCGTCGTCGAAGAGTTTGGAGAGGTAGCGCTCGCCGGTGTCGGCCAGGATGGTCACGATACAGGCATCGGGGTCATCGAGTTCGGCGGCGAGCTGAACAGCGAGATGGACGTTGGCCCCGGTCGACCCTCCGACCAGCATGCCTTCCTCGCGGGCGATCCGTCGAGCCATGCGCATGGCGTCGGCGTCGCTGACCTGGCGGAATTCGTCGATCAGGTCCCACCACACAGTGGTCGGGGCCTTGTCGCCGCCGATCCCCTCGACCTTGTACGGTGCACCATCGTCGCCGAGCTGTCCGGTGGCGAAATACTGGCTGTAGAGCGAGCCGATCGGATCGCCGGCGATGATGCGAACGGCGGGGTTACGGCTTTTCAGATACTTGGCGACGCCGCTGACCGTGCCACCGGTTCCGGCTCCCGCCACGAAGTGGCTCACCCGGCCCGCCGTCTGACGATAGATCTCGGGGCCGGTGGTGGCGGCGTGCGTCTCGGGGTTGACCTGGTTGTAGAACTGGTTGGCGAGCACTGCGCCGGGCGTGTCATGAACGATCTGTTTGGCACGCATGACGTAATTGTCGGGGTCGTCGGCCGCCACTGCGGTGGGGGTGATGACGACCTCGGCGCCGTAGGCCTCAAGCAGGCGAACCTTCTCGCGACTCATCTTGTCGGGCATTGTGAAAATGCAGCGATAGCCCTTGAGCGCCGCCGCGATCGCCAGTCCCACGCCCGTGTTGCCGCTGGTGCCCTCGACGATCGTTCCGCCCGGCCCAAGCCGCCCCTCGCGCTCGGCGGCCGCCACAATCGCCTGACCGATCCGATCCTTGACCGATCCGCCGGGATTCATGAACTCGGCCTTGCCGAAAATGGGGCTCCGCAGATCGCGGCCGATCCGTCCCAAACGGATCAACGGAGTGTTCCCGATCACATCGAGAACGGAATCGGCTGAATCGGGGATCTGGGTCATGAGTCGGCTGTGACTTGTGCGGAATCCGGCAGAGTGAAGCGAATCGGAACCTGGATCGGTGCACTCACGGCACTGTCACCGCGATGCGCGGGGACAAAGCGGAGCGATGGCGCGGCCTGCAGCGCCGCAGCGTCGAACTCGTTGTGACCGCTGGATTCCGCGATGCGAGTCGAATCGTGGATAACCGCACCCGACGCATCGACAAAGAGATAGAGCATCACTTCGCCTTCGACGCCCTGGGCATAGAGCGCGGGAGGATAGGGGATCGGATTCTGCTGGGCGATGGGTACGGCCGGGGTGATGTCCGAGCTGACCGGCTGCGGGGCGTCGGTGTCGGCGTCCTCACCGCAGGCGATCAGACCGAGTAGCAGGCAGAGCACGACAGAACGAGGCATCAGCGGAATCTAAACCGACCGGACTCAGTCCATTTCGTTGCGCAACCGGTTCAGCTCCTGAAGCGCTTCCAGCGGTGTCATACGGTCGGGATCGAGCGCCTTGAGTCGCTCGGCCACGGCGTCCGACCCGCTGCGGGGGGCGGGAGCGGCGGCGTGCTGCGGATCGAAGAGCGAGGGCTGAGCAGGATCGGGGTTGGTCGGCGGGTCGCCGGGCACCATGCGATGTCCGGTTTCGAGGCCGCGCTGTACCGTCCGCGCCCGATCCACTACGGTGGCAGGCAGGCCGGCCAGCTCGGCCACATGAATGCCATAGCTGCGATCGGTGCCGCCGGCTTCGAGACGATGCAGGAAGACCACCCGTCCGGCCTGTTCCCGCACTGCAACGTTGCAGTTCCGGGCATGATGCAACGTTTCGGGAAGCTGCATCAGCTCGTGGTAGTGGGTGGCGAACATGGTGCGACAGCCGATGGTGTCGTGGAGATGTTCGCTCACGGCCCAGGCGATGGCAACGCCGTCGTAGGTACTGGTGCCCCGCCCGATTTCGTCGAGCAGTACCAGAGAGCGCTCGGTGGCCCCGTGAAGAATGGCGCTGGTCTCGCTCATCTCGACCATGAAGGTCGATTGGCCGCGTGCCAGATTGTCGCTGGCCCCGACCCGGGTGAACAATCGATCGACAAGTCCGATCCGGGCGCGCTCCGCCGGAACGAAGCTGCCCATCTGCGCCAGCAGCACGCAGAGGCCGATCTGGCGCAGGATGGTGCTCTTGCCGGCCATGTTGGGACCGGTGACCAGCAACAAGCGGGCAGCCTCGTCGAAGTGCACGTCGTTGGGCACGAACTTCTCGCGCGGCATCATCCGTTCGATGACCGGATGCCGCGAGCCGAGCAGGCTGAGTTCCAGGCCGTCGTGAAGTTGGGGACGAATCCACTGTTCGGTGACCGCGACTTCGGCCAGCGACGCCAGGACATCAATGCGGGCGATCAGGTCGGCGGTGTGCTGGATCCGTTCCACGGCGGCGCCGATCCGATCGCGCAAGGCAAGGAAGAGTTCCTGCTCCCGCGCTGTAATCCGGTCTTCGGCGCCGAGCACCTTGGCCTCGTACTCCTTCAGCTCGGGCGTGACGTAGCGTTCGGCGTTGCTCAGCGTCTGGCGTCGTTCGTAGTCGGCGGGGACCATGGCCTGATTGGCCCGGGTCACTTCGATGAAATAGCCGAAGACCTTGTTGTAGCCGACCTTGAGCGACGCGATGCCGGTGCGATCGCGTTCCCGCTGCTGAATCGCGGCGAGCGCCTGTTTACCGTGGTCGCGGAGATGGCAGAGTTCATCGAGCTCGGCGTCGTAGCCGGTGCGAAACACGCCGCTGTCGGCCAGCGAAACGGGCGGGCGTTCGACCAGCGCGGCGTCGAGCACGCCGGCGAGATCCGCCAGTTGATCCGGCAGGTCGGGGAGTGGTCGCGCTTCGCCGCGATCGACCAGGGGACACGCGACCGATTCGGCGACCAGGGCGGCGACATCCGGCAGTCGCTTGAAGGAATCCCGCAGGGCGCCGAGTTCGCGCGGTGTGGCGCGGCCGGCGGCGGCGCGGGCACTGAGGCGCTCGATATCGCGCACACCGTCGAGTGCGGTGCGCAGTCGTCCGCGCAGGCGGCCCTCATCGACCAGCAGAGCCACCACATCGTGGCGGGCGGCGATCGCCTCGGGACGGCGCAGCGGTGCCACGGTCCACTGCCGCAGCAATCGCGCTCCCATGGGTGTCAGGGTCCGGTCGAGCGTGTCGACGAGTGTCACCCCGCGGGCTCCGGCGCGGAGCGGTTCGGTCAGTTCGAGATTGCGGCGGGTCATCTCGTCGACCCAGCACAGCTCGTCGCTGCGGCGCACACTGGGACGGCGCAGGTGCGGCAGACCGCTTGGTTGGAGTTCGGCGACGTAGCGCAGCAGGGCGCCGGCCGCGCCGATTGCCGCCGCGTCGGCTGGCTCCAGGCCGAGCCCGTCGAGCGACGCGAGGTTGAGGCGGCGGAGCAACTCATCGCGGGCCAGGTCGGCGTCGAACTCCCAGGACTCGCGGACTGTCTGAAGCACCTCGCCCTCGAGTGGCGGCAGGGCGACTCCCTGGGGCAGCACCACTTCGGCCGGGGCGAGACGACCGAGTGCGTCGGCCAGTCCGTCGGCTGTGAGACGTTCGAGCAGGAACTCGCCGGTGGAGAGATCCAGCGCCGCCAGGCCCTGCGGCTGCGCCGCCACCAGCCAGTTATTGCGGGACCCGGGCGTGTACTCGTCGTCGAGGAAGGCGCCCGGGGTCACGGTTTCGACCACGGCACGCTTGACAAGGCCCTTGGCCTGACGGGGATCTTCGATCTGCTCGCAGATCGCGACCCGGAAGCCGGCAGCGATCAATTGGCGCAGATAGCCGGCCGCCGCCTTCACCGGCACGCCGGCGAGGGGAGTGCCATCGCCGCGGGAGGTGAGCGTGATGTTCAGTACGCGCGCCGCTGTGTGGGCGTCGTCGTAGAACATCTCGTAGAAATCGCCCATTCGGAAAAACAGGATCGCCTCGGCGTGGCGCGCCTTGATTTCCCGGTACTGGGCCATCAGCGGAGTCTCGGACACGGCGGAAAATACTACGCCCCGACCGGCGCATCCGGCCGATGCATCAGGTCACGGATCGGCCCGGGTCACGAATGGGGCTCCGCCCGCGGCGTCACGCAGCCGGGGCACTGCCGCTTCGGCCGCCTCACGGGTGGCGAAGGGACCGGCCTGCACCCGCGTCAGTCCGCTGGGACTCAGACTGGTGTAGGGGCTCAGTCCCAGGTCGCGGATGGCCCGTTCGAGCCGGGCAATGGCTGCCGGATCGCTGACTGCCGCCACCTGAACCCGCCAGACGTCGGCGGCTGGCGGCGGAGCGCTCGGCGGCGGGGCGGGTTGCTGCCGCTCGACCGGTGCCGGAGCGCTCGGCGGCGGAGCACTGGCACGAACCGGCGCAGGATCGGTCTCCACCGGGCGACGTTCGGGAGTGCGGAGCGGCGTCGGGCTGGCGGCTGCCGCAGGGGTTTGCCGGGCGGCGTCGGTGCAGCGGCGCCGGGTGAACTCAATCTGATTCTTCAACTCGACATTGTCGCCCACATGGTCCAGGCCGCTGTCGAGCCAGGTGCAGGCCCGGGGCATATCGCCCCGTTCAATCGCGGCGCGGGCGCCCCAGAGGGCGGCATCGGCAAAGATCGGCGATTGGGGGTAGCTGGTCATCAACCGGCTGATCCGATTGACAGTGCCCTCACTGTCGCCGGCGCCGTAATCGAGCTGGGCCAGCCGGAGCAGTGCCTTGTCGCCCCAGCCCGAGCGGGCGTATTCGACTGCCACCCGCGAGAACAGCAGCCGGGCCTCATCACCCGATGAGGCGATGGTTGCCGCAGTGTACAGCGCCTCGGCGTAGCTCGGGTCGGTCGGGTCGCGCTGCTCGAGCACCGTCGACATCAGGGCGCGCGCGCTGTCGCTGCGCCCGTCCTGGGCCAGGCGGAGCACCGCCTGGAACTCGGGCGACGTGGGGAATGCCGCCGCCTGAGCCGCGAGCGGGCTGAGGGACAGCGGACCGGCCATGACAACCAGCAGAGCGACGGCGCGGGATCGGATCATGCGGCCTTCCGGTTTTGTGACGCGGCAAGGGTCAGCATCAAGTCGGTCAGGATGCCTTCCTCAGTCGAAATCGTTGTGTTCTTCAAGGCGACGTCGGCGGCGAGTGTCGCCCGCACCGCCGCCGCAACGCGGCGCAGCGGCCAGGCACCGACCACCTCACCGATCAGATCGGCGAAGGGCCCGTAGCTGCCGACCATCGGTCGGGTATCGTAGCAGCATTGCCGCACGGCATTTATCAACTGCCGGTCGCGGATCTTCCGGCTGCGCGCAACGCCGCGGGCCCATTGGAGCATGATCAGCGAGGCACCGAGGGTGAAGAGCAGGCGCACGCCCGACACACCGGGTTGCTCGAGCAGTCGCGGGAGCATGGTTGTAGTACGTGCAACGTCGTCGCGGAGTACTGCGTCGCGCCAGTCATCGATGGTATCGCCGTGTCTGATCCCCACCAGATCGGCCACCGTCTCGCGGTCGATCGGCTCGGGGCCGGATATGGCTGCCAGCTTCTCGACCTCGGCCGCCAGGATGCCCAACTCGCTGCGGGTGGCCCGGAGCAGGTGCTCGCGTGCCTCGTCGGTGAGATGCACGGCGGCGCTTTCGAGTCGCGCATCGAGCCAGCGGTCGAGTGCGGCGCCAGTCGGGGTCGCGCAATCGACCAGCGTGGCATGGCGGACCAGCTCGGTGTCGGGGTCCTTGTCGTCGCCCTGCACCAGCAGCAGCACCGTATCGGGTGCGGCGTGCGACATGTAGTCGCTGGCGGCCTTTTTGCCTTTGACCTTGCGCTTCCAGGCCTCGACCCCCTGCACCACCACCACCCGGCGATCGGCCATCATCGGCAGAGTGCTGCATGCCGCGGCGAGCTGATCCGGCTCAAGCTGCTGGGCGGACAACAGATCGAGATTGAAATCCCGGAGGCCGGGATCGAGCAGGGTCTCGATCAGCAGTCGCTGCGCCTCGTCCTTGAGGATCACCTCGGCGCCGGTGAGGTAGTACACCTGCGCCGGCGCCGCCTTGGTCAGCGCCGCCGCCAGCCGGTCCGGGGTGAGGCGAGTGGTCATCGCGCGATGACTGACGTGATCGACATGGGGAGAAAGGTAAGGGAGCGCGTCGCTCGTCTCTCGTCGTTGCCCGCGTGGCCCGCGGGTAAACCCGCGGCTCGGCTAAGGCGTCGGCTGAAGCCGACG
>CBFGTB010000064.1:0-12884 GCA_965651715.1 uncultured Gemmatimonadales bacterium
GCTGGTGAGCGGGGCGGTGAGTGGGTCCTCTGCCGGCGACATCGGCGCCGGTCGCGATTCACTTGAGTTCGATCGACCGCTGCTGGCCGGCGCTCCCTGCGCCACCGACCCCGCCGCAGTCGTGATACCCCTGCCGTCCGACGATATCCTCCGGACACCCACCGCCGGACGGGATCAGGTGCTGCTGCTGGATCCGACTCCGGCACCCGCCTGGCAGCGGCGCAGCGTGACAGATGTATCCCCGGCCGTCTGTCCCGACGGCCGCTCGGCGCTGCTGCTGCGGCTCAGCAGCGGTGTGCCGCCGGCGGCCTGGCTGCGGCTGGTGACTCCGGTTCGACTGCGGGGCTACAGCTCGGGCGGCAGCCGCTGGCTCGGGCTTGAGGACAGGCTGGGCGGGGCAGGGATCCAGCCGGTGGCGGGCCCGATGGCCGGTCCGGTGGAGTTCGTGAACCAGGGCGGTCTGCTGGTCACCGCCACGGCCGGGCCGTTACCGCAGCACTTTGCCACCCTGCTGGGCGACGCGCCATGATGCTGCCGCTGGCCCTGCTCACCCTGTTGCTGGTGGAGAGTGCTGCGACCATCGCGCTGACGCTGGCGCTGAGCGAGACCCGTCTGGTGGCCGACCGCCACCTGGCGATCGAGGCCGACCTGGCCGTGATGTCGGCGGCCGCCCGGCTGCGGGTGGCCAACGACTCGCTGATCGCTCATCTGCTGCCGGGTGAGCTGATCCATCTCGCCCCACCGCCGCTCGGTCCCTGGCAGGTCACCGCCCGCGCGGTGCGAACCGACAGCCAGCCGCTGGCCCGGCTCAGTGTCATGGCCGCCCGGGCCGACCCGCGCGGAGGCGTGCTGGTACAGCGGCGGCTGACCCTTCTTCTTTCGATTCAATCCGCCGATACTGCCCTCGTGATCGGCAGTCATCCCGAGTGGTGATGGCCGCTGGCACGAGTGGTGCGACTCCTGCGGGAGTCACCGGAAGATATCTTCCGGCTTCGACCGGCCGTCACGACAGGTAAGTGGCGGTTGGACAACGGGTTGGAGGGCTGGCCCCCGCTTGACTTCAGCGGTCGGGTGGTGCTAAAGTCTCTCTTCCTCTCACCGCACAATCCGGGCTCCTATGGCGCTCTTCCCGCGCGCACGATCCACGGTGGGTCTCGACATCGGCAGCGGCTTCATCAAGGCGGTCGTTGTCGGCCACGGGTCGGGCAATCCTGTGATCGAAAAGGTCGCCCTCGCGCCGGTGGCCGACGATGCCATTGTCGAGGGCGAAGTGATGGACCCCCGCCTGGTGGCCGAAGCCGTGCGCGACCTGCTCGCGCAGGCCGAGATCAAGACCCGCGACGTGGTGGTCGCGGTCGGCGGCCGCGATGTCATCATCAAGAAGATCCAGATGGATCGGATGAAGGACGCCGAAGCGCGCGAGGTGATCCGCTGGGAGGCGGATCAGCACGTGCCGTTCGATCCCGAGAACGTCGAGCTGGACTTCCAGATTCTCAATCCCGACGGCGACGGCATGCACATGGATGTGCTGCTGGTCGCCGCCAAGCGCGAGCTGGTCGAGTCGAAGCTGGCCTTGCTCGCCGAAAGCGGCCTCGATGCCAAGGTGATCGACGTCGAGGCCTTTGCGCTGCACAATGCCTTCGAGCGCAACTATCCCGAGGCGATGCGCGGGGTGGTGGCGCTTGTCAACATCGGCAACGAGACCACCATCATCAATCTGCTCGACGACGGCGTGCCGATCCTGACCCGCGATCTGCCGGTGGGTGTGCGGCGGCTGCGCGAGGATTTGCAGCGGGAACGGGGCATGCCCGGCGGCGCTGCCGACCGGATTGTGCGCGGTGCCGAACTCGACGATGTCCTGGCGCCGCACGTGGCCACCCGGGGCGAGGAGATCGCGTTGGGGATCGAGCGGGCCGCGGCGTTCCTGCAGACCGGCACCCGCAAGGGGGGCACGCTGTCGCGGGTGTACCTCACCGGCGGCGGGTCGCGAGTCCCCGGGCTGGTGACCATGCTCGGCGAACGTCTCAAGGTGCCGGTGACCTCGGCTCATCCGCTCGAACGGATCGATACCGCCCCCGATGCCTTTGCCGGTCACGCAGTTGACGATGTCGCTCCACTGCTGATGCTGTCGGTCGGCCTTGCCCTCCGGGCGGCCACATGAGGAGGGGCACCCGGTGATCACTATCAATCTCCGGCCCGGCGCGCGGCGTGCGGCGCCGGCTGCCGGTTCGGCGCTGGCGGGAATGGGGACCAGACTCAAGGGTCTGGGGTCGGGTGTCCGCGACCCGCTGCTGATGGCGGCGCTGGCGCTGTGCGCAGTGGTGCTGCTGGGAGCGGGCTATCTGTACATGAAGACCGGCTCGCGGCTGTCGTCGCTCGACAGCGAGTTGGAGCAGGCCCGCGCCGAGCACGATCGCTACAGTGCATTCCTGCGGCAGAAGGCCGCTGCGACCCAGGCGCGCGACTCGATTCTGGCGCAGATCGGTGCCATCTCGACCATCGATCGCGAGCGCTACATCTGGCCCCACATGCTCGACGACATCGGCGCCGCGTTGCCCGAGGGCACCTGGCTTACCGAAATCTCGGCGCTGGCCACGGCACCCACCACCGACACCACCATCGCCTGGCGGCCGTCGCTCCGGATTCTGGGCAAGACCGGCGACCTGGCCAACTACACCACCTTCATGCGTCGGCTGGAGTCGAGCCCCTGGCTGGAGAATGTGCTGCCGATCGAGGCCAAGACGGTGATCGATGACAACCGCGCCATGACCGAGTTCGTGATTCAGGCCAGCTACGCCGAAGCCGACTCGACCATGATCCGGACAGCACCGATTCTCGAATCGGTCGGGGAGGATTGAGTCATGGCTGACACTCCCAAGTCGACATCGATCCTGATCGGCCTGATTGCCCTGGGGCTGGGCTACATCGCCTGGACCGGCGACGCGCTCAGCCTGTTCGGCGTCGAGGGCATCAGGACCCGTCAGGCCGCTGTCGCGGCCAAGCAGGACACGCTGACCGGCCTGCAGGCCCAGATCGACAGCGCCAAGGCCGATCTGGCTCATGAATCGGTCGAGGATGTCCAGGCCCGCACCGACGCCTACCGCAAGTCGCTCGACGTGCTGCGCGGCCTGGTGCCGGAGCAACGCGAGGTGAGCAACATCCTCGACGACATCAATCGCCGCGCCAAGGCGCGCGGTCTCGACATCTCGAACTTTGTTCCGGCAGCTCCCACGGTGGGACCGGTGCCGTTCGATGTCTACAGCTATCAGTTCGGCGTGATCGGGCGGTATAACGAGGTCGGAGCCTTCCTGACCGACGTGGCCTCGCTGTCGCGGATCATGGTACCGACTGCCGTCAGTGTGGTCAGGGCCGATCCCGCCAAGGCGCGGGTGTTCGGCGATACCGTCGCGATGTTGGAGGCCCGCTTCGATGTGCGGACCTACGTCAAGGCGCTTGCGGCAGCGGAGGACTCGACAGATGGCACCTGAGCGGCTGATGTTGCTGACGCTGCTGGCGATCGGCTGCGGCGGCGGGGTGGTTGAGGATCCGGCCGCGGACCGGCTGCCGGTTCCCGATCACAGCGCCCGGACTGCGGCGGCAGAGCTGCCCAGCGGTGCGCTGGCCACCGGCTTCGACACCGCGGCGGCGCGGGGTGAACGCCCGCTGCTGCGCGAGGTGTACGCCTGGACCGGCGGCGGGCGCGATCCGTTCCGACCGCTGGCCAGTGTCGCCACCAGCGGCCCCGAACTGCCCGATCTGCAACTGCTGTCCGTCATCTACCAGCAGACCGACCCGACCCGATCGGTGGCGGTGTTCAAGGACATCGGCAACGGCCGCCGCTACACCGTGTCGCCCGGCGACCGGATCGGCGGGCGGGTCGTCGTCGCCAGCATTACCACCGGCGGGGCGACCCTCCGGATGAACGATTTCGGCACCACCCGTGAACAGACCTATTCGGTCCGTCAACCCATGGACATGACGCCATGATCAGCCGCTCCTACACCTGGCTGTTGCCGCTGGCCTTCCTGGCCGCGCCGGCTGCCACCGCACCCGCGCCCGAGGCGACAGTCACCGCTGTGACATTGTCGCACGACGATGGCATCGCCCACCTGGCTGTCGCCTTCGACGGCACTGTCTCGGTGCGCGACTTCACCCTCACCGATCCGGCGCGGTTGATCCTCGACCTCGAAGGCGCCACGCTGGAACAGGTGGCCGGCGCCTACGATGGTGTCCCCCGCGGCACCATCCGCGATATTCGGGTGCGCCAGTACGAGGTCAACGTGGTGCGGGTGGTGATGGAGTTCGATCACCTCCCCAGCTACCGGGTACAGACCGACGTTCCGGGCGTCATCTCCGTCGCCTACGCCGATCAGCCGTTCGCCGACTGGCAGCTCGGCGGGGGCGAGTCGACCGCCGCCGCCGCTCCCGCCGAGGCGAGCGAGGGCGAGCGGGTCAGCCAGCTCAGTATGGCCGGTCGCGCCACCAGTCGTCCCCGCGCCTTCACCAGCGACGTGCAGGATGAACCGCGGGTCAATGTCGACTTCTACGAAACGCCGATGCGTGACGTGGTGGCCCAGTTCGCCGCCTTCAGCGGGCAGGACATGGTGGTCGGACCGGGGGCCGGCTCGATCGTGGTGCAGAACGCCTCATTCCGCGACAAGCCCTGGTCGCAGGCCTTCCATGCCGTGCTGGCCACCTACGGCCTGTCGGTGGCGCTGATGCCGGGCAACATTCTGCGGGTCGATTCGCCGGGAGAGTTGGCCAAGCTCGACTCGGTCGAGGTGCTGGAGCACCGGATGATCCGGCTCAACTATGCCCGGGCCGCCGACATGGTGCCCACGGTGACCAACATCCTCACCAAGGGGCGCGGCACTGTCACAGCCGACTCCACCCTCAATGCCCTGGTGATCAGCGACACCCGCACCAAGATTCAGTCGGTGATCGACTTCGTGAATGCGATGGACATCCGCACCCCCACCGTCGCGATTCAGGCCAAGCTGATCTTCGTCGATCGGACCGATCTGACCCAGATGGGCCTCAAGTACGACATCGGGACCAGCGATCAGTTCCTCAACAAGATTGTGCAGCGGACCGACCCGCTCACCGGGCAGCCCTACAATCCCAACGTGAACATCGTCAATCTGGGCGGTTCCTCGCTGGCGGCGATCTCCAATGCCGACGCGATCATCTCGGGCTCGGCGCTGGATCTGATCTTCAGCACTGCCATCGGCGGCTTCTCGGTCAGCGCCTTCCTGAGCGCGCTGGATCGGGTGGATCTCACCGATGTCGAAGCTGTGCCGATCGTCCATACGCTTGATAATCAGCCGGCCTACATCCTGAGCGGCGAAGAGACGCCGGTGCGGGTGATCGACGCCTCGTCGTTCGGTCAGGCCAATCAGGCGCCGCGCGCCAACGTGCAGTTCAAGGAAACCGGCATCAAGCTGACTGTCACACCCAGTGTGACGGCAAGCCGCGAGATCCGGATGCAGATCCAGGTCGAACGCTCCTCGATTCAACCGCTCGCGGCGGCGGACCTGGGATTCACCATCCCGAAGCAGGTGGCCTCGTCACGCCTGCTGGTGGCCGACGGTCAGGTCGCGGTCATCGGCGGCCTCACCACCACCACGGTGAGTCACAATCGGTCGGGGATTCCGCTGCTCTCGTCGCTGCCGTTCGTCGGCAACCTCTTCTCCTTCACCTCGAGCAACGAGAACCGTCGCGATCTGATCGTGCTGGTGCAGCCGCGGATCATCGACGATCCGATCTGAGCCGGAACTGAGCGCTGGGTCACCGACTGCTTCGCCGTGCGCTGACGCGCTCCGCACGGCGAAGCAGTCGCTTTTGCTGCAGCGCGATCAGCCACGAGATGGCGCATGGAATGCTTGGCGGAGAAGACGAAATGGGGGCGAACTCGTGGGAAGCGGTCTGCGAGGGATCTGACTCTTGGAAAGCATTCGGAATTTGAGGTCAAAGGAGAGCGCCATGTGTCGCGGCTCGCGATGACGGGGGCGCGGGCACTGTTATTGTTCCCCGCTATGGCCTCACTCCGCTTTCTGACAGCCGGCGAATCGCACGGCAAGGCCCTGGTGGGGATCGTCGAGGGCGTCCCCGCCGGGCTGCCGCTCGCGAGCGCCACCATCGACCACCAGCTCGCCCGCCGGATGCAGGGCTACGGCCGGGGGGCCCGGATGAAGATTGAGCAGGACCGGGTCGAGTTCCTCGCCGGTGTGCGGGCCGGCGAGACGCTGGGCTCGCCGATCGCGCTGCTGGTCCCCAATCGCGACTGGTCCAACTGGGAAGACGTGATGGCCGCCGAGGGAACGCCCGGAGAGGAGCGCCGCCGCCGAGTGGTGCGGCCCCGGCCGGGTCACGCCGATCTGGTGGGCGTGCTCAAGTATGACCGCAGCGACGCCCGCGACATTCTCGAGCGGGCCTCCGCCCGCGAGACCACGATGCGGGTGGCCTGCGGCGCTGTGGCGCGGGCGCTTCTCAGCAGCCTTGACGTCGAGGTGGGATCCCATGTGGTGTCGCTGGGAGGGATCCGGTCCGAGGCCGTGCCGACCGAACTGACCGGGCTGAATGAGCGGGCCGACGCTTCACCGGTCCGGACCCTCGACCCCGCCGCCGAAGCGCTGATGATCGCCCGGATCGACGCGGCCAAGAAGGCCGGTGACACCCTGGGGGGTGAGGTTGAGGTTGTAGTCAGCGGCGCACCGGTGGGCCTCGGCAGTCATGTCCATTGGGATCGTAAGCTCGACGGACGACTGGCCGCGATGCTGATGTCGATCCCGGCGGTGAAGGGGGTCGAGGTGGGGCTGGGGTTCGAGGCGGCGCGGCGGCCGGGCTCGGAGGTTCACGATCCCATTCTGCGTGACGATGCCCACCGGCGCGGGGCAGGGTTCACCCGGCGCGGCAACAACGCCGGCGGGCTGGAGGGCGGAATGACCACCGGCGAGCCGCTGGTGGTGCGGCTGGCGATGAAGCCGATCAGTACCCTGATGTCGCCGCTCAAGACCGTCAACTTTGCCACCGGCGGTGAGGCCAACGCCCAGAGCGAGCGCTCAGACGTGACGGCTGTACCGGCCATGGGAGTCATTGCCGAGGCGCTGGTGGCCCTGGTGGTGGCCGATGCGCTGCTTGAGAAGTTCGGTGGCGATTCGCTGAGTGAGCTGCGGGCGAATATGGCCGGCTATCTCGACCGACTCGACGGTCGGCGCCGGGCCATGACAGAGCCGGAGTCGGCCGACTGACGCGGCAGCGGCACCTGGTGCTGCTCGGTCTGCCGGGGGCAGGCAAGACCACTGTCGCGCGGCGGGTGGCCCGGGAACTGGCCACCCGTGCCATCGACATCGATCAGGAAATTGAACGGGCCAGCGGCGCGTCGATCAGCGAGCTGTTCGCCAGCCGGGGCGAGGCAGCCTTTCGTGCGCTGGAGCGGCAGGCCATGGCCGCCGCCGTGGCCGCCGAACCGGCGGTGATTTCGCCGGGGGGCGGCTGGGCCGCTCAGCCGGGTCAGCTCGCCGCCGTCGAACCGCTGGCGCTGACCATCTATTTATATGTACCTGTCGAACTGGCCGCGGCCCGGCTCGGCGCCGCGGTCGACCGGCCACTGTTGGCCGCCGACCCCGTGCCGAGACTTGAGGCACTGCTCGCCGAGCGGCAGCCCTGGTATCGGCGGGCGGCCATCGAGATCGACGCCGCTCCGGCCCCGGAGCTGGTCGCGGCCGCCGTCGTCACCGCCGCGCGGCAGTATGGCGGCTGGTTGCCCCCAACCGGCAGGGGCGGGTATTAGTAGTCGGCGGAGGCGCGGTGAGTCGGACCGCGCGACGCCTCTCATCTTCACCGAAGGGTTCCATGGTCTCCCGTACCCAGCGCTCAGCACTCGGCCCGAATGCCCTGGTCATCGTCGAATCGCCGACCAAGGCGCGGACGATCCGGGGATTCCTCCCTGACGGCTTCACCGTCGCGGCCTCGATGGGTCATGTGCGCGACCTGCCGGGCGACGCCAAGGAGATCCCGGCCCGCTACAAGGGAGAGGAATGGGCCCGGTTCGGGGTCGATGTCGAGCACGACTTCGCGCCGCTCTACATCGTCCCGGGCGACAAGAAGGCAGTGGTGCGTGAACTCAAGGACCTGCTCAAGCAGGCCGACGTGCTCTACCTCGCCACCGACGAAGACCGCGAGGGTGAGAGCATCTCGTGGCATCTGCTCGAACTGTTGCAGCCCAAGGTCCCGGTCCGGCGGATGGTGTTCCACGAAATCACCCGCGAGGCTATCGAACGAGCGCTGGGCCAGACCCGCGACGTCGATACCGATCTGGTCCACGCCCAGGAAACCCGGCGGATTCTTGATCGCCTTGTGGGCTACACCCTCTCGCCGCTGCTGTGGAAGAAGGTCGCGTTCGGCCTGTCGGCCGGCCGGGTTCAATCGGTGGCCACCCGCCTGATCGTCGATCGCGAGCGCGAACGGCTGGCCTTCCGCACCGGGTCCTACTGGGACATCAAGGCCTCGCTCGAACATGCGGCGACGGCGTTTTCGGCCGACCTGCTGTCGGTCGGCGGCACCCGACTGGCGGTGGGCAAGGATTTCGACGAACAGACCGGGCGCATCGCCGAGGGGAAGAAGGTCCTGCTGCTGGGCGAGGCGGAGGCGCGGGCCCTGGTCGAGCGCCTCAGCGGACGGCCGTGGCGGGTCGTCTCGGTCGACGAGACGCCGCGCACGCTCAAGCCCTACGCGCCGTTCACCACTTCGACATTGCAGCAGGAAGCCAACCGCAAGTTGCGCTTCGGCGCCAAGCGCACCATGCAGGTGGCCCAGAAGCTCTACGAGAACGGTCACATCACCTACATGCGGACCGATTCGACCGCCCTGTCGGACCAGGCCATCAGTGCTGCGCGGGCGATTGTCGTCAGGCTGTACGGTGAGAATCATCTGCCGGCGTCGCCCCGGGTCTATGCCAACAAGGTCGCCAATGCGCAGGAAGCACACGAGGCGATTCGCCCCGCCGGTTCGCGGTTCCGGACTCCCGACGAGACCGGCTTGTCGGGCGATGAGTTTGCGCTCTACGACCTGATCTGGAAGCGCACTGTCGCCTCGCAGATGAAGGATGCCCGGAAGACCAGCACCGCAGTCGAGTTCGCTGTGGACGATGCGATCTTCAAGGCCACCGGTCAGCGGACCGATTTTGCCGGCTTCCTGCGCGCCTACGTCGAAGGCTCCGACGATCCCGACGCGGCGCTCGAAGACCGCGACACGCCGCTGCCGCCGCTGGCGGTGGGCGATGCGCCGCACTGTACCGCCCTGGAGCCGGTGGGGCATGAGACCAAGCCGCCGGCCCGCTACACCGAGGCCTCGCTGGTCAAGGCGCTGGAAGAGAACGGCGTCGGTCGACCGTCGACCTATGCCAGCATCATCGGTACCATCCAGGATCGGGGCTATGTCACCCGCGCCGGGCAGGCGCTGGTACCGACCTTCACCGCCTTCGCGGTGACCGATCTGCTCAAGCGCCATTTCGGCAACCTTGTCGACGTGACATTCACCAAGGCGATGGAGAATCGGCTCGACGAGATCGCCGGTGGGACCGAAGACTGGTTGAGTTATCTGCGTCAGTTCTATCTCGGCGACAGTGGTTTGCAGGCGCTCACCGCCCGGGGCGAAGAGGAGATCAAGCCCTCCGAGGCGCGGGTGGTGGCGATCGACGGGCTCGGCGCTGCCATCCGGATCGGTCGCTTCGGCCCCTACGCCGAGCGGGAGGAGAATGGTGAACTGGTCAGGGCCTCGCTGCCGCGCGATATCTCACCCGCCGATCTCGACCCGGAGCGGATCGATCAACTGATCCGGCAGCGGGCCGAAGGGCCTGAGTCGATCGGCAGCCATCCCGAGACCGGCGATCCGATCTACATGATGGATGGCCAGTACGGCCCCTACGTTCAGCTCGGCGAGGGTGAAGGCAAGCAGAAGCCCAAGCGGGCCTCGCTGCCCAAGGGCGTCAAGCCGGCCGATGTCACGCTGGAGATGGCGGTGGGCCTGCTGTCGCTGCCGCGGTTGCTGGGCCACCATCCCACCAGCGGCCAGGCTGTCAAGGCCGGCCTGGGTCGGTTCGGGCCATTTGTGGTTCATGCCAAGGGCGGCGCGGAGGGCAAGGACGACTTTCGCTCGCTCAAGCCGGGCGACGACGTGCTGACCGTCACCCTGGCGCGCGCCGTTGAACTGCTGAACGAACCCAAGGGGATGCGCGGACGCCGGGCGGCGGCGACGCCGCTGCGGACCCTGGGGGCGCATCCCGGCGACGGCGAGCCGGTCAATCTTTTCGACGGCCGCTACGGTCCCTATGTCAAGCACGGCGACCTGAATGCCTCGCTGCCGCGCGGCAGCGACCCGCAGGCATTCACGCTTGATGAGGCGGTGCTGCTGATTGCCGAGAAGGGCAAAGCGCCGAAGAGCGCCAAGCGGTCGACTGCGAAGAAGAGCACCCGGAAGGCGACGAAGAAGACGACAAAGAAGACGACAAAGAAGTCGGCAAAGAAGTCGGCGAAGAAGTCGGCAAAGAAGTCTGCCGGGCAGTCGGGTTCGCGTCAGTGAGGGCGACAGTGGTCGGCGGTGGGTTGGCCGGCTCCGAGGCGGCGTGGGCGCTGGCGGAGCGCGGTGTCGAGGTGGAGCTTGTCGAGATGCGCCCGGTGCGATCGACGCCGGCGCATCAGAGCGAGCGGCTTGGCGAATTGGTGTGCAGCAATTCGTTCAAGTCGGTGGAGTTGGCGAACGCTCACGGTCTGCTCAAGGCGGAACTCAGGGATCTCGGTTCGATCCTGCTGCCGATCGCCGATCGGGTGCGGGTTCCGGGCGGCAGTGCGCTGGTGGTTGATCGCGAGCAATTCAGTGCGATGGTGCATCAGCAGGTTACCTCCCATCCCCGGATTCGGGTGGTGCGGCAGGAGAGTGTCGGGCTGCCGGAGGTCGGTGTGGTGGCCACGGGTCCGCTCACCAGTGACGCGTTGGCCGAGGCGATTCGGCAGCGTCTCGGGCTCGACGGTCTGGCGTTCTTCGATGCGATTGCGCCGATCGTGAGTGATGAGTCGCTCGACCGCTCGGTACTCTATGCCCGGTCGCGCTGGGGCAAGGGCGAGGGTGACGATTACCTGAACGCACCACTGGACCGGGCGCAGTATGAGGCGTTCATCGACGCGCTGGTGGCGGGCGATCAGTTCAGTGGTCACGACTTTGATGTGGTGCCCTACTTTGAGGGCTGTCTGCCGATTGAGGAAATGGCGCGGCGTGGACGGGAGACACTGCGGTTCGGCCCGATGAAGCCGATCGGACTGTCCGATCCGCGCACCGGGCGCGATCCCTACGCTGTGGTACAACTGCGGCGTGAGGATCGGGCGGGTCAGATGTGGAACCTTGTCGGCTTTCAGACCCGGCTCCGGATCCCGGAGCAGCGGCGGGTGTTTGCGATGATCCCGGGGTTGGCCGACGCCGAGTTCCTGCGCTACGGCAGCATTCACCGCAACAGTTACATCAACTCGCCGCGGGCGCTGGGACCGGCGCTGCGTCTGCCGGGGGATGCGGCGGTGTACTTCGCCGGCCAGCTCACCGGGGTGGAGGGTTACACCGAGTCGCTGGGCACGGGGTTGCTGGCGGGGATCAACCTGGCGCGTCAGCTCCGGGGTGAGGCACCGGCGGTGCCGCCGCCGACCACCATGTTGGGGGGATTGCTGCGGTATTTGCGCGACGCGGACCCTGAGCATTTCCAGCCGATGAACGCCAACTTCGGGTTGCTTGATCCGGTGGAGGGTCCGGTGAAGAAGGCTGACCGAAAGGCGCGTCAGGTCGAGCGGGCGCGGCAGGACTTTGCGACATGGCGGCGCGGACTCTGACGCCCCCGCTGGTGCGCGAGTTTCTGGCGCACCTGGAGAAGGTCCGGGATCAGTCGCCGCATACCATCAGCGCCTATCGCCGGGATCTGCTGCGGCTGGCGGCCTTCCTCGATCAGCGGATGGGTGGCCGGACCTGGGACTTTGCCGATGTCGATCGGATCACCTTGCGGGGCTTCCTGGCGCAACTCGATCGGGCCGGACTCTCGCGGCGTTCGACGGCCCGGACGTTGTCGGCCATTCGGACATTCTATCGCTGGCTGCATGTGCATCACGGTGTGGACGGTGTGGCGATCCGGTCGATGCGGATGCCGCGTCCCGAGCGGCGGTTGCCGAGCCATCTGGTGAGTCAGCAGATCGCTGATCTCTTTGGCCATGCTGAGACGCTGGCGGCCGAGGGGGCGCCGGATGCTGTGCGCGACCTCGCCATGTTGGAACTGTTCTACTCCTCGGGGTTGCGGTTGTCGGAGTTGCGGGAGCTCGACCTCACCCGGCTGGACCTGGTGGGTGACCAGGTCAAGGTGCGGGGCAAGGGGAAGAAGGAGCGGATCGTCCCGGTCGGTGGCCGGGCCTCGCAGGCGCTCCGGCGTTGGCTCGAGCGGCGGCGCGACTGGGTGCGGGTCGACCGGGATCCTGACGCCGTTTTCATTGGCCGCACCGGGCGACGGCTGGCGCCGGTCACCATCCAGCGCCGGATGCGGCGGCTGTACGATGCCATCGGGGCCGGCGACATGGTCACCCACTCGATGCGTCACAGCTTTGCGACCCACCTGCTCGACGCCGGCGCCGACCTGCGGGCGGTGCAGGAGTTGTTGGGACACGCCTCGTTGGCGACCACGCAGATCTACACCCACACCTCGGTGGATCGGCTCAAGCAGGTGTATCGGCAGGCGCACCCGCGGGGGGGGTGAGTGGGGCGGCGGGAGGCGGGATTAGCTTCCAGCGTCTTCGACCCGGAGCAGGCATGACCTATCACGGCACCACCATTCTCGCGGTGCGCAAGGGCGGACAGGT
>CBFGTB010000065.1:0-12824 GCA_965651715.1 uncultured Gemmatimonadales bacterium
CGCGATCAGTTCGTGGTGGATCCCTATCAGGCCGGAGCGGGCACGTCGTTCCACATGAACTGCAATGAGCTGCTTGCCAACCGGGCGAACGAACTGCTGGGTGGAACGCGGGGCAGTTACAGCCCGGTCCATCCCAATGACCACGTCAACATGGCGCAGTCGACAAACGATGTGATTCCGACGGCGATGCGGCTGGCGACCCTGGCCGTGCTGCCGGCGTTGCTGGAGGCGCTGCAGGGACTGGGCGACGCCTTTCTCGATCGTGGCCGCGCCTTCGATCACGTGCTCAAGTCGGGACGGACTCATCTGCAGGACGCCACACCGATTCGCCTGGGGCAGGAATTCACCGCCTATGGCCACACCCTGCTGCGCCATCATGCCAAGCTGACCGAAGCGGCCCGCTGGCTGCGTCCGCTCAACATCGGCGGCAGTGCCGTGGGGACCGGACTGAATGTCGAGCCGGCGTATCCCCGACTGATGGTCGACGCCCTGCGCGAACTGACCGGCCTCGATCTCGAACTCTCCGATGACCGCATTCAGCTCATGCAGTCGATGGGGGACATCGCCAGCATGAGCGGGGCGATCCGGAGCTGTGTTCTCGACCTCTGCAAGATCGCCGACGACATCCGGTTGCTCGCCTCGGGGCCGCGGACCGGCCTGGCCGAGATCCGGCTGCCGGAGGTGCAGCCGGGATCGAGCATCATGCCCGGCAAGGTGAATCCCTCGATCGCTGAGATGGTCAATCAGGTGTGCTATCAGGTGATCGGGCTCGACACCACCGTCGCGATGGCGGCCAAGGCCGGCGAGCTGGAACTCAACGTGATGATGCCGGTGATCACTCACAACATCGTCTTCGCGGTGCAGATCCTGGCCAATGCGGTCCGGGTCTTCGACGAGCGGTGCGTCCGGGGCATCACCGCCGATGAGGCGATGTGCGCCTACTGGCTGGAGCGGAGCCCGGCGCTGGTCACCGCGCTGATGCCGAAGATCGGCTATCGCGCTGCCGCCTCGCTCGCCAAGGAGGCCCTGAGCACCGGGATGACGGTGACCCAGTTGGTCACCGAACGGAAGGTGCTCGAAGGCGCGGAGCTGGAGGAGGTTCTCGATTTGCGGGCCATGACCAACGTCGGTGTGCCGGGAGCCGCCACCGGCTGATGAGCGATGCCGCCGCGGGGCGCTGGCGGCAGCTTGCGCTGCTGGCACTCGCCGAACTGCTGGGCATGTCGGTCTGGTTTGCCGCCAGCGCCGTCGCCCCGACCCTGGCCGCCGAATACGGCCTGAGTGTCAGTCAGGCCGGCTGGCTCACCAGCGGGGTGCAGTTGGGCTTCGTGGTGGGAACCCTGGCGGCGGCGGTGCTCAATCTTGCCGATCTGATTCCGTCGCGCTGGTACTTTGCCGGCGCGGCGCTGATCGCGGCCCTCGCCAATGCTTCGCTGCTGCTGGCCGACGGCTTCGGCGCGGCGCTGCTGACCCGGGTGCTGACCGGATTCGCCTTGGCCGGGGTGTATCCGCCGGCGATGAAGATGGCGGCCACCTGGTTCATTCGGGGCCGCGGCCTGGCGATCGGGGCGATTGTGGGAGCCCTGACGATCGGCAAGGCACTGCCGCGGCTGCTGGAGGGGATCGGCACGATCCCGCTCACCCAGGCGGTCCTGATTCCCTCAGCCGCAGCACTGCTGGGGGGCGCCATCATCGCCTGGGGATATCGCGATGGACCGCACCGGTTCCTGGCGCCGCGCTTTTCGTGGAGTCTGGTCGGTCGCGTGATGCGTCAGGACGAGGTACGCCGCGCCACTGTGGGCTACCTGGGGCATATGTGGGAGCTGTATGCCTTCTGGACCTGGGTGCCGGCCTTTCTGGCGGCGCTCCTGGCCGCCCGCCGCAGCGACGCCGCTGTCGGCCTGTGGCCCTTCTGGATTTTGACTGTGGGAGCGCTCGGCGCCGTGCTGGGCGGGGCCAGTGCCGATCGGGTCGGTCGGGTGCGCGTGGTCCGTCGCGCGCTCGGCGTGAGCGCAGCATGCTGTCTGGTCAGCCCGTGGCTGTTCGCTGCGCCGCTGGTGGTGGTGTATCTGGTGTTGCTGATCTGGGGGGTCGCGGTGATCACCGACTCGGCGCAGTTTTCGGCGCTGGTCACCGAGCATGCCCGTCCCGACGCGGTGGGAACGGCCCTCACCATGCAGACCTCGCTCGGCTTCCTGCTCAGCATCGTGACGATCCAACTGGTGCCGCTGGTGGCCGGCTGGCTCGGCTGGCGCTGGGCCATGCTGGCCCTGGCGGCGGGACCGCTGGCAGGGCTGGCGGCGGTGCGGCGACTGCGCGCTGCGTCCGCCGGTCACCCGGGCTGAACCCATGGCCGGGGTGTCGCTGCCGATCGCTGGCGCGTCACTGCGGAATGCATCTCCGAGGGAGGACCGATGCTGAGTTCCGATGAACTGCGGCGCTATGCCCGTCACCTGACCCTGCCCGAGGTGGGCCGCGCCGGTCAGGAACGCCTCGCGGCGGCCCGGGTGCTGTTGATCGGCGCCGGCGGCCTGGGTTCGCCGGCGGCGCTGTATCTGGCGGCGGCGGGTGTGGGCCGGCTCGGGGTGATCGACGACGATCGGGTCGATATCTCGAATCTGCAACGCCAGGTGCTGCACGGCACGGCGTCGCTGGGGCAGCCCAAGGTCGTCTCCGCGGCCGAGCGGATTGCTGACCTCAACCCTCACGTGACGATCGACAGCCATCAGGTGCGACTCACCGCGACCAATGCGCGCAGTCTGATCGCCGGCTATGACCTGGTCCTCGATGGCAGCGACAACTTTCCGACCCGCTACCTGGTCAACGACGCCTGTGTCCTGGAGCGGGTGCCGTTCGTGTATGGCAGCATCTATCGGTTCGAGGGTCAGCTCTCGCTCTTCGGTGCGCCGGGCGGGCCGTGTTACCGCTGCCTGTTTGCCGAGCCGCCGGCCCCGGAACTGGTGCCGAGCTGTGTCGACGCCGGAGTGCTCGGGGTCCTGCCGGGCATTGTCGGTACGCTTCAGGCGCTCGAAGCGATAAAGTGGATTCTGGGCATCGGTGTCAGCGCGGTGGGGCGGCTGTTGCTGATCGATGCGCTGACGCTGTCGATGCGCGAAATCGCACTGCGCCCCGACCCGCAGTGCGTGCTCTGTGGCGAGGCGCCGCAGATCACCACGCTGCAGGACTACGACGCCTTCTGCGGCCTCAAGCCGGCCGGCGGGGCGGGTGTGGTTGAGATCAGCCCGACCGAATTGCAGGCGCGTCTCGGGCAGTCGCATCCTCCGGTTGTGATCGATGTTCGTGAACCGTGGGAATACGATCTGGCGCACCTGGGCGACGCGGTGTTGCTGCCGCTGGGCGAGCTGGCTGACCGGCTCGATGACATCCCGCGGGGCATACCGCTGGTCACGCTCTGTCACACCGGTGGCCGGTCGCGGGCGGCGGCGTCGCTATTGTCGGCGATGGGATTTGCCGATGTGGCCAGTCTGGCCGGAGGGATTGACGCCTGGGCGAGTGAGCTGGATCCGACCCTGGCGCGCTACTGAATGTTGCTGTCGAACGATGCCGAAGGGGGGACTCGAACCCCCACGGGCTTGCGCCCACTGCACCCTGAATGCAGCGCGTCTACCAATTCCACCACTTCGGCGTGGGCGGCAAAGCTAGCCCGGCGCCATCCTGACCGTCAAGCGACCGGCTGCGGCGACCGTTACTTTTGAGTGATGACGTCGTCCCGGTCGCCGCGGTCCGCCGCACCCGATGAAGCCGCCCGCATCGCGGTTGCGCGCAATCCGAAGGCGCGCCACGATTTTCACATCCTCGACACCTTCGAGGCCGGCCTGGTGCTGACCGGGACCGAGGTGAAGGCGCTGCGGCGCAAGGGGGCCTCGATCAAGGAGTCCTTCGCCCGGATCAGTCGGGGCGAGGTCTTTCTCGAGGGCATGCACGTCACCCCCTACGAGCAGGGAAATCGCTACAACCATGCGCCGATGCGCTCGCGCAAGTTGCTGCTGCACCGGCGGGAGATCGAACGGCTGATCGGGGCGATCGAGCGTCAGGGCCTCACCCTGGTGCCGTTGGAGCTGTACTTCGTGCGCGGCCGGGCCAAGGTGCAACTCGCGCTGGCGCGGGGCAAGAAGGACCATGACAAGCGCGAGACACTCAAGCGCTGGATCGCCGAGCGGGAGACGGCCCGGGCTGCGGCGTGGCGAGGTCGCGACTGATGCTGCTGGCGCTGGCCCTGGCCCTGGTGGTGAGTGGAGCGGGGGCGCAGGCCTCGCCCACCGAACTGGTGATCAGCACGCAGGCCGGGACCGCGCGCATTGCCTTGACCGTCGATGCCGCCCGCGGCCCGATGGTGCCGCTCCCCCCGTTGGCCCGGGCTGTCGATGCCACGGTACGGATGGCCGATCCGTGGGTCATCATGGAGGGCGGCGGGGACAGCTTCCGCCTCCTGCCCGGCTCGCCGGTGGTCGATGCCGGCGGTCGACTGCATCTGTTGCCGGCGGCGACGCTGGCTCGCCACGATACCATCTGGGTGCCGCTGGCCTTTGTGGCTGACCTGTGGGCCGATCCGACGCGCAAGGCGTGGACCTGGCACGCGGCGGCGGCCCGGCTGGAGGCCGGTGCGCCGGTGTCCCAACTGGTGCGCCAGCCGGCGCCGGCGACCGGCAGCGCTCTGGCGTCGCCGCGCGACGGTCTTCGGCCCGGCCACCTGGTGACCATTGATGCCGGGCATGGCGGCAGCGATCCGGGCAACGACGGGGCGGCGTTTCCGAGTGGCCTCAAGGAGAAGGACGTCACCCTGGCGATCTCGTTGCTGGTGCGTGACGAATTGAAGCGGCGTGGGGTGGGTGTGGTGATGACCCGGACCACCGACACATTGATCAACTTGAGTCACCGGGCGCCGCGCTACTGCCGCGACGATTGCGATCTGTTCGTCTCGTTGCATGTCAATTCGCTGCCGCGCCGGGCCGGGTGGACCCGGGTGCGGGGCTTCGAGACCTATTTTCTTGCCGACGCCCGCACCGCCGACGCGGCGCGGACGGCCAAGATGGAAAACGACGCCATCCGGTATGAGATCCCCGAGGAGAAGACTCAGGCCACCGGGCTCGATTTCATTCTCAAGGATTTGCAGTCGAATGAATTCCTGCGGGAATCGGCGCGGATGGCCGAATTGATGCAGGCCGCACTCGATCGGGTGCACGACGGCACCAATCGGGGAGTGAAACAGGCCGGGTTCGCGGTCCTCAACACCGCGCGACGCCCGGCGATTCTGGTCGAGATGGGATTCGGCACCAATGTGGATGATGCCCGGCTGATGACGACGGCGAAGGGGCAGCGCGCGCTGGCCGACGCCATCGCCGACGCGATAGAGACCTACCTGCGCGAACTGGATCGGAAGACCGGATGAGAGCGGCGCTGCTGGTGCTGGTCGCTGCCCTGGTCGGGTGCAGTTGGTCGAACGCGCTCTATCGGGCGCGTCAGTTGGCCGGTCAGGCGGAGCGGGCCGAGCGGCAGGATCGGGGCTTCGACGCGGCGGCACTCTGGGGCCAGGTTGCTGTCAAGGCGGAATCCGCCTCTGCCCATCGCGGCAGTGGAGCGGCGGCCGCCGAAGCGCGCTGGTTGCAGGGGCGTGCGCTGGCGCGTCTGGGGGACTGTGACCGGGCGACTCCGGTGCTGGCGGCGGCGGCGATTGAGGCCGGCGATGCCGACTGGGCACCGCGGGTCCGGCTCGACCTGGTCCGCTGCCGGATGCAGTCGGGCGACTGGACTGCTGCGCTGGGGGATCTGGAGTCGCTCCGCGCCAGCGATGACGATGCTGTGCGCGAGGAGGCGCGAGTTCTGGCCGGTCGGGCGCTGATTGGCGCGGGACAGTGGTCGGAGGCGCTGAGCGAGCTGGCCGCCGATCAGAGCGCCGACGGGCGCTGGCAGCGTGCGATGGCCGCGGCGCATCTCGGCCGGGTGAGCGACGTGCTTGAGTTGCTTGAGGCGCCCCGGGCATTGAGCGACACCACGCTCGACTGGACCGCTCTGTTCCGGGCGGCGGGGGAGGGCGGTGCCGAGCCGGCCGAGTCGCTGTTTGCCGAAATCGGCACCATGGCAACTGTCGATGACGCGATGCGACTGCGTTGGCGCTTCGCCATCGCCGATGGTCTGATCGTCCACGACACGGCGCGCGGCAACGCCCTGCGCCGCGAACTGCTCGGCAGCGCCAATCTGCCGACCGTGTTGGCCTCACCGGCGCGGGTCTCGCTGGCGCAGCAGCGTTTGGCGGCGGCGCACGACTCGGCGTCGCTCAGCGATGCGCTGGACGCCGCGCGGGCATGGCGCGACGCCGATCCCACCAGTCGGTTCATTCTCCGTCCGCTGGTGCAGGCGGCCGAGCAGCTTCACGACGACATCGCGGCCTATCCCGCCGGTGCTGCCGAAGGCGATCTGGCCTTCTTTGCCGACGCTCTGCTGGCCCGGGACACCCTGATGGCTCCGCAGTTGGGCGATTGGTTGCTGCGCGAACTGGAGCGTCGCTGGCCCGCGTCGCCCTACCTGGCCAAGGCCTTGCTGGCCCGGATCGTCATGGTCCCCGATTCGGCAGACGCTCTCCGCGCCCGGTTGGCGCCGCTGGCCGATTCGCCCTACCTGCGCTACCTCGCCGGTGGCGAGGGGCCGGCGTTTCGGGCGCTTGAGGACTCGCTGGAATCCTTCCTGCTCAGTCGACGCCTGACGGCTCCGCCGCGCGGCGACGATGGCTTGACGCAATTCGAATGACTGGCGCGCTCGACCTCGTGGGACTTCGCTTCCCCAATCGGGTGCTGCTTGCCGCAGGCACGGCGGGCTACGGCCTCGAACTCGAGGGCGTGATGGATCTCACCCGGCTGGGCGGGATCGTCACCAAGGCGGTATCGCTGGAACCGCGCTCCGGCAATCGGGCACCTCGGGTGGCTGAGTTTCAGGGCGGCATGCTCAACAGTGTCGGATTGGCGAATCCCGGTGTGGCGCAGGTGCGCCGTCACGAATTGCCGGCGTTGGCCGCACGCGGTCTGGCGGCGCGGACGCTGGTCAACGTGGTGGGATTCACCTGCGACGAGTACGCCGCTGTCATCAGCGGGCTCGACGACCTGACCGGGCATCACGGCTACGAACTCAACCTGTCGTGCCCCAACACCGCACACGGCGGGATCGAATTCGGGGCCGACCCGGCCGCGGTCACCCGGGTGGTGAGTGCCGCGCGGGCGGTGACGGCGCGGCCGCTGTTTGTCAAACTGTCGCCCGCCCTGCCTGATATTCCGGCCGTGGCCGTGGCGGCGGTTACCGCCGGGGCCGACGGTCTCAGTCTGGTGAACACCCTGCCGGGGATGACCTTTGACGGGGCCGCGCCCCGGCTGGGCAATGGCTTCGGCGGGGTCAGCGGCCCGGCGCTGCTGGCCACCGGCGTGCTGGCGGTGCAGCGGGTGCGCCAGCGGCTGCCCGAGGTGGCCATCATCGGCGTCGGCGGGATCCGCAGCGGCGCCGACGCGCGCCAATATCTCACGGCCGGGGCCGACCTGATCGCCATCGGAACCGCCGCTCTTGCCGACCCACGCCTGCCCGAGCGGGTGGTGCGCGACCTGGAGGCCTCATGGCCGAATTGATCACGGCACTCGATCTTCCCGATGCGCCCCGCGCTGTGGAGTTGCTCGACCAGCTCCCCGAGGGGATCGCCGTCAAGGTGGGCTCGGTCTTGATGACGGCGGCCGGGCCGGGTTTCGTCAGAACGCTCACCGCGGCGGGGTACCGGGTCTTTCTCGACCTCAAGTGGCATGACATTCCCCACACCGTGGCCGGTGCGATTCGATCGGCGCGGGGCCTGGGGGTGGACATGGTCACCGTCCATGCGCTGGGCGGATCCGCCATGATGGCGGCGGCGGTCGAGGCGGCCGAGGCCGAGCTGAGCGTGGTGGCCGTGACGGTGCTCACCTCGCATGATCAGCCGGCAGTCGAGGCGGTGGTCGGTCGACGAATCGACTCGGTGGCCGACGAAGTCGAGCGCCTGGCCGAGCTGGCGCTCGGCGCGGGGGTGGCGGGACTGGTCGCCTCGCCGGAGGAAGTGGGGCGGTTGGCGCCGCTGGTCGGGGCCGGGCGGCTGGTGGTGCCCGGGATCCGGCGCCGGGAGGACGCCCGCGGCGATCAGGTGCGGGTCGCGCCGCCCGAGGTTGCCGTGGCGGCGGGAGCCACCGATCTGGTGGTGGGCCGACCGATTATCGCGGCCGCCGAGCCCGCGGCCGCGTGGCGGGCCTACCGCGAGGCGGTGGGGTGAGCCAGCGTTGGTCTTGCGTCGAGGGCCGGGCAGTCGTATCATTCCAAGCTGTCCCGAAAACACGGGTTCCGGAGAGATTCCAGTGAAGGTACGTTCGAGCGTGAAGCCGATTTGTGAAAGCTGCCGGGTGGTCAAGCGCCGCGGCGTGGTTCGCATCATCTGCAAGCGCACACCCAAGCACAAGCAGCGGCAGGGCTGAGGCATGGCACGCATTGCAGGCGTGGATCTTCCGCGCGAGAAGCGGGTCGAAATCGGCCTGACCTACATTTTCGGCATCGGGCGGGCGACCTCCCGGATGCTGCTTCGCGAGACCGAGATCTCGGCCGACACGCGGGTGCGTGATCTGACCGATGCTGATGTCGGTCGGTTGCGGCAGGCGATCGAGCGCATGGTCAAGACCGAGGGCGCGTTGCGCACCGAAGTCGCCATGAACATCAAGCGGTTGATGGACACCGGCTCGTACCGCGGTCTTCGGCATCGGCGCGGCTTGCCGGTGCGGGGGCAGCGTACTCATACCAACGCCCGGACGAAGAAGGGCCCGCGTCGGGCCATCGCCGGCAAGAAGAAGGCGACGAAGAAGTAACCGATGACGGCACCTACGACTGGCAGGTCGGGCGCAAAGCGCTCGCGGAAGACGGTGGAGGCGGAGGGGATGGTGCATATCTCCGCCACCTTCAATAACGTGTTGATCACGATCACCGACATGCGGGGCAACACCATCACCTGGGGCACCGCCGGCAAGGCGGGGTTCAAGGGCTCCAAGAAGTCGACCCCCTTCGCGGCGACTGTGGCGTCGGAGAACTGCGCCCGCGAGGCGATGAATCTGGGGCTGCGGCGGGTGCATGTCCGGGTCCAGGGCCCGGGGAGTGGCCGCGAGTCGGCGATTCAGGCGCTGGCGTCGGCGGGTCTCAAGGTGGCCTCGATTCGCGACGTGACCCCGATCCCGCACAACGGCTGCCGGCCGCCCAAGAAGCGGCGCGTCTGAGCGTGGCGCGTTACACGGGTCCGGCCTGTCGGCTGTGCCGCCGCGAGAGCACCAAGCTGTTCCTCAAGGGCGGGCGGTGTCTCACCGAGAAGTGTGCGGTGGAGCGGCGGCCGTTCGCGCCGGGCCAGCATGGCAGCAATGCCATGGGCCGCCATCGGAAGCTGTCGGAATATGCCAAGCAGCTCCGGGAGAAGCAGAAGGTCAAGCGGATGTATGGGCTCACCGAGACCCAGTTCCGCAATACCTATGCGACGGCATCGACGCTGCCGGGTGTCAAGGGCACCAATCTGTTGGTGGCGCTCGAGACCCGACTCGATAATGTCGTGTACCGGATGGGCTTCGCCGCCTCCCGGCGGGGCGCGCGGCAACTGGTGCGCCACGGCCATGTCGAGGTGAACGGGCGACGGGTCGATATCCCGTCGTACCGGGTGCTGCCGGGCATGGAGGTGCGGGTGACGCCGGGCGACCGGGAAATGCCGGTGGTCGCGGCGGCGATGGAACAGGCCGGCCGCGGTGCGCCGGTGTCCTGGCTGACTGTCGACGGCGACGCGGTTGCCGGGCGACTGCTCGAGCTGCCGACGCGCGACACCATCCCGGTGAACGCGCAGGAGCAGCTCATCGTCGAGCTGTACTCCAAGTAAGGACGAGGCAGATGGGTATCGATCTGACCGGGTTGGTGCGGCCCCACGTCGTTGAGATGACGCGGCTGGAAGACAATCCCAATATCGCAGAGTTCCTGCTGCAGCCGCTGGAGCGCGGCTTCGGCCATACCCTCGGCAATGCGCTGCGGCGGATGCTGCTGTCGTCGCTGTCGGGCAGTGCCGTGTGGGGCTTCCGCCTCGACGGCGTGCTGCATGAGCATCAGACGGTCCAGGGTGTGCTGGAGGACGTGCACCAGATTGTGCAGCGCCTCAAGGCGTGCACGCTGGTCCTGGCCGAGGGCGTCGATGAGGCGGTCGTCAGGATTAAGAAGACCGGACCGGGCCCGGTGGTGGCCGGCGATATTCAGGACACCGGCCAGGTGAGTGTGATCGACCCCGATCATCTGCTCTGGACCATCCAGGACGACCGCGAGGTGAACTGCGAGCTGTTCATCAATCGCGGCCGCGGCTACGTCGAGAGCGAGATGCACCCGATGGACCGGTCGTATCCGGTCGATCTGGTGCGGATCGACGCGATCTACAACCCGGTGCGGCGGGCCAATTTCACGGTCAGCGAGACCCGGGTCGGGCAGCGGACCGACTATGACAGGCTGGCCGTGTCGGTCGAGACCGACGGCACGATTTCGCCCGAGGACGCGATCGCCTATGCGGCGGCGCTGGCGATGGAGCATTTCCGCTACTTCGTCGATTTCGGCGTGGTGCCCGACGTGCCCGATCTGCCGGAGCCGGAACCCGAGCCGGAGCCTGAGACGGCCCCGGCCGGCGATCTGGTCTCCCCCGAACTGATGGAACGGCTCGGGACGCTGGTCGAGGATCTGGGGTTGTCGATGCGGGCTGTCAATTCGCTGCGCAACTCGGATCTGCGGACCCTCAGGAACCTGGTCGAGGTGCCGGCCGAAAAGTTCGCCGACGTCAAGAACATCGGCGATAAGGCCCTGCAGGAGATCGCCAAGGTCTTGGGCGATGCGGGACTCAATTTTGCCATGGAATTCGAAGAGGTCGGCGACGGCCAGCTTCGTATCGTGAATGCAGGCATCGCCCCGATGAGCGTCGTGGGTGCGACCGGAGAGGATAGCTGAGCCATGCGGCATCGTGTCAAGGGACGACAGCTTTCGCGGACGGCGGCGCATAAGCGCGCGCTGATGCGTAACATGGCGTCGTCGCTGTTTCGCCATGAAGGGATCACCACCACCGTCGCCAAGGCGAAGGAGCTGCGTCCCTATGCTGAGAAGTTGGTGACCCTGGCGCGGCGGGGCGACCTGCAGGCGATTCGCCAGGCCGAAAAGCGGATCAAGGATCGCGAGATCCTGACCAAGCTGATGAAGGATATCGGACCCCGTTTTGCGGCGCGTCCCGGCGGCTATACCCGGATTCTCAAGCTGGGCCACCGGCCCGGCGATGGCGCGGAGATGGCGCGGATCGAGCTGCTCGCCGAGTGATGGAGCGACCGGTGGGGGCGATCGGGGGAAAGAAGGGGGCCTGCGGGTCCCCTTTTTTGTATCACGTGATTGATCAACATGAGAACGGGTGACATCCCTGGGGGACGCCACCCGTGGCCTGGTCGGCTGCTCGGGCGGATCAGCTCCGCGATGCGACTCCGGCCTTGACCACCTGGCCGCTGCGGATGCAGCGGGCACAGACCCGAACCCGGCGCGGCGCGTCGTCGACCAGCACGCGGACGGTCTGCAGGTTCGGCATCCAGCGCCGCTTGCGCCGGTTATTCGCGTGCGAGACGTGGTTGCCTGTCGTCGGCCCCTTGCCGCAGACGGTGCAGACGCGTGCCATGTTCGACTCCAAAGGGTTGAGGTCCGTACAGCCCTTCAAAATAGCGCCGGACCCGGGCGAAGGCAAGCGCCCACCCCGGCTCGTTTCCTTTCCACCCGTTCCGGAGAGCGTTCCATGCCTCGCGCCCTGATCACCGGCATCACTGGCCAGGATGGCTCCTATCTCGCTGAGCTGCTGCTGGCCAAGGGGTATGAGGTCGTTGGCATTGTCCGGCGCACCTCGCACCACTCGTACGAGCGGATCGAGCACCTCATTCCCCGGGTGCGGATCGAAGCGGCCGACCTGCTCGACCAGCATTCGTTGACCACGGTGCTGCGCGAAGTGCAGCCGGATGAGATCTACAACCTCGCGGCCCAGAGTTTTGTGCCGACCTCGTTCACCCAGCCGGTGCTCACCGGCGAGTTCACCGCCCTGGGCGTCACCCGGATTCTTGAGGCGGTGCGGCTGGCGTGTCCCGCGGCGCGGTTTTACCAGGCGTCGTCGAGCGAGATGTTCGGCAAGGTGCACGCGACGCCCCAGAACGAAGACACGCCGTTCCATCCCCGCTCGCCCTACGGGGTGGCCAAGCTGTATGCCCATTGGATCACTGTGAACTACCGCGAGTCCTACGGCCTCCACGCGGTGAGTGGCATTCTGTTCAATCATGAGTCGCCGCGGCGGGGGATTGAATTCGTGACCCGCAAGGTGAGTGACGGTGTCGCCCGGATCGCCACCGGTCAGGCGACCGAACTCCGGCTGGGCAATCTGGCCGCCCAGCGGGATTGGGGCTTCGCCGGCGATTATGTCGACGCGATGTGGCGGATGCTCCAGCGCGATGAGCCGACCGATTACGTCATCGGCACCGGTGAGACCCATCGGGTGGAGGATCTGGTGCGGATCGCCTTCGAGCGGGTGGGACTGGACTGGCGTTCGCATGTGGTGATCGATCCGCGCTTTCATCGCCCGGCGGAGGTGGATCTGTTGTTGGCCGACCCGACCCGCGCGCGTCAGGATCTCAACTGGCAGCCGCAGACCAGTTTCACCGAGTTGGTCCACATGATGGTCGATGCCGACCTCGAACGGCTGGGCGGTCGATGAGCCGAGTGCTGGTCACCGGCGC
>CBFGTB010000066.1:0-12812 GCA_965651715.1 uncultured Gemmatimonadales bacterium
TAAACGGCAGGAACGCCACCACCGGCGTGATGGCGATCCGCGCCACAGTCAGCAGATTCGGCAGGTTCCAGATCATCCCGCGCCTCGGCTCAGCCAAGAGTTTTGAGCACCTGCTTGCTGACCGCCTTGAGGGTGTCGAAGACCCCCTCGCCCCGCACCGCGACGGCTTCGAAGGCGGGCACCCGCTCGATCCAGGTGCCGTCGACCTCGCGCACCAGATACTCGCCCGGGCGGTAGGGATCAGGCGTGGGCTTGCGGCGGGCTTCGTCCTCGACCGGGAAGCCGGGATTGAGCGCCGCCTCAAGGTCGGCGATCGGCGCGGCATTGGGCAGATCGCGCTTGTTGTACTGCACCACGAACGGCATGGTCGCCAGGTTGTAGCCGTGCTGCGCCATGTTGTCGTACAGATTCTGCATCGCTTCGAGATTGGCCTCCATCCGATCGATCTGCGAATCGGCCACGAAGACCACCCCGTCCACCCCCTTGAGAATCAGCTTGCGCGAGGCGTTGTAGTACACCTGCCCCGGCACGGTGTAGAGATGGAATCGGGTGCGGAAGCCGCGGATGGTGCCCAGATCGACCGGCAGGAAATCGAAGAACAGCGTCCGTTCCGTCTCGGTCGCCAGCGAGATCAGCTTGCCCTTCGACGACGGCGCGACCTTCTCGTAGACATACTCCAGATTGGTGGTCTTGCCGCCCAGGCCAGGACCGTAGTACACGATTTTGCAGTTGATCTCGCGCGAGGCGTAGTTGATCAGCGACATGCCGGAGGGATCCTCAGGTTCCGAAGAGTTTGTCGAGCTCGTCCGCGGCCTCGCCCAGGAAGGCCGAATCGACCTCGGACGCATCCTGCGCCGGATCGCGATCGAACATGGCAGTGAATATCGCCGTCAGTTCGGCCACCGCCGCCTTCATCCGCAGCTTGACGAGACCGAGTGTGGTGCGGTTGTCGAACAGCACCACCAGAATCACCCGGCGAGCGATATCGGCCAGGTACAACGATTCCTTTTCGCCCTGATGGAACAGCGCACCGAACTCGGGCTCACCCAGCAGCCGGGCCAGTTGGTCGTTTGCCGAAAAGTCGGCGGCGGTGAGTGAGGCAAAGGCCGTCGGATCGAACCGGGGCGGCTCACCGACAGTGACCAGCATCTGGCCGGCCCGATCCACCAGCAGCGCGGTGCGTCCCTGGGCATCGTGAAGGAACTGGTGCAGCACGCGGCGAATGGCGCTGGAGTCCTCCTCACGGAACGACCAGGACGCCGCCCGGGGACTGGTCATGCGACCCTCCGACGCAGGTCGGCGAGGACCCGTTGGGCCCGCAGCCGCAGCCGGGGCTGCCGCTCCCAGTCGAGGTAGTCATGCAGCACGGCGATGGCGGCGAGGTCACCGGTGCGTTCAATCCAGCCCAGCGCCGCGAACCGCTGCCACGGATGGCGGCTGAACAGATCGCGCCGCTGGGTCCAGTCGTGGGTCCGGGCCAGCAGCCAGCCGCCCGCGGCGCCGAGCACGGCCGCGGCCATGAAGGCCGGCAGGGCGGAGCGGCGGCTGGTCACAGGGCCTCCCGGGCGGTCAGTGCGTGGGTCAGGGTCACTCCGTCGATGTATTCAAGTTCGCCTCCCACAGGCAGTCCCCGTGCCAATCGCGAGATCCTGACGCCATAGCGGCTCAGGAGCTGCTGCAGGTAGGTAGCAGTCGCCTCGCCTTCGAGCGACGAGTTGGTGGCCAGGATCACCTCCGCCACGCCGCCGCCGTCGAGGCGGCGGGTCAGCAGGCCGATCCGGAGGGCGTCAGGTCCGATGCCCTCCAAAGGAGAGAGTCGGCCACCCAGCACCAGATATCGACCCCGATACACCCCGGCCCGCTCCAGCACGGCCACTGCCGACGGCTCCTCGACCACGCAGAGCAGCGAGCCGTCCCGTCGCGGATCGCCGCAGATCGCGCAGATCTCGTCCTCGGTGGGCGCACCACAACTGGCGCAGGGGTGGACCCGATCGGCCACATCGCCGAGGGCCGCCGCCAGCAGGGTCATCCGTTCGCGCGGCTGCTGCAACAGATGATAGGCGAGCCGACTGGCCGTCTTGCGACCGATCCCGGGAAGCTTGGCGAACTCCCCGATCAGCCGCTCGAGGGCGTCCACGCACTTCCTGCCGGTCGATCGGCGGCGGCCAGATCGCTGGCCCGCCGCTGCGCCTCCGCCAGCGCGCCGAGAATCAGATCGGCAAGCAGTTCATGGTCGCGCCCGGCAAAGGCCGCCGGCTCAATCGCCAGATGACGCACCCGACCGCGGCCATCGACCCGGACCCGCACCGCCCCGGCGCCGGCCTCGACCTCGACCGTCCGGGCCGCCAATTCCTGTTCGGAGAGCGCGTTCCGCCGCTCACCCTGTTGCCCCGGCTGGGGATTGTGCTGTTGCCAGTCCGCCAAGCTCGCCCACCTTGCTGAGGAGTCCACCAGTGGGACGCCGCTACTGCTCGTCCACCAGCTCCAAATCTAACGAGTCGGCCATCGCATCGAGGGCCGGATCCCGGCGGCGGAGTTCCTCGAGCCGATCGCGCCGAATGGTGTCGCTGGTAAGCCGCTCCCGCGGCGCCCCTCCGGCCGACCCGCCGCCGCCGTCCCCCACCAGAACCAGCCGCACTGCGGTGCCGAGCCGGGCCGAAACCAGCGCCTCGACGGCGGCCCGCTGCCGCTCGATCCCCTCCATCAACACCGCCTGATCGGGGCCGAACCGCAGCTCCAGCTCGCCCGCCTCCGCCACCGCAGGAGTGGCGCCGTCAAGCGCTTGCCCCAGAAAGCGGCTCTGACGGCTGGCGGTGGCCACGATCTCGGGCCAGGCGGCGCGAACCGCAGCATTGTTCCACGGCACCGAGAAGGCCGGAGCGGCCGGAGCACTCGCGTCCGCCGCCGGCTCGGCCGTCGGCTGCTGAGCCACGGGCCGCGGCGCGGGTCCGCTGTGCGGCGCAACCACCGGCACATCGGCGCCCGCCAGCAACGCCCGGAGATCAACGGCTCGGTCCATCATCGCCCAGCGCAGCAGCAGCATTTCCAGAATCAACCGGGGATCGGCGCTGCGCCGCAGGTTGGTTTCGTTGTCGGCCAGCAGCTTGAGCATCCGCACCGCGTCTTCGGCTCCGATCCCGCCCGCCGCCGTCGCCACCACCTGCCGACTGGCCTCGCCCAACGCCTCAGGCGCCACGCCGTAGTGATGCATCACCACGGCGCGCAACAGCTCGGCCAGGCCGCCGGCCACCTCGACCAGATCGGCGCCGGCGTCCACCAGGCGATCGACGGCCGGGAACACGTCGCCGGGCCGGCGTTCGGCCACCAGCGCGAGCAGCCCGCCGAAGGATTCCTCGTCGATCAGGCCCAGCACTTCACGCACCCGCGCCGCAGTGAGCGGGCCCTCGCCAAAGGAGAGACACTGATCCAATACCGACAGTGCGTCGCGCATGCCGCCATCGGCATGGCGGGCAATCAGCAGCAGCGCATCGTCGTCGGCCGCCATCTGTTCAAGCGCCACCACCTCGGCCAGCCGCTGCTGAATCGCCAACGGCCCGATCCGGCGAAAATCGAAGCGCTGCAAACGCGACATCACCGGCGCGGCGACGTTGGCAATCTTCTGCGGCTCGGTGGTCGCGAAGACAAACACCACCCCCGGTGGCGGCTCCTCGAGAATCTTGAGCAGCGCGTTCCAGGCCTCGCGGGTGAGCATGTGAGCTTCGTCGACGATGTAGACCTTGTGCCGCCCGGCCTCCGACGCCGAGTACATCGCCTGCTCGCGCAGCTCGCGGGCATCGTCGACGCCGCGATTGCTCGCGGCATCAATTTCGACAACGTCGAAGTTGGCCCGTCCGGTCGAGATCCGCTGACAGGATTCGCACTCGCCGCAGGGCTCCCCCTCAGCGGTGCGCTGGGCGCAGTTGAGCGCCATGGCGAGGATCCGGGCCGCGGTGGTCTTGCCGACGCCGCGCGGTCCCGCCAACAGATAACCGTGGCCCACCCGCTGCTTGACCACGGCGCCACGCAGCGCCGCCGTGACGTGGTCCTGCACCAGCAACTCGGCAAAGCGGCGCGGGCGATATCGACGGGCAAGGGCGAGTGACATGGCAACCTGCACGATTCGGAGGGGCAAGCAAGTGCCCCAGGCTTCCCGAAGCGACACCGAGCATCGCTTAGCGCTGCTGCCGGCGAGGCCCTGACGCGGTTCGCGCGTCGGCGCCCTTCGGACCTGGGGCACGCCAATAGTAGCCGAATCGGCCGGCGGAGTCAAAGCGATAAACGTCAGCCGGACCGGGAGAATCGCCTCAGCGACCGGCCGCGAAGAGCAGCGCGTTGGTGAACAGCATGGCCGTGCCGCGCCAGAAGCCGCGGAAGAGCGGATCCTCGGCGAAGGACACCACAGTGCCGCGTCCGGCGGGGTCGACTGTGGCCCACACCGAACCGGGCAGGAACTTGTCGGTGTTGCCCGGCCAACTGAATCCCGCCAGGATCGGCGCGTCGGTGTCAAAGATCACGGCGTTGATCCCATCAGTGCTCGGCGCCAGAAAGTCACCCGGCACCGGCACGGCCAGCACGTCATCGGGATAGCCCCAGCGCAGCCAACTGGTCGGATCGAGCGCGGCGCGGGCAATGGCGCCCGGGACATACTCCGGCTGGTGATTGCCGGTCGCCGTCGGGCTGACAAACGGCGCCGGCTCCGCGCTCGCCGCCACGGCGGTGTCGCTCGGCAGCAGTTCCTTCTCGACCGCCCGTTCGAGCGGGGTACGCAGCCCCATCTCCTTTTCCTCGAGCAGCGAGACCGCGCTGCCGATGGCGATCAGCGCACCGCCGCCGCGGACCCAATCCCGCAGTCGCTCCATGCCGCGACCGCCGAGCACACCGGCATAGCGACCGTCGGGCAGGATGATCACGTTGTACTCATCAAGGGCCATCGTGGCGAGCCGACTCGCTTCGACCGGCACAAACTCCTGACCCAGTTCGCGCTCGAGATACCACCACACGTCACCGAACACCGGCTGCGACACGCCGTCGCCCGCAGCGACAAGCACCCGGGGCGCATACACCGGACGGATCGATTCGCTGCCGATGCCGGTCTGGCCCTGATCGGGAAAGGCCGAGGCCACCGGGATCACCCGGGCGGGATAGCGCAGCAGATGCCGTCGGAGCGCGGCGTCGAGTGAGTCGCTGTTGCGCACTGTCCGAATCACGATCGTACCGGCGGGGTAGTCCACACCGTCGGCCCGGAGCGGACCCTCGCTCACCCCCAGCCGGAAGCCGTCGCGCAGCAGCGCCAGCGCCAGCGATTGACCGTCGCGCGTGCCCGGCGGAATCAGATAACCGCTCTGCCCCCGCCCCAGCGCGACTGCATCACGACCGCGACGGTCGGTCACCGCGCGGCTCACCACGTTCACCGGGGTGTCGGTCCACACCGCGTCGAGGCCGTAGGTGAGCGGCACCGCCCACGCGGTGATGTCGTAGAACTCGTAGCCCTCACGCGGGGTGTTGTCGCCCCGACGGCGATTGCGCTCGAACCGATCGATCTGGCGCTGGGCGAAGGCGCTGTCCACCCCTGCCTGCGGCTCCAGAATCGCCCGCGCCAGATGCCCCTGCGGCTGCGCCATGTCGATCAGGTAGCTGCCGGCCGGAAAGCGGCGGGAGCTGGTTCCGCGACCGAGATAATCGTGGCCCCGCGCGACGGTGAACTGATCGCCGGCCTGCTGCACCTCGATGCCCTGGAAGCGGAGATGATCGATCACCTCACGGGTGCGCTCCGGATCGGGTCCCGGCGCGATGACCACCTGCCGGAAGTCGTCGCCGGCAGTCACTGCCGATTCAAAGAACTGGCGATAGTCGCCGAGTCGTTCGTGCCGGTTACGCGCCAGGGTGGTCAGCGATGCGATTGAGGTCACCACATGGTGGGCGATGCCTTCCCGGAAAGTGGTGATGCTGCCGTCGCCCTTGCGCAGCATCAGTTCGGGCCCGCCGTCGGTTTCGAATGTCATCCCGGTGGCGCCGAGCAACGAGGGCCAGGTGTCCCAGTAGCCGGGATAGAACAGATCGAACACATCGCGCACGAAGTACTGCCAGCCGTAGTGATCGAAGGCTGCGGCATTGGCGGCGCCGAAGCGTTCAAGCCACGCCACAGATCGGGGCGGCACATGGGCATTGATCGGGGCAGCCGACGGCGGGAAGAAGTACTGCGCCGTGGTGCTGTGCAGATCGATGAAGAGCTGGGGATGCCAGCGCAGCATCAGCGCCGCCGTGGCCCGGGTCTCCGGTTGTGACAGCGCCAGCAGATCGCGATTCATGTCGAAGCGGTAGTGGTTGTATCGGCCCTGAATCGCCCAGGGCTCCCGCTGCTCCAATGCTGCCGATTCGGGGCGTCCCAGCGCCACCGAGTTGCTCCAGGCGGCGAAGCGCTCATGACCATCGGGGTTCTGCGAGGGGTTGATGATCACCACAAGACTGTCGAGCAGGCTGGTGATTTCGGGAGCCTCCGAGGCCAGCAGGATGTAGCTGGTGACCATGGCCGCTTCGAATCCCGCCGGTTCGTTGCCGTGGATCGAGTGCGACAGGATGGCCACGGCCGGCGTGCGATCGACAATCGCCGCCGCCGCGACGGCGTCGCTGCTGCGCGGGTCGGCCAGGGCGGCCAGGTCGCTGCGGATGGCATCCATCCGGGCCAGGTTGGCCGGCGAGGAGATGATCAGCACCCGCATCTCCTTGCCTTCGGCCGAGCGACCGGTGACCTCGAAACGCACCCGCTCCGGCGCCGCCGCCGCCATGGCGTCGAGCACGGCCCGCTGCTGGTAGTACATCGTCTGCCGACTGCCGACCGGATAGCCCAGCAGCGAATCGGGCCGCGGCACCGCCGGGTTCCACGGCCCGGTGCCGTAGAACTCATAGGCCGGGGCGCCGGGGGCAACCGTGACGGTGAGGGGCACCTGGGCCACCGCCGGAGCGGTGACACCGATCGCGCACATGACCAGCCGGAACGGGAAGCACATCGCGGAACTCATCTGTGAGGGAGTGACTGAAATTAGCGCCGACGCCCGCTCAGGGCACCGGGACCCGGTGGCGGCCGGGTCGACCGCGATCCTGCACATCGGCCACGGCGGCCCCGATCAGAAAGACCAGCGCACACCACCAGACCCAGAGCAGGAACAGCAGCACCGCGCCGAGGTTGACGTCGATGCTGTACACCTCACCCCGGGCGCCGACAGCGAGGTAGAGGCCGTAGAGCCGTTTGGCCAGCTCGAAACCCAGGGTGGCGAAGATGGCCGCCGACAGCGAGGCTCGCCACGACAGGCGCTGGGGCGAGGCATAGCGGTAGATGGTCATCACCAGGACCAGCGCCGAGCCGATCGCCACCGCCTCGCCCATCAACTGCCCCAGCGTGGTCCCGAAGAGCTGCAACACCGGGATGCCGACAAACCAGTTCTGCTCGGCGATCCGCACCGCCGCCGTCAGCACCGCATTGACAAGCACCAGCGCCACCACGAAACCCATCATCGCGAAGTCCCGCAGCTTGCCGAACACGAAACCCAGCAGCACATCGAGCACCAGCCGGTGATGCCGCTGCGGCGCCTTGGCGTCGTACACCGTCGAGAGAGTGTTGCGGGCCGAACTGAACAGCCGGGACCCGAACCAGAGAAAGGCCGGCACCGCCACCCAGGTGACCTGGCTCTGGTAGCCCTGGACCGCGTTCACGACTCCCTCGATCAACACGAAGGGATCGCGGCCCGCCACGCCGTGGGCGTGAGCCGGCAGCAGGGTGGTGAGCAGCCGTTCGGGGTCGGCCAGGGCGGCAAAGCGGGTCTGCCTGAGCAGCACCGCCAGCCCCTGCAGAATCAGCAGCGCGAACGGCACCAGAGCCAACAGCGTGTCGAAGGTCAGCGCCGAGGCGAGCAGCGGAATGTTGGCCCGCTCCACCACCGCCTCGACCCGGCTGATCAGCGGCGGGACATGGGGAATGACGCCAGAAAGCCCGCCGGTGGGCGGGCTCTCTCGCGATTCAGGTGTGGTGCCGCCGCTCACTTAGAGCGCGGCCTCATCCTCGTCGATTTCGGCCACACCATCGGCCGCCACCGCCGCCCGGCGGCGAGCCCGGGCATCATCGAGGCGACGCTCAAGCTCATCGCGCGCGTTCGAGGCGGTCTTACGAATCGCCCGGCGCCCATCGCGCACTTCGTGCTTGACGTTGTCGGCCAGTTCTTCGGCTGACGCCTTGAGCCGACGCCCCCGCTCGCTGACCTCGTCGCGGACATCCTCAAGCCGACCTTCGACATCGCGCCGAATCCGCCGGGCCTTGCGCCCCAGATCGCGCCGGGTCCGCTCGCCCGACTGCGGAGCATACAGCATCGCCACCCCGGCGCCGATCAGGGCACCGACCAGGAACCACTTCACACCCGCTCCGCCATCGGATTCGATGATGACGTCGGGCCGTTCGCTTTCACGTGCCATCTGCTGCCCCCTTCCCCTCATTCGCCGGCATCCGGATCGTCTTCAGCGACCGCGCTCACTGTGGCAAGCGCCCCGTGCCGGATCGCGGGTGCCGAAATGTACTGCGAGACGAGCCGGGCGGTGTCGCCGACCTTGAGCTGATCAAACAGAAACCCGAAGGTTTCCTCAAGCGACGCCCCGATCTGGCGACGAACCTCAGGATCGAGCTGCCACACCTCCCGCTTGAACGGGCCGATCGCCTTCTTGCGGGTCTTGTAGTAGAACTGCTCGTCCGAGTCGGACCCGCCCCGCTCGCCGGCGGCATTGGCGTCGAGCCAGGCATACATCCGCTGCCGCAGCTCGGCCGGCAAGGCCGGGTGGTCGAAGATGATGTTCTGGAAATTGGTGGCCAGGTGAATCTCGGCGGTCTCCACCCGGGGGAAGTTGCCAAAGGCGTCGCTCGGCAGGGTCGAGGCGCCGTGCTGCACCGCCCCGCCCAGGCCGTAATCGTCGCGGGCCACCCGCGACAGCGCCTCGAGGGCCTCGAGATCCAGCTTGACGTCGGCGATCGACCCGTCAGGCAGCACCACCCCACCATGCGATGTCCCGGTCTGGACCGAAATCTTCGAGATCCCGATCGCCGGACCACCCGCCGCCAGACTGGCGGCATAGCCGGTCATGAAGGCGTGAAGCTCCTCCACCGTGGAGTTCTTGTGCCCCACCTCGCCGATTTCGGCCCCCACCGACACCGTCACACCGGCCGGCTCCCGCTCCCTGATGAACCGGGTGATCTCGGCCGCCCGCTCGTAGTTGGCCCGCTGCTGCTCGGCCAGCGTGGCATGGGACAGATCGACAAGGGTCGAGGTGTCGACATCGATATTGTAGAAGCCGGCGGCAACCTCCTCGGCGATCAGCTTCTTGACCTCTCCCACCTCGGCGGCGGCGTCGGCCTGGTACTTCTTGGCGTTCACCTGGCAGTGGTCGCCCTGGATGAACAGCGGCTGATGGAACCCCTCCCGCAGGGCGGCGCCGATCATCACCGCCACATACTCGGCCGGACGCTGATCGGTGTAGGCAATCTCGCTCCGGGCGATTTCCAGCAGAATTGCTCCGGCATTGCGCACCCGCGCCGCGCGGAACACCGCCCGCGCGGTATCGTAGGCCATCATCCGCACGTTGATCGCCGGCACAGTGAAGCCGGCGACATCGCCCCGGCCCCGCGCCATGTACAGATCGTGGATCGAGGCCGGCCGCGCTCCCACCGCCTGACCGATATCCCAGAGCAGCCCACGGGCCGCCTCCCGCTCGGCCTCGTCGCCGAAGACGGCCCGCGACACCAGCTCGTCGGTGGCTGCACTCTGGAGCACCTCGACCCGGGAGATTTCCACACCGGTCGCGGTCAGCCGAATCCCATCCCCGAACCCCGCCAGCAGCCTCGCCTTCAACTCACCCATTGCCGCTCCTGATTTTAGGAAGTGATCGTGTCGGCGGACAATCTACTGCCGCCACCCCACTCCGCCAAAGGATGCCCGACCGGGGCCGCTCTTCAACGCCGCAAAGCGGCAGCCAGGCCGGGATTAGAGCCGAAAATCGACTGTCACCACCCCAAGTTTCCACATAAAGCGAGCGAGTTAATCCTTTGTGGATGCTGTAGTTGGAGAATTTGCTTGACGTGGAAAACTCCGCTACCCCGGAAACCCTTTCAGCACGCCCGTCGCGCCGATCTTCCCCAGGGATATCCACCAGTCCACCGGTGGAAAAGTCAAAACTTCCACAGATGTGACAAGTCGATTCCCGACTCCCGATCGGCTGAAACGCGATGTGGAAGAGATGTCGATCGGTGGGTGACTGCTCACCGCCGGCGACTGACAGCCACGCCGTCGCAGCCTGACGGCGACGTGGAAAACCTGTTACCCACAATTCCACCGCCGACGTGGAATGGTGACAGATTTTGCGGTCCGATTGGTAGCTCCCCAACCAGCAAGCAATCCGCTAGATTGCCATGTCGCACCTTCCCTTCCCGCTGCCGGAGCACCCACACACCATGATCGGATCGTCGATCCGCCGCACCAAGATCGTTGCCACCATGGGCCCCGCCTGGGATGATCCAGGCCAGATGCGCGCCCTGCTCGGCGCCGGCATCGATGTGGTCAGAATCAACGCGTCACACGGCACGCCCGAGAGCCGCAGTGACTGGATCAGCCGCATTCACCAGGCCCGGACCGACGCCCAGCGTCCCACCGGGATCCTTGTCGACCTGCACGGTCCCCGAATCCGGGTCGGCCGCCTGGAGCAGCCGATCACGCTGGAACCGGGCGAGACTGTGGTCTTCGCACCCGACGAGATCGCCAGCGGCAACGAACTGCCCACGACCTATCCCGAACTGGCGGGCGACGTCCATCCCGGCTCGCGGATTCTGCTCGACGACGGGCTGCTCGCCGTCGAGGTCACGGCGGTCCGGGGCGATCGGGTCGAGGGTCGGGTGCAGTACGGCGGCCTGCTCAAGTCGAACAAGGGCATGAACCTGCCCGGCGCCGACGTGAGCGCACCGGCGGTGACCGACACCGACGCCGAGGAGGTGCGGCGGGTGGCGGCGTTGGGGGTGGAGTACATCGGCATCTCGTTCGTGAGGCGGGCCGAGGATGTCGAGACAGTGCGCCGGATGGTCTCGGGCCGGACCCGGCTGGTGGCCAAGATCGAAAAGGACACCGCGCTGCGGAATCTCGACCAGATCCTCGAGGTGGCCGACGCCCTGATGGTCGCTCGGGGCGACCTCGGCGTCGAGCTGCCGTTCGAGCAGGTGCCGCTGGTGCAGAAGCGGTTGATCAAGCTGGCCAACCGCCACGGCAAGCCGGTGATCACCGCCACCCAGATGCTGGAGTCGATGATCTCCCATCCCCGGCCCACCCGGGCCGAAGCGTCGGACGTCGCCAACGCCATCCTTGACGGCACCGACGCCGTGATGCTCTCGGCCGAGACGGCGGTCGGCAGCTACCCGCTGGAGGCGGTGCTGGCGATGGATCGGATCGCCCGCGAGGTCGAGGGGGTCCGCCTCAAGCCCAGCGACTCCGAGCGGCGTCGCTGGCAGGTGCCCGCGCCGCACTTCTCGCGCACTGTCGAGGGCTCGGTCCCGACCGAGGACGCCATCGCGGTGGCGGTCGCGACAGCCGCCGACATGCTCGATGCCAAGGCGGTGGTCTGCTTCACCTCAAGCGGCTTCACCGCCCGCACCGTGTCGTCGTACCGCCCGCGGGTGCCGATCTTCGCGCTCACCGCCGAGCCGGACACCTATCAGCAACTGGCGCTGTCTTGGGGTGTGGTGCCGGTGATGATGCCGCATCTCAAAAATTACGACCCGATGTGGAACCTGGCCCGGGCCTATCTGCACTCGAACGGCATCGTGCAGGAGGGGGACCGGGTGGTCGTGACCTGCGGCGTGCCCTTCGACGTGCCGGGCACCACCAATCTGCTCAAGGTCGAGACGGTCTGATCCGGTGCGGCTGACCCTGCTCGGCACCGGCACCTCGATGGGGGTTCCGCAGATCGGCTGCGACTGCGCCACCTGTCACTCCAGCGACCCGCGCGACCGGCGCAGCCGCAGCGCGGCCCTGGTGGCCACCGATCACGCCACCCTGCTGATCGACACCCCGCCGGAGCTGCGGCTGCAACTGCTGGCCGCCGGGGTCAGTCGGATCGACGCGGTGCTCTACACCCATCTTCACGCCGACCACGTTCACGGCATCGACGATCTGCGCAGCATCTCCAACCTGCGCGACACTCCCCTGCCGCTGTACGGCCCGGCCGATACCATGCGGCACCTTGAGCACCGCTTCAGCTACATCTTCGACCCGGCGGTGGTGCCCCTGGCCGGCACCTCCAAGCCGCGCCTCACCACCACCGCGCTGGCGCCCGACGTCCCGGTCAGCATCGCCGGAGTGAGCGTGCTGCCGCTGGCGTTCAACCACGGCCGCGAGACGGTCTTCGGCTACCGGATCGGTTCGATCGCCTACCTGACCGACGTGCAGGACGTCCCCGACCACGCCATCGATCAACTCCAGGGCGTCGAAGTGCTGGTCCTGAGCGCCCTGTGGTGGCGGCCCCACCCGACCCACCTCTCCATTCCCCAGGCGATCGAGATCGCAGCCCGAATCGGCGCCCCCCGTACCCTGCTCACCCACCTGACCCATGAGACGCCCCACGCGGATCTGCTGCGCCGCCTCCCGGCGCGAGTGGAGCCGGGGTTTGACGGGGCGGTGGTGGAGGGGTAGAAGAGAGAAGAGAGAAAGAAGAGAGACGATGCGTCGCGGTGGCCCGTCGCTAAAGCGACGGCTCGGCGAGAGCGGCGAGTCTGTGCCCGTCGCTAAAGCGAC
>CBFGTB010000067.1:0-12618 GCA_965651715.1 uncultured Gemmatimonadales bacterium
CGGCGATGCGCCGCGTGGGCGGCGACCAGCGCATCCAGCAGCGGCGCCGAGTCGAAACGCACCGGATCGGTGGCCGGCAAGCCGGTGTCCTGCTGCGCGGCGTCGCAGGCAGCTCGCGCCTCGGCCTCACTCAGGTCAAAGGTGTTGAGTGCCACACCCACCACCCGGGCCGGATGGACCAGTTGGGCCAGCGCCTCGTACTGGGCGACGTAGCGGCGCAGCGGCGGCAGCTCAAGCCAGGCCGCCTTGCGGTAGTCGCCGATGTAGCGGCGACTGGGCTGATGGCAGAGAATCAGCGCATCGGGAGTCGAGCCGTGCAGCAGCCCCAGCGTCACCCCGCTGTAGCCGGGATGATTGATGCTGCCCTGCCCTTCGACCAGCACCACGTCGGCGTCGCGCGCGCCGCGCACGGTGATGGTTTCCGCGGCCCCGGCGATGAAGTCCGCCACCACGGCATCGACGGCGATGCCCCAGCCCTCGATCATGATGCCGGTCTGGCCGGTGGCGACGAAGTTGGTCTTGAGGCCGCGGGACCGCAGCCCGTTCACCAACTGGAGCTGGGCTGTCATCTTGCCGACGTTGCAGTCGGTTCCCACAGCCAGAACCACCAGCGCGTCGAGGTCGCGGGCCCGACCACTGGCCACCGGCAGATCGGCCGGCGGCTTGCGGATGTCGTGGATGGTTCGGCCGTGCTCGCGGGCCGCCTGGGCCAGCACCGGGTCGTCACCCAAAAAGGTGTGCAGCCCGCTGACCACATCGCAGCCGCCCTCCAGTGCCTCACGGATCCAGTCGCGCCACTCCGCGGGGAGCCCGCCGCCGACCGGAGCAATCCCGATCAGCACCGAGGTCGCTCCCAGCCGCAGGCCCTCCGCCATCGAGGCCACCACCGGAATGTCGCCGCCGAAGCCGATCACCTGCTGAGCGGTCTGCCCCGCCTTGGAGCGATCCAGCACCGCCACCACCCGATCCGGCTGGTAGCGGATCACCGAGTTTGCCGTCTTCGAGAGCAACGGCGAAAAATCACCATCGGCCAGAATGAGATGTCGAGGAGCGCTCACGCCGACTGATTCTCCTCGCCGTCATCCCCACCGTCACCGATCTGCTTGGGCGCGGCGGTGCCGCCCCCCAGCAGCCCCATCTTCTGCTTCAGCTCGAGCAACTGCTGGTCGGCACTGCCGTGGTACTCCAGTTGTTCGAAGTCGCGGCTCAGGCGATCACCCGAGAACTCCTCCTGCAACTCCGCCGCCGCCAGCGCCTTGCGTTCATTCGACTCGATCCGCTCCTGCATCCGCTCAAACGACTCGAAGGCGCTCTTGTCGCCCATCCCGGACAGCGTGTCCTGAATGCGCTGCTGCGCTTCGGCCCGCCGCGCCCGCGCAATCAGGATGTTCTTCTTGCGCTTGGCCTCTTCGATCTTGTCGTTGAGCTGCCGGAGCGAGTTCTTGAGTGTCTCGGTTTCCTGCTTGCTGCGCTGCCAGGTCTCATGCAGCGCCTGCGCGCCCTGCAAGGCCTCGTTGTAGCGCATCAGCGCCTGCTTGGCGAGATCATCACGACCTTCCTGGACGGCCAGCATGGCCCGCCGCTCCCAGTCCTCGGCCTGCTTCTTCATCGCGGCGGCGTCGGCGGCGAGCTTCTTCTCGTCGGCGATGGCCTGGGCGACCTGCTGGCGGGCCTTGTCCAACTGGCCCCGCATGTCGGTGATGAGTTGGTTCAACATCTTCTCCGGGTTTTCGGCCCGAGAGATGAGGTCGTTGATGTTCGACTTCAACATCGTCGCGAAACGATCAAAGATGCCCATGGATGATCACCCTTCTCCGTACGGCGCGAGGCTGGCGGCGTGGGATGCGAGCGCGAGAGTGAGCGAATCGATGCTCGCTTCGAACTCGGAATAGTCAAGATCCTGCAGGTCGTGGGCGTCGGTCAGCACCACGTGGTCGCCTTCCACCCCGTACGATCCATGCACCAGGTCACGGGCGTTGAACTCGAGCAACAAGCGGCACAGTTCACCTGCGCGCAACGGGTCGCCCGGCAACTTCATCACCCGGGTGCGCAGCACCAGCACCGGCGGGGCGAAGTTGATCGCCAGTTCCGCCCCACCCTCGGTCGGCACCAGCCAGATGTCGTCGGCGATGGTCTCGACCGGCAACTCCAGTCGATCCAACCATGCCTCGATGTCTTCTCGTGTGGTCATTGCGGCTCCTTGAGGTGCGTCCCCGGCCCGGGTGCGCCGGAAACGTAGTGCGGCCCTGCGAGGCCGCCAACGTGAGATCAGGCCGGATCGCCCTCGCGGGCGCGGCTGGTGAGCATCCGTTCGGAAAAGTCCTGCCGTTCCTCCAGTTCCAACACCCGCGCCCGCAACTCATCAAGCTCGCCGTAGACCTGATCACTCAGGGCCGACTCGGAGCCGGTGTCCTGCGAGAGGCGCTGGGCAAAGGCCTTGGCGACCGGAGATTTTACGACCACCGCGACGATGGCCACCGCCATCGCCCAAATCGGAACCGCGACCGACCCCAGGGTCGCGGAGGCGGCGGCCAATGCCCCGAAAAGACCCATTCCTGCCAAACCGATGCCCACGAATGCACCGGCAATCCATTCCTGCTTGTCAGCTTTCGCCATGATCGCCTCCCCCGTCGCCCGGTGATCGCCGCGCCAGCAGCCGCTCTGCAAAATCCTGGCGCTCCTCCATTTCCGCCATCCGTGCCCGCAACTCATCAAGCTCGGCATAGACCTCGTCGGGAACCGGCGGCAACTCCGGCGCGACTCCTCCCCGCAGCCGCGCGCCGATCGCCTCGCCCACCGGCCCCCGCAGCGTCAACCAACCGAACACCGACACCGCGCCCCAGATCGGGATCACCGGCGGACCGAGCAGCGCGGTCGCCACCAACAGACCCGCCAGGATCGCCACACCCGACGCCCCCACCAGCGCCAGGAAGACCCCACCGCCGCCGCCCGGCCGCGGGTGGCCGATCACGGTTCGCCCCGAGGCGAGCCCTCGACCTGCCGCGCCAACAGTCGCTCGGCAAAATCCAGCCGGTCCTCCACATCGTTGAGGCGTTGCAGCTCAGCGCGAAGCTGATCGTGAAGTTCGAGATACTCCTCCGACACCGCCAGCGGCGGCGGCGCCGGATTGCCGGTCAGGATCCGGGTCAAGCCCTTACCCACCGGACCCTGCGCCAGCCAGCCAAAGACCGCAGCCCCGGCCAGCAGACCGACGACGGCACCGACGTCGCGCATCTCCTCGATCACGAACACAACCCACAGCAACGCGGCTCCCGCCAACGCCACGGCCAGCAGAAATGCCGCCATCCGCTTCAGTGCGTCCATCAGCCACGCTCCCGTGTCTGGTCTCTCGCCACGCCGTCGCCGGTCACGGATTCCGGCCCGCTGGCCATCAGCGCTGCTCCCGGATCGGATCGCCCTGGCCGGTCAGCAGCCGCTCGGCGAACTCCAGCCGATCCTCGATCTCCGCCAGACGCTGATTTTCCAGCGTCAACTCCTGGAGCCGATCCTCCAGGTCCGCCATCCGGCTCCCGAGCAGCAGGTCGCTCTCGGCGTCCTCACCCTCCAGCATCCGGGCGATCGCCTTGCCCAACGGGCCGCGCAGCAGCGGGTAGAAGATCAGCGCCGCACCGAGAAAGCCCAGCAGGGTGTACTCAAACCCCATGTTCTCGGTCATTCGCAGCACACCGGTCAGGAACGCCAGGGCACTGCCCGCCAGAACCACACAGAGCAGCGCGCCGAGCAGTCGGGCGATGAGACGCTTCATTCGGCCACCGTCGGTGGATCACCCTGGCGCACCACAGCCGGCGGCTGAGACGCGATCATCCGCTCGGTAAAATCGAGCCGCTCCTGCATCTCGGTCATATCCCCCCGCAGCCGCTCGACCTCATCGTACAGCGCGTCGTCAATCAGCGGTTCCCGCGGCTGCTTGCCATGGCGGACCCGGTCGGCAAGCGCCTTGCCCAGGGGTGAGAACGACAGCAGCACCAGCGTTCCGCCTCCGAAGATGAAAATGATGGCCAGAATGTCATCCACGACGACCTCCCTGAGTCGAGTGAAAGACGTTACGAGACCGGCTGGCGATATGTTTCAGGCAGGAACGATCAGCCGCCGCGCGGTTTCAACTGGACCAGCCGCTCCCGGGCCAGTCGGCGTCCGGTCGGGGTTGCCGCCAGACCACCACCCGCCGTTTCGCGATAGCGGACGTCCATTTCGCGTCCGATCTGGCCCATGGTGTCGATCACCTCATCGACCGGGATCGGGAAGCCGACATTGGCGAGGGCCATCTCGATGCCGGCCAGGGCCATGGCGGCTCCGGTGGCATTGCGGTAGACGCAGGGCACCTCGACCAGACCGCCCAGCGGATCGCAGACCAGGCCCAGCGTGCCCTGCATGGTGAGCGCCACGGCGTGCATGGCCTGGCGCGGCGTGCCGCCCAGCAGTTCGACCCCGGCCGCCGCCGCCATACCCGCCGCCGCGCCGGTTTCGGCCTGGCAGCCCCCTTCGGCTCCCGACAACGAGGCCCGTTGCGCCGCACTGGTGATGCCGGGCCAGTCCGAGCAGCGTGCCGGGCAGCACGCCGGCGCCTCCCGCGGTGGGGGCCGCGACGATGACCCCCATCGCGGCATTGACCTCCTGCACCGCCAGGGCGGCGGCCAGGGCGGCGGTGAAGGCGGTATCCGCCAGCGGTCCCCGACTGGCGGCGAGGCGGGCGGCGTCGCCGCCCACCAAGCCCGACACCGAGAACACGTCGCCCGCCAGGCCGCGGTCCACCGCCGAACGCATGACATCGAGCGCCCGCTGGAGTCCGGCCTCGATCTCGTCGCGACTGCGCAGTCCTTCGGCCGCTTCGGCCCGAAGGGCAAACTCTCCCAGCGAAATCCCGTCGGCCTCGGCCTGGGTGACGGCATCGAGCAGTGATTCGACCATGTCAGGCCACCCGCGCGACAACGCGCGCCGTTCGCACCGCCTCAAGCGCGGCGACCCGCTCGATGACACCCTCGGGGGGCATCGAGTCGAGTTCATATACATGGATTGCGTCGCCGCCCTTCTGGCGGCGGGAGACCCGCATGGTCGCCAGATTGACGCCGTCGTCGGCCAACACCCGCGCCACCTGCGCGACAATGCCGGGCCGATCATTCGCCACCAGCACCAGAGTGACGTAGTTGCCCGTCACCTCGACCGGGAAGCCGTCGATCGCTGTCACAAGGATCCGACCGGCGCCGAGCGACGATCCCACCAGCGTCGCTTCACGTCCCTGCCGCCCGACAGTGATGCGCGTGGTGTTGGGATGCACGTCACCGCGCAGCTTCACGTTCCGGAATTCGAGCGTCACACCGGCCGTTTCGGCGGCCGTCAGAGAATCGCGCAGCCGTTCGTCGTCGGGAGCACAACCCAGCAGTCCACCGGCGATTGCCCGATCGGTGCCATGCCCCACGCCGGTCCGGGCGAAGGAACCGTGCAGTTCGATCCGAGCCCATTCCGGTGTGCCACCGACCAGCGCGCGGGCGATCAGCCCGAGACGACAGGCCCCGGCGGTGTGCGAGGACGACGGCCCGACCATCACCGGACCGATGATATCGAGAATGGAAACCATGAATTCAGAGCAACTCGGCAGAGGTGATGGCACCGAGCGAGACTGCGATTTCGGTCTCGTCGTTGCCGGCAGGTTTCAGGAACACTTCGTGAGCCGTGATATGCAGATCGACGCTGGAGGGAACACCCACCAGCTCGCTGCCGTCTTCCAGGTGAAGCCGGACGGCCCGGTCGTTACCGTTTGCGAAACTCAGGATGTCAATGACGGCCTCTGGTGGCATCATGGCGCGCTCCTTTCGCCGACACTCGCGGTGGGACCGGAATCTATCGCGATGGCCGCCGCGCGGCAGTCGGACTCAGTCGGCCAGCATCCGCGCCAGGAACCGTCCGGTATGGCTGGCCGCCACGGCGGCGACCTGCTCCGGCGGCCCCGCCGCCACCACCCGCCCTCCCCGGGCCCCGCCATCCGGGCCGAGGTCAATCACCCAATCTGCGGTCTTGATCACGTCAAGATTGTGCTCGATCACTACCACGCTGTTGCCCTTGGCGACCAACCGGTGGAGCACATCGAGCAGCAGGCGCACATCCTCGAAGTGCAGCCCGGTGGTCGGCTCATCGAGGATGTAGAGCGTGCGACCGGTATCGCGCTTGGCCAGTTCGCTGGCCAGCTTGACCCGCTGTGCCTCACCACCGGAGAGCGTGGTCGCCGCCTGACCGAGGTGGAGGTAGCCCAGCCCGACATCGTTGAGGAGTTCGAGCCGATCGGCAATGCGGCTCTGACTCCGGAAAAACTCCAGCGCGTCGGCCACTGTCAGTTCCAGCACGTCGGCGATGCTCTTGCCCTTGTAGCGCACCTCCAGCGTCTCGCGATTGTAGCGCCGTCCCTTGCAGACCTCGCAAGGGACATACACATCGGGCAGGAAGTGCATCTCAATCTTTACCAGACCATCGCCCTGACAGGCCTCACACCGTCCGCCCTTGACGTTGAACGAGAACCGGCCCGGGCCGTAGCCCCGCATCTTGGCCTCGGGCAGATGGGTGAACAACTCGCGGATCGGCGTGAAGAGGCCGGTATAGGTGGCCGGATTCGAACGCGGCGTCCGCCCGATCGGGGACTGATCGATTTCGATCACCTTGTCGAGCTGGTCGAGGCCCTCGATCCGATCGTGCTCTCCCGGCAGCAGCCGAGCGCGGTAGAGATGGCGGGCCAGCGTCTGGTAGAGGATGTCGGTCACCAGGGTCGACTTGCCCGACCCCGACACCCCGGTCACCGTGACAAACAGTCCCAACGGAATATCGACAGTGAGATTGTCGAGATTGTTGGCCCGCGCCCCGACAATCCGCAACTGCCGCCCCGGCTCCGGCGTCCGGCGGCTGGCCGGCACCGGAATCCGCAGTTCACCGCGCAGATATCGCGCCGTCAACGACTCGGGGCTCTTGAGCACCTCAGCGACCGTGCCCTCGGCCACGACCTCGCCGCCGAACCGCCCGGCGCGCGGGCCCAGATCGATCAGGTAGTCGGCGGCGCGGATGGTGTCCTCGTCGTGTTCGACCACGATGACGGTGTTGCCCAGATCGCGCAGATCACGCAGGGTGTCCAGCAGTCGATCATTGTCCCGCTGATGCAGGCCGATGCTGGGTTCATCGAGGATGTACAACACCCCCACCAGGCGCGACCCGATCTGGGTCGCCAGCCGGATCCGTTGCGTCTCGCCCCCCGACAAGGTGCCCGCTCCGCGCCCGAGTGTGAGGTACTCCAGTCCCACGTCGCAGAGGAAGCGCAGCCGTTCGACGACTTCCTTGAGGATCGGTGCGGCGATTTCGGGATCGACACCACCGGTCACATCGCGGCCGATCGGAATGGCGTCAAAGAACTGCATCGCCTGGTCGACCGGCAGCATCACCACGTCGCCGATACTGGCCCCCGCCACCAGCACCGCCAGCGACTCCGGGCGGAGCCGCCGTCCCTGACAACTGGGGCAGGGTTGCTCGACCATGTAGGCCTCGAGATCGGTTCGCACGGCGTCGCTCGAGGACTCGCGCCACCGTTCGGCCACATGTGCCAGGATGCCGTTCCAGCGTCCCGACACCTCGCGCCCTCGCGCACCGGTCGCGGCGTAGTGGAGCGTGGTTTCGCCCGCACCGTCGAGCAGCAGCGTCCGGATCTTGCGCGGCAGTTTGCCCCAGGGTGTCGCCAGGTCAAACCCGAATGTGTCGGCCAGCGTGGGCAACACCACCTTGCGGAGATAGCCCGAGGGTTCGCCCCAGGGCAGAACCACTCCCTCCAGAATCGACAGCCGCGAATCGCCAAGAACCAGTTCGACGCTGGGCACCCGCGAAGTGCCCACGCCATGACACTCGGGACAGGCCCCGAAGGGCGAATTGAACGAGAACTGCCGCGGTTCCAGTTCGCTGAGCGAGAGGCCGCATTCGGCGCAGGCAAACCGTTCGCTGAACAGATGCGACTGGGCGGTGGCCTTCTTGCCGCTGCCGCTGTGACGCATCACCTCCAGCACGCCATCGGCCACCCGCAGTGCCGTCTCGATGCTGTCGACCAGGCGCCCGCGATCGCTGGCCCGAACCACCAGCCGGTCGACCACCACCGCGATGTCATGGTTCTGGCGCCGATTGAGCCGCGGCACAGCATCGATGTCGAGCGTGTCGCCATCGACCCGCACCCGAACAAACCCCTGTTGTTGCAGGTCATCAAGCAGATCGCGGAATTCGCCCTTGCGGCCGCGCACCATCGGGCCGAGCAGTTCGATCCGGGTTCCCTCGGGCCAGCTCAGAATGGTGTCGGCGATCTGACCGGCGCTGGAGCGGGTGATCGGCGTGCCGTCGTTGGGGCAATGCGGCACCCCGGCGCGGGCCCAGAGCAGCCGCATGTAATCGTAGATCTCGGTGACAGTGCCGACCGTGGAGCGGGGATTGTGCCCGGTGGTCTTCTGTTCGATCGAGATCGCCGGCGAGAGCCCTTCGATGGCATCGACGTCGGGTTTCTCCATCAGCCCGAGAAACTGTCGCGCATAGGCCGACAGCGACTCGACATAGCGGCGCTGCCCCTCGGCATAGATGGTGTCGAAGGCCAGGGATGACTTGCCCGAACCCGACAGCCCGGTGATCACAGTCAACCGGTCACGGGGAATTCGGACTGTGACATCCTTGAGATTGTGCTCGCGGGCACCGCGTACCACCAGAAACTCTTCGGCCATAGCCCCCAATGGTACCGACGTTGCCGAACCGGGAGCAACGTGGCGGAGAGTCGGGCCGGTGCAGCCGGGCTCTCCCGCCGAGGCCCGGGGCTTGCATCCGATCCCCGTATGGGCCTCTCCCGACGGAATTTTGCGGCAATCGGCATCCTGCTCGCGTGGGGTGCGGCAATCGGCTGGCTGACGGTCCGCCGCAGCGGTCGCTCCGAAGCGGCGGTGCTGCGCGATGAGGCGGCACTGCGGCTGGCGCCCGGCGACGCCTGGTTCCAGATCCAGGCCGGCGATCTGCCGCTGGGCATTGCGGGCATCACGCTGGACACGGTCCCCGCGGGCTATCGGATCCGGGAGACCATCACCCGGGACCTCCCGCGGGGCGACCGAATCGATCGGGGCAATCGCACCACCGAGTACCTGATGGGTCCCGACCTGAGCCTGATTCATCTCGACAGTCACGACCGCCTCACCGCCCAGCCCCGCCGGGTCAGCCTGGCGACGGCGGCCGGCGGCTGGACAGCCGACTACACCTGGGGTGAGCGCCGCGTCAGCAGTACCGCCGCCGACCGGGCGCTGGCCACGGCGCTGGTGCTGGTCCCCTATCGCCTGGCGCTGACCGGTGCCCTGGCCGCCGGCGACAGTCGCAGTCTTGCCACCCTGAGCGGCTGGCCGCCGGCGGCAGGAACTGCGGAATATCGGGTCACCGGCGATACCCTGGTGATCTACCCCGACAGCACCGAGCGCCAGGGCGAACGCGGCTGGCAGCCGGTCCACTACGACTCGGCCGCCTCGCGCACCGTATTGGCGTTGACCGACATCGGGCCGGTTCTGCTCCAGGCCGACCGGAGAGGAACCCTCACCGGGCTGCGTTACCCGCTCGGCGTGACCTGGATTCGTACCGAATTCAACCTGGCTCACCACGGGGCCCTCAGCGACAGCGTCGCGGCTGCCACTGCGGCCCGACTGCGTCGCAGTCTGCCGGTCATCAGGCATTGGGCGACATCGCCCTGGGCCGATGAACCACAGCTCGACAGCGTCATCTACCGCGTCAGTCGGCGCAGCGGCGAGCGGATCGGAGCGAGCCTGCTGCGCCACTATGCCGGCAACGGGATCGATTACCGGGTGGAGCGCGGACCGGACGGCCCGATCGGCGACCTGCTGCGGATCGGCCGCCCCGAACGCCAGCGGCTGGAGCCCCGCTCCGCCGATCGCGACCCGTTGATCCAGAGCGAGGCGGCAGCGATCCGGCTCCTTGCCGACTCGCTGTTGGCCGACAGCAGCGCCCTGGTGCCCGAGGCGCTGATCGCGCGCTTCAGCCACATCCGGATCGACAGTGCCGCAGCGGCAGCCCGCGATGCCCTGGGCACTCTCACCGCCGCCGCCGGCAGCAGCGACGGTCGGGCGCGCCTGCTGGTCGCGCTGATGCGCGCCGCCGGCCGACCCGCGCGCTATGTCATCGGTGTGGCAGGGGCCGCCGATACCTTATATGCGCATGCCTGGACCGAGCTGTGGTCGGCATCGCAGCACCGCTGGATCGCGATCGATCCGCTGACGATGCGCCCGGCCAGTGCCCGGCTGCTCCGTCTCGGCTATGCGGGATCGAGTGATCCCGACGACATACTTCAGTTGGTGGCCGACCTGCGCCTGGTCCGGGTCGACAGTGCCGCCGGCCCGGCATCCTGAGGACCGTCATGATTCGACTTCAGAACGTCACAAAGCGGTACGGCCGCTTCGAAGCAGTTCGCGGCCTCGACCTGGAGATTCCGCGGGGCGAGCTGTTCGGATTCCTCGGACCGAACGGCGCCGGCAAGACCACCACGCTGCGGATGATCGCCGGCATCCTGGCACCCACCAGCGGCCGAATCGAGATCGGCGATATCGACCTGCTCGCCCACCCCATCCTGGCCAAGGCCAAGCTGGGCTACATCCCCGATCGGCCCTTCGTCTACGACAAGCTGACCGGCGCCGAGTTCCTGCGGTTTACTGCGGCACTGTTCGGCCACGATGGTCGCGACGCCGAACGCCGGATCGATGAGCTGCTCGAGCTGTTCGAGTTGACCCGCTGGAAGGATGAACTGACCGAGTCCTACTCGCACGGCATGCGGCAGAAGCTGATAATTTCGAGCGCCTTCGTACACCGGCCCGACGTGATCGTGGTCGATGAGCCCACAGTGGGTCTCGACCCCAAGAGTGCTCGCCTCCTCAAGACCCTGTTCCGCGCCTTCGTCGACAAGGGCGGCACCATCCTGATGAGCACCCATTCGCTCGACATCGTCGATGGCTTCTGTGACCGGATCGGCATCATCGCCCGCGGGGAAATGGCAGCGCTGGGCACCCTCGACGACCTCCGCGGTCAGGCCGCCAGCGACGGCGCCGAGCTGGAGGACCTGTTTCTCCGACTCACCGGAGCCCATGTCGAGCCCGACCTCGACGCGGTGTTGGGATGAGCGGGCACCTTCCCGGCGCGCGAGGCGCTCATGCCGCCGGCTGATCGCGAACGGATTCGCCAGCCGGGTCTGATCGCGCTGACCTCGCCCAAGTGGCGCAGCGCCCTGGCGCGGCTGCGCCGCAATCCCGACGACGACCACGGTGGCCGCGGCGTGCTGCTGGGAGTCGCCGGCGCCCTGTTTCTGGCTGCGGCCTTTGCCATCGCGTGGCGGATGGTCAGCTACTTCAAGGACGTCCCGGAAATCGGGCCGCTGCTCGCCGGCAAGCTGCTCAGCCTGGCCTTCCTGGCCTTCGGCTCGATTCTGTTGCTCGCCAACCTGGTGACCGCCCTGTCGACCTTCTTCCTGGCGCGCGACCTCGATCTGCTGATCGGATCTCCGGTCGATTGGGGGCGACTCTACCTCGCCAAGCTGGTCGAGACCATTGTCCACTCGTCGTGGATGGTTGCCCTGCTCGCCCTGCCGCTGCTGACCGCCTACGGCGTGGTCTGGGGCGGCGGCCCGCTCTTTCCGCTTGTCGCGTTGGGCGCCTTTCTGCCGTTCATCGTCATTCCGGCAGTGGTGGGCAGCGCCATCACCCTGATCCTCGTCAATGTCTTTCCGGCGCGGCGCACCCGCGACATCCTGGGCCTGGTCACCATCGCCGCCGCCGGCGCGCTGGTGTTGGGTCTCCGACTGATTCGCCCCGAGCAGCTTGCCCGCCCCGAAGGATTCCAGTCGCTGGTCGACTTCATCGCGGTGCTGCGCGCTCCGGCCCATCCGCTGCTGCCCACGGAATGGGCAGCGGCGATGATCATGAACTGGCTCACCCATGTGGCCGACCCCTTGCCGGTGGTGCTGCTCTGGACCACGGCCGGGGCCTTCGTGGTCATCGGTGCTGCGCTGCACCGACGGCTCTATCCGCTCGGCTTCTCCCGCGCCCAGGAAGGCGCCACCGGCAGCCCGCGCGGCAGTCGGTGGAGCGAGCGGCTCCGCCGCTGGTTGCCGGGCCTGGCACCGATGCGGCGCGAGTTCATCCTCAAGGACCTCAAGGTCTTCTTCCGCGACTCGACCCAGTGGAGCCAGTTGATTCTGCTCGGTGTGCTGATTGCGGTCTATCTCATCAACATTCGCGCCCTGCCGCTGTTCACCGGAGAACAGGTCCCGGTCTATCTGGTCACCCTGATTGTCTTCCTCAATCAGGGCCTGGCCGGATTCGTCATTTCCGCAGTTGCCGCGCGCTTCATTTTCCCCTCGGTGTCGCTCGAAGGCCGCCTGCTCTGGCTGCTGCGGTCCTCGCCGCTCGACCCGCGCACCATGCTGCGCAGCAAGTACCTTGTCGGTGTCGTGCCGCTGCTGGCGCTCTCGCTGATCCTCACCATCACCACCAATACCCTGTTGCGTGCCGCGCCGTTCATGATGGTGGTGAGCGTGATCACTGTCACCGGTTAAAC
>CBFGTB010000068.1:0-12583 GCA_965651715.1 uncultured Gemmatimonadales bacterium
TCCGGGCATCATCTACATCTATGTGTCGGGCAATCAGGGCGCCCGCAATGACATGGATGGTTGCGTCAACGGCGAAGATCCGGCCGACGAGTCCAACTCGCTCTACCGGCTCGATGTGATCAAGGTGCCGCTGGCGCACCCGGAGCAGGCGGAGGTGGTTACCGGTGCCCGGATTTTCACCGGCATCGGCCCGCGGCCTCGCCGGGGTGGACAGCAGGCCCGGCCGGCGCGGGAAGGCGCCCCGGTGCCGCAGTACGGTCCGCGTAACTGCCACGACGTGACGGCCTACCCCGAGATGGGCTTGCTGGCCGGTGCCTGCGCCAGCTACGGCCTGCTGGTGGATATCTCCGATCCCGAGCATCCGGTGCGGCTCGATGCCGTCGCCGACACCAACTTCTCACTCTGGCACACCGCCGTGTTCAGCAATGATGGATCGCAGGTGGTGTTCACCGATGAGTGGGGCGGCGGCACGCAGCCGATGTGCCAGGCCACCAGCATGATGGAAATGGGCGGCAACACGGTGCTCACCATCGGTGCCGACCGCAAGATGACCCAGCATTCCTACTTCAAGCTGCCGTCGGCGCAGTCGGAACGGGAGAACTGCGTCTCGCACAACGGCTCGCTGGTGCCGGTGCCGGGCCGCAACATCATGGTGCAGGGCTGGTATCAGGGTGGCGTCGATGTCTTCGACTTCACCGACCCCAACAACCCGGTGGAACTGGCCTATTTCGACCGCGGCCCGATCGATCCGCCCCATGCCGACACCGCGGCGACCGAGACCACCGGTCGTCGGCGCCGGGCGTCGGGTACCATCGGCGGTTCGTGGGGTGCCTACTGGTACAACGGCCTGATCTATTCGTCGGAGCTGGCGCGCGGCCTCGACATCCTCGAGCTGCTGCCGACCGACATGCTGTCGGCCAACGAGATCGCCGCGGCCAAGCTGGTGCATTTCGACGAGTTCAACCCGCAGAGCCAGCCGCATGTGGTGTGGCCGGCGGCGTTCCCGGTGGTGCGCTCCTACCTCGATCAGCTCGTGCGGGGCAACGGCCTTGCCGCAGCACGGACGGCGGCCATCGCGCGGGAACTCGATACCGCTGAGGGGCAGAGTGGGGCCCAGCGGGCGGCGACCCTGACCGCGCTGGCGACCAAGGTCGACGCCGACGTGCGCGGCGCGAAGGATGGCACCCGGGTGCGGGCCATGGCGCAGGCCATCCGCGACCTGGCGGCCGCGTCGCGCTAAACTCCGCCGCTCACCAATAATCAGGCCCCGGCATCATGCGATGCCGGGGCCTGATTGTTTTGGCCACTGCCGCCCGACGGCTACTGACCGAGTGCGGCCCGCAGCGCAGCTTCACCACCCACGACCGGCAGGGTGAGTGACGAGCCGGCGAGGTCGACAGTCAGCTCGGCGCCCGGCTTGGGCAGCAGGGTGAAGCCGGCGTCGCTGGAGAGGATCATCAACCCCAACTGTTGTCCCGGCAGAATGACCTGATCGTCGCCTTGCAGCGGGAAGGTCATGGTGTAGAACTCACCCGGCACCAGCGGAGTGCCCTTGGTCATTGAGGTGTAGTCGTCGGCGCCGGTGAGCGACTCATGATTCTGCGGGTCGGCCCAGCCACGGGTGACGACTCCCACTTCGCCGGCACTGCCGATCCGGGTCGAATCGTAGGGCAGCGTGACCAGGTAGACCGACAGATTCACAGCCGGTCGGTCGGCGGCGAGCTTGAGGGTGACCACCGTGCGTCCCGACAGGTGGATTGAGTCGCTGAGCGCCTTGAAGGCGTAGAGCAGCCGGTTGGGTGAACGCGCCGCCAGCGCCATGGTGGTGGGCGTGACGCGCGAGTCATCGGTGAAGCTCTCCCGTGCCGCATCGCCCGACGGAGCCAGGGTCAGACCGCCGACGCCGTTACCTCCGGCGGTGAGATGGACCCGCACCGGACGGGAGCCGGGAAGCGGGTAGTCGGAGAAGAAGGTGGGGTCAGGCGTCGGCCGCCGAACCCGCCGTCGTCCTCCGGGCGTGCTGTCAACGATTGCCGGCGCCGTGGCGGTGGACTGCACGATCATCACGCGCGGCAGGGTGTCCACGCCGTTGTCTACGCCGTAGAGGTAATGGGCCCACCACTTGTTCTGAATGTCCTGCGGCGGCGGCGCACCGTGGCCGCCCTGACTCATGTACAACTTGGCCGACGGATTGATGTCCTTGAGGGCATCCCACATCCGCAGGGTATGCTCGGGCATCACGTTCCAGTCGTTGAAGCCGTGGGCGAACAGCACAGCCGCGTGAATGTTCTTGACCAGCGGCGTCTGATCGCGATCGGCCCAGAACTGGTTGAAATCGCCGCTCTGGCGATCGGCCTGATCGAAAATCCCGTCGCGCCAGATCTTGTCGCAGGCCGCGCGGACCCGACCCGAATGAACAAAGTCATACAGCGCGTGGACATCCTCGCCGAGGTAACCACCGGGCGAGCGGACCAGACCATAGGAGCGGTAGTAGCGGTACTGCGAGGTGTTGGGAGAGATCGGGATGATGGCCTCGAGGCCGTCGACGCCGGTGACCGCGGCCGCCAGCGGCATGGTGCCTTCGTAGGAGGTCCCTGTCATGCCGACCTTGCCGCTCGACCACGAGGTGGCGCTGACTTCGACATTGCCGTCGAGCGTGGTGTAGCCCTTGGCCCGACCATTGAGCCAGTCGATGGCGAACTTGGGTGTCACGTCTTCGATCGAGTCGCCCACTGTGGGGCAGCCGGTCGAGAGACCGGTGCCGGCGTTCTCGACCGCGACTGCGGCGAAGCCGCGCGACACCCACTGGGTCGGTCCGGCCCGCAGCGGCATTGAGTCGGAGAAGGCACGGAACTCCACTGTGGGGCGCGGCGGTGACGGGTCGCCCAGCTCCTGATGAACATCCCAGTCGGGCGCGTTGCCGTTGGTCGGCCCGATGTAGGGCGAGGAGAGCATCAGGGTCGGGATCTTGAGGCCGGCGGCTTCGGCGGCGCCGGGACGGGTGACTTGGACGTGAACCCGATCGAGCTTGCCGTCGTGATCACTGTCGAAGTTGGTCTCGACCCAGAGCGATTGGCGGATGATCTGGCTGGTGTCGGCAAACTCGCGCACCGGCTGCATCATGCCGTCGCGGACGACGGGACCGAGCTTGCCGTCGGCGCCGATCCCCGAGACCGGCTCGGGCCCGGCAGGGCGGCGGGAGGCCTGGGCCTCGAGGTGACCAGCGGCGAGGCTCAGGAGCAACAGCGGCGCCAATGAGCGTCGAAAGGATTGAGCGTGTGTGGACATGGGTGGCCGGAGTTCGAGGTGACGATCATGAAGCGGAGCGTCGGGGGGGATCCGCTCAGGCGGCGTTCCGCGGAGAGACCTGCACCGTGGATGATGCTGTCAGCCGCCGGTTTCGTCAACGGCGCCGGAGCATCGCGGGCTGCGGTGTTCCGGCGCCGGCCGCCGCTATCGGTCCTGTCTAGCGGATCCGGGTGGCGGTAAAGGGAAAGCGGAATCGGTCCGGCGGCTCGGTGACCTCGTGACTCTCATCGTCAATGAACCAGATCGTGAACTCGATAGTCCCTGTCATGCTGCTCCCGACCCGGTGCGCCTCGATCCGCGTGCCGCCCCGCGGCCCGATCTGGGTCCCCACGTCCTCAATCGTATAGGACATGGTGCCATTGAGATACTGCCCCGTCATGGTGCCATCGCCCAGGTCTTCGCTGGTCTCAGTCCAGAAATCCCGGTTCCACCCCGCGAAGTAAGGCCCGACGCTCTGGGGCACTTCGGGGTCCACGCCGAGGACTGTCATCATCTCGCTGGCAGGATTGTACGGCGGCACCGGACAGCAATCGTCGCCGCTCCACGCGCCGCTGCGGCGGACGCGGAGCCGGAGTTCGCTGCCGGCGTCAGTCTCGTCGACGCTGATCATGCCCGCGGTGGGCGAGGCGAGCAGGTGTTCCACCAGATCGTGAATCGGTCCGGAGCCGGTGATGTCGCCGCCGATCAGTTGATCCTGGTCGCTGATCGAGGTGATCCGCCAAGCCGCCACGCCGATGGTGAGCGACGACCGCGCCAGAACGCCGCGGGCATCGCGGAGTTCGACCCTGATCGTGACGCCGATCGGGTCGGTGAAGCTCCGGGTCACGCTGGTCTCACCCCAGGGGGTGTCGAAGGGATCGGCGCCGGTGAAGTACCAGCGGTAGTACGCGTCGGAATTGCCGATGCCGCCGTTCTGGACGGTAAAGGTCAGCGGGACGCCCGGGGCCGGGTTTGCCGGGCTGAGGGTCAGAGCAAAATCAACTGTCTTGACGTTGGTCCAGGAGAAGTCGTCGAAGACGTACTGGTCGTCGGTCGGGTCGGGTGAGACCACCGCTGTCAGCAGGCCGTAGGCGTTAGTCCCCTCGAGGGTGGCGAAATCGACACCGGGGGTGTTGTCGTCGAGGTCTTCGCCGATCCGACCCCCGAAGGCATTGTAGAGTCCAACGACGGCGCGGCCATGATCGTCAAACGGCGTGTCGCGGCCGTAGCGGCAGGTACGACACATGCTGCGGAATGTCAGGCGCGAACTGGTGGTGACGACCAGGTCCTCGATCGGACGCCAGACGGTGTCGACCGGATCGCGGTACTCGGCGGTCGCTGGCTCGAAGTAGCCGTCGCCGATGGTACCGGATTCGAGTTGAGCAAACAGGCCGTCGAGGGTCCGGGCCGGCATGACCGCGCTGGCTGCCACCACGAAAACATCGGTGTACTGTTGCTGGACCGACCGGGCATTGTCCGAGAAGTCGAAGGGAATGAACTGCTGGTCGGTGAACTGAATTTCCCGGGTGGCGCCGGGCTGATTCGGATCGGCAACGTAGAGAGTCCCCCATTGCATCGCGAAGGCCACCAGGGCATGCCCCTGTCGCAGGCCGGGCTGATAGATCGCGAGTTGCTGACCCCGTCCGGTGACGACCATGGCCAGGGCCAGCGCCTCCATCTGGGTCTTGACCCACGCGGGCCCGCCCAATGCGACACCGATCCGCGACGCTGTCGACGCGAGGTATTCGCTCAGCATGGTGCCGGTTTCCCACTTGACCGAGCGCTGCACGACCGAGGCGAGTTTGATGCCACGGGGGTTGTCCTGGTTGATGACCGGCAGGCTGTCGTACAGTTGCCAGAGCGGCCCTCGACTCGACTTGCGACTGTAGTTGTGATAGAGCGCCGAGAGCGTCGAACCGACGCAGTAGCCGCCGGGGGTCGCGTAGGAGCCATAGTTGGTGAACTCCCAGTCATCGACTCCGGGCAGAAAGCTGGTATTGATCCGGAGCCGCAAATCGATGGTGCGTCCCCCGACCACGATCACCTCGACGCCGCCGCCGGGGGCGCGCAGACCGGCCCGTCCCGGCGCGCTGCTGGGCGGGTCGGAGAGCAGCATCTGGTCGGCCGCGACGTGCTGCGTCATCAGGACCAGCGAACTGTCGGTGCGGGCCACAATCGGAATCAGCTCCATCGTTCCGCTGACCGGATCGCGGAAGAATGCAGCCACGGCGGTGTCGGCGCTGACGTGAAGGGGCACAGTGATCGCGAAGGGCGCCTGGGCAAAGCCACGACCGTTACTGAGCCGGAGGGTGGGCCCGATCTGACGGACCTGGGTTGGCAGAGTCGGTCGACTGCCGGGGAGTTCGGTGATGGTCCAGGTGGTGGCGCTGGTATAACTGGTGGCGGGCACCGTGACACTGAGTCCGTTGAAGACCGCGTCGGGTGCGTCGAAACGCACAGTCCCGCCACTGCCGGGGAGTGTAGTGCTGACGCCGGCGGAGACGGCCGTCCCATGGGTCCTGATGGGCGTCAGTGTGCCGGCGGTGATCAGCAGAACTTGGGGGCCCGCCTCGCCGAAGGTCCACCGTCCGCTGGTCGCGAATCCATTGGCGTCGGTGTGGGTGTCGGGGGCGGCGATCGACCCCCCGCCCGATTCGATGGCGAACCGGACCGGAACGTCGGCGACGGGGTTACCGGCGGCGTCGGTAACCACCACGGTGACGGCGCCGAGCAGGGCGCCGGGCTCCCCTTGCTGGGCGTCGCCGCTCACGATGGCGACGTGGGCCGGCTGGGGGTCGGTGTCTCGGACGGGGTCGGAGTCACCGGAACAACCGCCCAGCAGCAGGGCGGCCAGCCCCAGGGCGAGCGGGAACGGGAGCGGCGGGCGGAAACGGGCAGTGGGGAGGCTCATGTCTGGTACGCGCAGGACGGCGTCGACGCGGATCAGGGCCGCTGACACGAACAGCGGTCGGCCGCCTGCCTCCAGAATCATTAGTGTCCATTGGCGTTCATTAGCGGCTCCTCTCTCCTGATGGGTCATCCACGAATGGACGCGAATGAACGCGAATGGAGGGGGAGAGGTCGACCAGGGCCACGGCACAACGACGCGGGCGATCGTCCCCCGTTCCCCTCACAGCCTGCGGAACCTGCCTGGCCGGGATCTATTCGTGTCCATTCGCGTTCATTCGTGGATCAATCACCCCGGGAACGGAACCGCGAATGGCCGCTAATGGACGCGAATGGACGGTCGGAGGCCGATTCGAGGATGGGGGTGACCCATTCCCACCCGCCATCATCCGGAACCTGCCTGGCCGAGATCTATTCGCGTCCATTGGCGTGCATTCGTGGATCAATCACCCCGGGAACGGAACCGCGAATGGCCGCTAATGGCCGCGAATGGGGTCGGGCAGCGGCCAGCGCCTGACGGCATCGAGGGGGGGCTTGCCAGCCTATGCCTAGCAGATTTATGTATAACGCTGTTGGGTATAACTGGTGGCGGCTCTTTCACCCCGAGGTGGTGGTCATGGAGTTCAGCAAGGATCTGATCGCTGCATCATCGACGCCGATGGTGTTGGCGATTCTGGCCGATGAGGACAGCTACGGCTACGCCATCCTGCAGCGGGTGCGGGAGCTGTCGGGCGGACGGATGGAATGGACTGACGGGATGCTCTATCCGGTGCTGCACCGGCTCGAGCGTCAGGGGCACATCGCGGCGCGATGGGAAACCGCCGAGACGGGACGGCGCCGCAAATACTACAGTCTCACGGCTGAGGGTCGGCAGCAGCTCGCCGAAGAGCGGCGTCAGTGGCAGGCGGTAGATGCGACCCTGCGGCGGATTTGGTCGGAGCCGACATTGGCGCTGCGACTGCCGAGCGTCATGGTCGCACTCCAGGGAGCCGGCTGATGTCCGCCCCCGAGAGCGGGTCCGGGACTGCGGTCCTGCCCGAGGAGCAGATCGCCCAGTGGCGCAGCTATCTGCGTCGGCGCGAGGCGATTCACGCCGTCGACGTGAGCGAGTTGGAGGACCATCTTCGCGAGCAGATCAGTGTTCTGATGGAGCAGGGATTGACCGGAGATGAGGCGTTTCTGGTGGCCGTCAAGCGGATGGGCGGTCTCGATACCTTATCGCGCGAGTTCGCTCGCGAGCATTCCGAGCGGCTCTGGAAGCAGTTGGTGCTGGAGCCGGGGCCGGTCGATCATCCCCGCTCGCGCGAGGGCCTGATCGTGATGGGGCTGGCGCTGTTGGCCGCTGTCCTGGTGAAACTGCCGGCGTTATTCGGTCTGCCGATCGAGACGGAGCCCAGCTTTTATCTGCGCAATGTCAGCTTCTTCGTACTGCCGCTGTTGACGGGATACTTCGTCTGGAGTCGACGGCGTGAGGGACACCGTGGCTCGGTCGCCCCGCTGGTTGTCGCCATGGTCGCCGGTCTGGCCGTGGCCAATCTGCCCCCCTATCGGGTTGAGGGGTCCAGCGAGGGCCTGGTGGCCTTGCACCTGCCCATTGCACTGTGGCTGGTGGTCGGCGTAGCCTATGCGGGCGGGCGCTGGAACACGTCGGCGCGGCGAATGGACTTCATCAGATTTTCGGGTGAGCTGTTCATCTACTACACCCTGATTGCCCTGGGTGGCGGCGTGTTGAGTGCGTTCGTGGCGATGATCTTCGAGTCGATCGGATTGAGTGCCGAGGCCTTCATCGGCTCCTGGCTGGTGCCCTGCGGCGCGGCGGGGGCGGTGCTGGTGGCGTCCTGGCTGGTCGAGGCGAAGCAGAGCGTGATCGAGAACATGGCACCGGTCCTGACTCGTCTCTTCACACCGCTCTTCACCCTGGTGTTGCTGACATTTCTTGCCACGCTGCTCGGCACCGGACGAGGGATAAATATCGAGCGCGAAATGCTGATCGCCTTCGATCTGCTGCTGGTGGTGGTGCTGGCGCTGCTGCTGTATTCGATATCGGCTCGCGATCCGGCGAATCCCCCGGCCCTGTTCGATATCATCGCGGTGGTGCTGGTGCTCAGCGCGCTGCTGGTCGACCTGGTGGCGCTGGGGGCCATTGCCAATCGGATCAGGGACTTCGGCCTGACTCCCAACCGGATTGCCGCATTGGGCATGAACCTGCTGCTGCTGATCAATCTGAGCGGATCGGCAGTGCTCCAACTCCGATTTCTGCGGGGACGAGGGCCGTTTACGGCTGTGGAACGCTGGCAAACCGGCTATCTGCCGGTCTTCGCCGGCTGGGCGGCTCTGGTGGTGTTCGTCCTGCCCCCACTGTTCGGTTATCGCTGAGCATGGCGCCGTCAGTCCGCATCATGATGCGTCGCATGCGCGGCGCGGTGGGCATGGGTCTCACCTGGGCACTGGTCTGGGCGCTGACCGGGCTCACCCTGGGGATCCTCAGCAATATCCTGCCCGGCCCGTGGTGGGATGGATTCTTCAGCGTGTTCGATGCCCCACTGCCGGCGCTGGCGCTGCCGGGATTCATCGGAGGGGCGTGCTTTTCGGTGGTGCTGGGGGTGGCAGCCCGTCATCGCCGCTTCGACGAGCTGTCGCTGGCCCGCTTCGGACTGTGGGGGGCGTTGGGCGGTTTGGCTCTCAGTCTGATCCCCGCGGCTCTGATCGGAGTGGGCCTGGCATCGATGGGCCGCAGTAACGTGTGGGCCATGACGGCCCTCATCGCCGGTCCGCTTGTTGTTCTGAGTGCCCTGTCAGCGATGATCACGTTGGCTGTGGCTCGACGCGCCGGAGCAGAGGAGCCCGCTCCGCTGCCCGCGACCGAGGCGACGCCTCGGTTGGCTCCGTCCCAGCGGGCGGAATGGGAGCGATCGGGGGCCGAACGGGCCGAACCGGTGGATCGCGGGGTGCGGCCGGACTGAGGGAAGCGGCGGAGTCTTGTTTTCGGTATTTGTTCGGGTAATTTCCAGCCGATGACCGCCGCCCCTGATCTGCGCCGCCTGCTGGCCGAACGGTTTCCCGATGCTGCTCCACTTTCCGAGCGGCGGCGGGAGGGAATCTCGACTGGTCTCGCGACCTGGGACCGGATTCTCCCGAATGGCGGTCTCCCCCGCGGGCGGGTGAGTCTCTGGGCCGCCGAACGGAGTGCGGCTGCGACGGCGCTGCTCGGCCATGCCTGTCAGGCCGTGGTCGGTGCAGGCTGGCGAGCTGCCTGGATCGACGGCCCCCATTCCCTGGGCCCGACCTGGCCTGATGGGCCGATGGTGCTGCGTCCTCGTACCCCACTGCTGGGCCTCCGTTTCGCCGAACTGCTGCTCAACTCGGGCGGTTTCGCCCTGGTGGTGCTGCACGGGATTCCGTTGGACCGGACCACGGTGTTCCGGCTGGCTCGCGCCAGTCACGAGGGAGGTGGTGCCTTCGTGGCCGTAGCCGAGGGAGCACTGCCCGCCGGTCTGACACTGCGCTCGCAGTGGTTGGGTGATCGGGCGGTGATTGCGCCTTCGCCGTGGTCGATTGGTGCTCGGCTGGTCACGGTTCCCGTGGCGTTGGAGGTGATGGCGTCGGGGCGGCGTGCGACAGCAGTGATCGAGTGTGATCTGCCGGTTCATCGACTGCGTGGCTGCCTCACACCGGGGCTGGTTGATCGGCGCGGGATGCGGTAGGTCGTCATGATCATCGCGATTGCTCTGCCGGCGTGGCCTGAAGGAGGGCGGGCCACCGACTTGCTGACGGCGGTGTTGGCCATTGCTCCGCGAGTGACGGCAGGGCCGTCCGAGCGTCTGCTCTGGATCGATGGTCGCGGGCTCGACGCTGCCGCACTCGCCGCCGATGTGGTCGCGCTGTGTCAGCGCATGATCGAGCAGCCGTCGTCGCCTCCCCGGGCGGGGGTGGCCACGGTACCGATCGTGGCGGCGATTGCCGCACGTCAGACATTGCAGGAGGTGATGGTTATTCCCCCGGGGCGGGAGCGCCGCTATCTGGCGGCCTTACCGCTGGCGGTACTGACGCCTCCACCGGCGCTGGTGCGCGCGTTGGGCAGTGTCGGTTTGTCGCGCTGTGGTGAACTGGCGGCGCTTGAACGGGAGGCGGTTGAGGTTCGCTTCGGGGCGGAGGGTGTGGCCTGCTGGCGGCTGGCCCGGGCCGATGACCGCCGCCTGCTGTTTCGTCAGCCGCCGCGAGAACGTCATGTCAGCTCACTCGACTGGACCGATTTTTCGACGCCCGATCTCGAGCAATTGGTGTTTGTCATCCACGCCATGCTCGGCACCGTCTGTGATCAACTCGCCGGCGAGGGGCTGGGGGCGACGCGGCTGAGTGTCGAACTGACGTTGGAGGGAGGTGGTCGTCTTCACCGCACGATCGGATCAAGCCGTCCCACCCGACAGCGACTGACATGGTTGCGCTTGATTCGTCGTGATTTCGAACGGGTGACTCTGCCCGATCGCGTGAGTGGTGTGGCGCTGTATGTTGAAGCGACGGCTCCGCCCCAGGTGCGCCAGGGTGATCTCTTCGATCACGGTTTTGCGTCGGCGGAGGCGGCCGATGCTGCTCTTGCCCGCATTCTTGATCTCCAGGCCGATGCATTGGTGCGTCCGATCCGCAGTGAGCATCCACTGCCCGAATGTCGGGTGCGGTGGGTGGCGGATCTTCCCGCGGCGGATGGGGGGCGATCGACTGCGCTTCCCGATCGCCCGATGTTGCATCTGCGGCTTCCTCCCGCGCCAGCCCCCATCCGGGTGACCACCCGTCTGTTGCGTGATGGCGTTGTGCCACTGTCATACCGTGACGACGATCACAGCTATCAGGTGATGAGAGCGACACTGCCCAGTCGGGTGGCGGTCGAGGGCATCGCGGGGACGACCGTGCACGAGTACCATCAGATTCTGCGGGACGATGGTGCGCCGGTGCTGCTCTGTTACGATGAGATTGCAGCGACCTGGCGACTGGCGGGATGGTGGCAGTGACTGTCGAACTGCGCTGTCGATCGGCCTTCTCCTTCGGCGACGGGGCGGTGGCCCCCGAGCGACTTGCGGAGCATGCTGCGGCACTCGGCTATGGCACGCTCGGGCTTGTCGATGCGGCCGATCTGGGAGGCATTGTCCGCTTCGCCGTGGCCTGTCAGCGAACGGGAGTCCGTCCTCTGGTCGGGAGTGAACTGCTGGTGGACGGTCGGCCGCTCACGCTGTTGGTACGGACGGCGGTCGGGTATTGCAATCTGGCGGCACTGATCACCCGGGCACGGGGTGGGCAACTCGATCGGACCGAGGCGGCGCGTCCTGGTCGGGGACGACCGCGCCTTACTGCGACCGTGCTGGCGGAACATGCTGCCGGGTTGACTCTGTTGGTGGGCAGCGAGGGTCTCGACACGCGGCGGCTGACGCACTGGCGAGAGGTCTTCGGTCGTGACGTGGCGGTGGAACTGCATGACCATCGTCTGGGCGGCGACGAGATGGCGCGCAATGCCGCCGCAATCGCATTGGCCGAGCGGGCCGGGGTGCGCTGGGTGGTGACACAGGACGCCCGCTATATCGATCGGGACAGTCGATTGGTTCACGAGATGCTGACTGCGTTGCGCCATCGGGTGACCGTGGCGCAGTTGGTGGAGCGAGGCCTGGGGTATCCCAACGACCAATGGGGGCTGTTGCCGGTGGAACAATGGCGCGCCCGTTGGCGGGGATGCGATGCAGGGTTGCGGGCGGCAGAGGATCTGGCCGCGACCTGCGACTTCTCGCTCGAATGGGTCCGCCCGCCGCTGCCCTCATTTCCGTTGAGTCCCGGGCAGGACAATGACACCATGTTGCGAGAGCAGGTGTTTGTCGGGGCTCGGGAGCGGTGGGGTGATCAGCTTCAGCCGCGACAGCGGGCTCAGTTGGAGCATGAGTTGTCTGTCATTTCCCGGCTGGGTTTTGCCGGGTTCTTTCTGGTGATGTGGGATGCCGTCCGCGAAGCGCATCGACGCGGTATTCTGGCGCAGGGGCGCGGCAGTGCTGCCAATTCAGCGGTGGCCTACTGTCTCGGCATTACCGCGGTGGACCCGGTCGCTCACGGTCTGTTGTTTGAGCGCTTCCTCTCCGAGGGGCGGATCGGTCAGCAGGTCGATGCTCCTGATATCGACGTTGATATGGAGCATGACCGCCGTGAGGAAATGCTCGACTACATGTACCAGCGATATGATCGTTCGCGTGCAGCGATCACGGCGGTGACGCAACTCTACAGTGGCTCCACGGCGGTGCAGGACGCCATGCGTGCTCTGGGAGAGCCGGCGGAGCGGGCCTTTCGCCTCAGCAAGGCCTTGCGTCGTTGTGACTGTGATGAGGCGGCGGAGCGGTTGAGGACTGATGCCGCA
>CBFGTB010000069.1:0-12419 GCA_965651715.1 uncultured Gemmatimonadales bacterium
CGCACGCTGGGCCGACGACAGTTGGCCGTCGAGCCAGGCGTGCAGTTCGTCTTCAGGAAGATGCGGCCGCACGCTGCTCGCCCGCATCGGGATGTGCCATGCGATCGTGAGCCATCACCAGCCGCTTGCGCGCTCGCGCCAGCGTGGTGCCGACCGCGCCCACGGCCAGGCCGGTCTGCTCGGCGATCTCCGGGTAGGCCAGGCCGGCGTCCCAGAGCAGCAACACCTCGCGGTCGCGCGGCGTGAGCGTGGCCAGGGCACGGCGGACTTCGGCCTGACGTTCCTGCTGCTCCAGATCCGCTTCGACGTCGACCAACGGGGCCGGCGAGGCGATCGGTTCGTGAGTCAGCAAGGTCAGATGCTTGCGACGACGGATGGCTGAGCGGGCCTCGTCGCGGGCGATGTTGGCTGCCACGGCGAAAACCCAGGAGCGGGGCTTTTCCGGTTCATGCTTCAGGGCGCGCATAAAGACTTCCTGCGCCAGATCTTCGGCCCGATCAGCGTCCCACACCTTGCGGTACAGGAAACGGACCACGGCGTCGTATGTCGTGCGGTAGAGGCCCTCGATGTCGAATGCCATCCATGCCCTCCCAGGCAGCGAGTCGCCTTAATGGAGACGCATACTCCGGTCCGGTTCGCACAGCGAACGATAACACATTGTATTACAACAACTTAGTGGCCTACTTTCGGCTGGCGAAGGCGCAGCCGGGATGGAGACCTGTCCTCTTTTCAGGCCACTGTGAACAGAGTTCGGGCTTGGCCGGGCGTCCATCGGGCCGCTGCCGACCGTGGAGCGAGCAGTAGATGCCGTCCTCGAGCAGGTAGGAGCAGGCGGAGAGCACCTCGACTGTGACGCACTCGTCGTCGGGCTGTTCACGATCGACCTTGCAGAGATAGGGCGCCTGGCGATTGCGGAGCAGCGCTTCAAGCGTTTCCTGCTCGGGGGGGCAGCGCACTTCGAGTTGCAGGTCCCGGCAGCAGGCGGCGCCGCGGGTGCCATCGGCGGTTCGACACGGCGCCGTGGCGCAGGGATTGGCGCTGGGGCGCACCGGCAGGGCGCGGCGCGACGGTGCGGCGGCCGGCGCGGCGGGGGCGAGGTGACGGGTGGTCAGCCGCCCGCCGTCGACAATCCGGAACCGGTCGCGGCCGAGCTGACGGGGGTCCGGCTGGCGTGCGGGCGGTGGCAGATGACCGGTGAAGCCGTGGGCGGCGCAACGGACCTGGTCGTCGGGGCCGCGGCGCAGATGGCGACAGCGGACATGGATCCGGGTCTGGGCCCACAGTTCGTCGTCGGCGGTGAACAATCGCTCGAAATCGATCCGCTGGGTGTGCCCCAGCATCCAGGTCGCGTCGTGATCTTCGTTGCCTTCCAGGGCGGCGACCCGGACCGTGACGTCGAGGGTGTGGCAGTGGCGACCGAGGCTGTGACAGGGCGGTGCGGGCATGGCACAAGATACACACCTCCGCAACGATCCGGATGGCGCTGCGCGCCGGGCTCGCGCTACAGTTGTCCGGGACTCGGTCGCGTCCGCGCCCGCTGTTCCCTCAACGATTCCTGTCGAAAGGACAACAACAATGCGAGCAGGTTGGCTGGTGATGATCTCGGCGGTGGCGATGACGGCATGTGGCGGCGGGGCCGACGCTCCGGCGCCGGCGGATGAGGGCGCCGCTGCATCGACGCCGGCCCCGGCAGCGACCGCTGTCGAGACGGCAAGCACCGGGACGCGCCATCGGGTGGATATGGTGATGGAGGGAACGTCGTATCTGTTCAAGCCGGCGACGCTGACCATCAAGCCGGGTGACGAAGTGGTATTCCACAGCGTGTCGGGCGGTGCCCACAACGTTGAGTTCTGGGCGGACAGCCTGCCGGCAGGTGCCGAGGCGATCATCTCGGCGGGCATCAGTTCACCGATGAGCGCCCTGGCATCGAACCTGATCCCTGATGGCGACAGCATCGTGGTGCGTTTCGGCGATGCGCCGGCCGGACGGTATCCCTACTTCTGCCTGCCGCACCAGGCGATGGGGATGACAGCCGAGATTACTGTCGCGCCGTAATTTCGCGGCGATGCATCAGCAGCGAAACGCTCAGGCCGAGGCCGAGACCCGTGACGCTGTCGATGACGTAGTGCATCTGGCAGTAGACGACCGCGACCGCGAGAAGCAGGGCCACGGCGATCAGCACGCCTCCCAGGCGGCGATCGACCCACCACCCGCCGATCGCGGCCGCGATCGTGGCCGCGACGTGCGAGGAGGGAAACGCCGCCCCGAAAGAGCTGCCCTGGGCCAGCCCGGCGTAGACCATCCGCGCCGGCAGGTTGGCGACGAAGTCGCCGCTGGGTCGGGCGAAGGCGTAGTAGGGACCGGCCACCGGCCAGAGGACATAGCAGAGATAACAGAGCAGGAAGACACTGATGACGCGATTGAGATAGCCGGTCATCTCGTCCCAGCGCCGCGCCGCCGCGAGGTAGATCAGCGGGGCCGGTACGATCAGATAGTAGGACAGGTAGGTCGCGTGCAGCAGTGAGGACCAGAACGCGCTCGGGTGCTGGCGCCACCAGTCGCGAGCCGGTTGCTGGCCGAACAGTCCCGCCTCGAGCTGCTGAATGATGCCATCGTGTACCGGAACCGCGCCGAATCCGTTGAGAATATCCAGCGCCGAGTAGAGTCCCAGGAGCAGAATGACAGGGTAACAGCCCCGCAGCAGATTGCCGCTGGTCGTGGCGGGGGCTCGGCGGACCAACCAGGTGAGGGGTGGGAGCGCGGCATGGGCGGCGATGATCCAGGCCATACCGGGCTGATCGAGGCGCCCCAGGCCGACCAGCACAATGAGCAGACCATAGCCGGCGATCAGATGGTCGACCAGGCGCGAGGGACGCGGTGCGCTCAGAGCAGTCGCTCCGCGCGATACCAGGCGGCCGTGTCTCTCATGCCGCTGCTCAGGTCGAACTGCGGTGTCCAGCCGGTGGCGGCGATGAATCGCCGCGGATCGCCGGTCCAGGCCGGCTGCACAAACTCATGCACCTTGTCGGGATGCAGGATGGTCGCCCGCCCGGTCAGGCGGGCCCAGCCACCGGTGAACCAGAGCGCGGAGCGCGTGACGACGGCGGGCAGCGGCACTACCCGAACGCGGCGGCCTACCGCGCTTGCGATGGTGGTGACCACGTCGCGGCTGGTGACAATCTCGGGGTGATTGACATAGCAGGTGGCACCGATCAATCCGGCCGCCTTCCCGGCGCAGACTGCGGCCGCGGCGAGGTCACCGACGTGAATCAACGAGAGCTGCTGCGAGCCATCCCCGAACACGGGTACCACGCCCCAGCGGGCGGCGGCGCGGAAGATGCTGAGAAAATTCGTCCGATCGCCCGGGCCATACACCGCCGGCGGACGAAGAATGGTCCATGCCAGGCGCGAGCTGCGCAGTTCCTCTTCGGCTGCCAATTTGCTGCGGCCGTATCCGGTAACCGGCTGGTCCTGACCGGCGTCGTCTTTGGGACGATCGCGAGTTGAGGGGCCGCCGGCGGCCGCCGAGGACATCAACACCATCCGCGCCACGCCTGCCGCCTCGGCGGCGGCGATCAGATGGGCTGTCCCGGCGCGATTGGCATGCCAGAGGGTGTTCTCATCGGGGGCGCCGGTCAGCGCGGCGACGTGATGGATCAGATCTTGTCCGGCGACAGCCTCGGCCAGGGCCGCATGGTCGTCGAGATCGCCCACCACCAGACGAACTCCCGCGTGGGCCAGCGGCCGACCGCGCTGGGCCGAGCGGACCAACGCCGTAATGTCGGCCCCGGCAGCGGTGAGATGGCGAACCAGATGGGCCCCGACAAAGCCGGTGGCACCGGTGACCAGCACCTTCATACCGGTCGGTCGAGCAGCCGATAGGTCTTGTAGCGGGAAAAGTTGGCCTTCTCCAGACCCTGGATGATGGCGGGGTTGTCTTCGAGCAGCCAGCCGGCTTCGCCCCAGCCGATGCCGCGCTCGGCCGCGCGGGTCCAGATCCAGTGATACAGCGCGGAGTCGATGCCCTTGCCGCGCCACTCGGGCAGGATGCCCAGCAACAGCACCCGAGCACGGGTGAGGCGCTTGAACTTCAGCTTCAGCATCATGGTGATCGAGGCGGGGAACATGCTCCCGTTGCGATTGTGATGCAGGGCCTCGTTCAGATCGGGCAGCGCCAGACCGAAGGCGATCGGGGTGCCATCGGCGGTTTCGACAAACGGCACCAGCGTCGGGATCACCACCGGCTTGAAGGCGGCAGCCAGGTGATCAATCTCGGCTTCGGTCATCGGAACGAAGCCCCAGTTGTGTTCCCAGCAGCGATTGTAAAGGTCCTTGACCGTCTCGACTTCGGCGGCGAAGCGGCGGGTATTCATCGGACGGATGGTGAGCTTGTAGCTCTCAAGGATCAGCCGCACCGCGAGAGCGTTGCGCTCCGGCGCGGTCACCGGTGCCTGCAGCGATCCGCCCTCGAGACACACCAGATCCTTGGCCTTGGTAAAGCCGGCGGTCTCCATCAGGGTCAGGTAGTAGGGCGGATTGTGCGGCATCATCAACGTGTTGGGTGTGTCAAACCCCTCGATCAGCAGGCCGCATTCGTCGTTGACGGAGAACGACATCGGCCCGCGCAGGGTATCGAAACCCCGGGCACCGATCCAAGCGCTGGCCGTGTCAAACAGCGGCCGGGCAACCGTGAAGTCGTTGATGCATTCGAAGAAGCCGAAAAAGGCCACCCGATCGTGGTGGATCTCGTTGTGGAGGCGGTTGGTGATGGCGGCGATGCGCCCGACCACCTGACCGTCCCGTTCGGCGAGAAAGTACTCCGCCTCACCGTGCTGGAAGAACGGATTTGTGGTGCGGTCGAGCAGCTTGCGCACTTCGGCCTTGAACGGCGGCACCCACATCGGATCCTGGCGATGCAGGCGATAGGGCAGGTCGATGAAGCGGTTCAGATCCTCAGCCGACTCCACCCGCCGGATCGCCGGCGCCGACTCCGTCAGATGACCCCCAGCTCCTTGCCGATCGTCGCGAAGGCTTCGAGGGCATGGTCAATCTGGTCGGCCGTATGGGTGGCCATCACGCTGGTCCGCAGGCGGCACTGTGACGGCGGCACGGCCGGCGGCACCACTGGATTTGTGAAGACACCGGCATCATACAGCTTGCGCCAGAACACGAAGGTGGTATCGAGCGGCCCGATCAGGACCGGCACGATCGGGGTCTGGGTGGGGCCGATATCGAAGCCGAGCGATTGGAAGCCCTGTTGCAGGCGGCGGGCATTGGCCCAGAGCTGCTCGCGGCGTTCGGGCTCATCCTGGAGCACGTGCAGCGCCGCCAGCACGCCGGCGGTGTTGGCCGGAGGCAGTGACGCCGTGAAGATGAACGGTCGCGAATGGTGCTTGAGGAAGTGAATGACGTCTTCCCGGCCGGCGACGAACCCACCCACCGAGGCCAGGGACTTGGAGAAGGTGCCGGCCACCAGATCGATCTCGCTCTGCAGGCCGAAGTGGGCCCCGGTGCCTTCGCCGTTGGGTCCCAGGACACCGAGCGAGTGCGCGTCGTCGACAGCCAGCGCCGCGCCGAACTGGCGGGCAATGCGGCTCAACTCGGGGACGTCGGCGATGTCGCCTTCCATCGAGTAGACGCCGTCGACCACGATCAGGGTGCCCTTGCCTGTGGTATTGCGCTCCAGCAGGCGGACCAGGGCATCCAGGTCGCCATGGGGGAACCGCTGCGTTTCCCCGAAGGCGAGCTTTGCGCCGTCGACGATGCAGGCGTGGTCGAGCTTGTCGAGATAGATGGTCTCACCGCGCCCGACCAGGCCCGAGATCATGCCGAGGTTGGCGCCGTAGCCGGTCGAGAAGACGATGCAGGCTTCCTTCCCCAGGAACTCGGCCAGGGCGGCTTCGAGGCGCTCATGCAGGTCGAGTGAGCCATTGAGGAAGCGCGAGCCGGTACAGCCCGAGCCATAGCGGCTGAGCGCATCGGCGGCGGCTTCCAGAACGCGGGGATGATGCGTCAGGCCGAGATAGTTATTCGACCCGAGCATGATGCGCTTCTGGCCTTCAATGACGACCACCGTGTCCTCGGACTCGGAGATCGGCTTGAAGTACGGATACATTCCGGCGGCTTGGATCTCGCGCGCACGGGTAAACTGGCGGCACTTCTCAAAGAGCGCGACCGTCGTCTGCATGGTATTGACTCCCACGATACCCTCGCGCGGCTCGGGTGGAGACGCCCCTCGTTACCGGGGGGCCAGCAGTCCGAAAGGTAGAGATCTTGAGCGTCTGACACAAGCTGAAACGTGATGAAACAATTCCCGGTCGCTGACCGGGTGGCGGCGGCGGACCGGCCGCCCTATCGTGAAAGCCGTCTCCTCCTCTCCCTGTGGGGCGCACCATGACTCGATACGATGCCCGCTGATCGACCGCCGGTGGTGGTGATCGGTGGCGGACTGGCCGGCCTGACCGCTGCGTCGCTGCTGGCGGACGAGGCAGCCGTGACGCTGCTGGAGGCCGGTGCAACACCGGGCGGGCAGGTCCGTTCGCGCCGCAGCGGACCGTGGCTTTTCGAATGCGGCGCCCACACCATCACCGGGTTGGACGCCGAACTCGGTCCGATGCTCGATCGGGCCGGCGTGGTGCGGCAGCCGCTGAGCGACGCGGGGGGACGACGCTACCTGGTGGACGGGGGGCGTCTGGTGGCGGTGCCGGGAACCGCCACTGAGATGGTGAGTTCGCCGCTGCTGAGTGTGTCGGGGCGGCTGCGCCTGCTCAAGGAGCCGCTGATCGCGCGGGGCGGCGACCCCGAGGAGAGCGTGGCGGCCTTCGCTCGGCGGCGGATGGGCGAGGAGGCGGCGCGACGATTTGTCGAACCGGTGGTGGCCGCTGCGACGGGGGGCGATCCGAGCCGGTTGCTGGCCCGCTACGCCCTGGCCGATCCGGTGCGGTTTGAGCAGAGTGCGGGCTCGATCCTGAAGGGCCGGATGCGGGCGGTGCGGGCCGCGCGGCGGAGCGGCAGCACGCCGGCCGGACCGTGGTCGACTTCGGCCGGCCTCGCCGGGGTGGCCCGGCAGCTCGCCGCGGGGCTGGGCGATGGCTTCCGCCCGCGATGCCGGGCCGTGGCAATCGGTCGGCGGGGCAGGGAATTCGAGGTGCGGCTGGCCGACGGTCAGACGCTGAGCGCCGCTGGGGTGGTGCTGGCGCTGCCGGCTCCGGCACTCGCCGCCCTCGATCTCGGCGATGTGGCGGGTCCCGATCTGACGCCACTCGCCGCCATTCCCCACGTCACAGTGGCCGCGGTGTCACTCGGTTTTCGGCGCGATCAGATCGGGCATCAGCTCGATGGCTTCGGGGCGGTGGTGCCGCCCGAGACGGGTTTGATCTGTCGCAGCATCATCTTCGACAGCAATCTCTTCGCCGGTCGGGCACCGGCTGATCATGTGCTGGTGAGCGCGCAGGTGGGCGGGGTGGGCCGCCCCGCGGTGGCCGGGATGACCGATCACGAGGTGCAGCAGCAGGTGGAGCGGGAACTGGTGCCGCTGTTGGGTCTCAGCGGTGCGCCGGTGGTGGCGGCAGTCGACCGCTGGCCCGAGGCGCTGCCACAGATGGTGGCCGGGCACGGCGTCTATTGTGCCTTGGCCGACGCCTTCGAACAGGCGGTTGCCGGAGTGGTATTTTCGGGCGGGTGGCGTGACGGTCTGGCCATCGCCGACGTGATGCGGGGCGGATGTCGCGCCGCCGAGCGACTGCGGCGGGCGCTGGAATGGCGCTCCCGCGACTCTAACCTGGAGTAGTGAGCGATGCGAGAGATGCTGGTGCGAGTGCTGGTGATGTTGAGCGTCGTGATCCTGCCCGTTGCCGCGCAGCAGGCGAGCGCGGTCAAGGGGGCCACTGTCGAAGGCATCACCGAATACCGACTCGCCAACGGGCTGCAGGTTCTGCTCTTTCCCGATGCCTCGAAGCCGATGACCACTGTGAACATCACCTACTTTGTGGGGTCGCGGCACGAGGCCTACGGCGAGACCGGCATGGCGCATCTGCTCGAACACCTGGTGTTCAAGGGCACGCCGACCCATCCCAACATTCCCCAGGAGTTGACCGAGCGGGGTGCCTCACCCAATGGCACCACCTGGTATGATCGGACCAATTATTTCGAAACCTTCCCGGCCTCGTCCGACAACCTCGCCTGGGCGCTGGGTCTTGAGTCCGACCGGATGATCAACTCATTCATCGCCGCCAAAGACCTGGCCAGCGAAATGACGGTGGTCCGCAATGAGTTCGAGTCGGGCGAGAACGATCCCGGCGGCGTGCTGGCGGAGCGGGTTCTCTCGACCATGTTCCTGTGGCACAACTACGGCAAGAGCACGATCGGCGCGCGCAGCGACATCGAGAATGTGCCGATCGAACGGCTGCAGGGGTTCTACCACAAGTACTATCAGCCTGACAATGCCATGCTGGTGGTGGCGGGGAAGTTTGATCCCGACTCGGCGCTGGCACTGATCGAGAAGACCTTTGGCGCCATCCCTCGTCCGAACCGCGAGGGCGGCATGAAGATCTGGCCCACCTACACCGTTGATCCGGTGCAGGACGGGGAACGGGCCGTGACGCTGCGTCGCAGCGGCGATGTCAAGTCGCTGGCGATCGGGTGGCATGTGCCGCAGGGGGCCCATCCGGATTTTGCCGCAGTCGACATCCTGACTCATGTCCTGGGCGCGACCTCCACCGGACGGCTCTATCGTGCGGTGGTGGAGCCCAAGCTGGCGACCTCGGTGAGCGCGCAGGCCTATCAGCTCCGCGAACCCGGCGTGCTGCTGGTCGGCGCCACCGTGCCGCAGGACGGGGATCTCCCGGCGGTACAGCGCGCCATCGATGCCACGCTGGATTCGCTGCTCACCAGCCGTCCCGTGACGGCCGAGGAGGTGGAACGCGGTCGCGCGGCGTTGCTGCGCGGCATCGAGTTGCAGTTCACCAATGCGTCATCGGTGGGGCTCAACCTGTCCGAATGGGCGGCCATGGGCGATTGGCGGCTGATCTTCCTGCATCGCGATCGGATCAAGGCGGTCACGGCCGAGGACGTCATGCGGGTCGCCCACGCCTATCTCAAGCGGTCAAATCGGACGGTCGGCACCTTTGTGCCGGATTCCGCACCGGATCGGTCGGTGATTCCCGATGCGCCCGATGTGATGGCGATGGTGGCCGATTACAAGGGCAGCGAGACGATGACCCGCGGTGAGGATTTTGAGCCCTCGCCGGCCAACCTCGATCAGCGGACCGAGACCTGGACGCTGCCCAACGGCATTGAGGTCGCGTTCCTGCCCAAGCAGACCCGCGGCGATCTGGCGACACTGACGATGAACTTCCGGTTCGGCACCGAGGCGACCCTGATGAACAAGGGAGCCGTGCCGGAGCTGGCCGGGGCGATGTTGATGCGGGGCACAGTGGGGCATTCGCGCCAGGAAATCCGCGACGCCATCGACCAGTTGCAGGCCCAGGTTGTCGTCGGCGGTGGCGCGACATCGGCCGGAGGGATGGTCACGGCGAAGCGGAGCAACTTTGCTGCGGCACTTCGGCTGGCGCTTGAGGCCCTGAAGGAACCGCGCTTCGACGCGCATGAGTTTGATCTGCTCAAGCAGGAAAGCCGCACCGGGCTCGAGGCCAGCCGTTCCGAGCCACAGGCTCAAGCGGCCCTGGCGATGAGTCGCAGCTTGTCGCCCTTTCCGGTGGGTCACCCCAACTACGTCGGGACGCTCGATGAGCAGCTCGCCGATCTCGATGCCGCGACGCTTGACCAGGTGAAGGCCTTCTATCAGCAGTTCTACGGCGCGTCCCACGGCCAGATCGGGGTGGTGGGCGACTTCGATGCCGATACGGTGCGTGCCATTCTGACGGCGGCGCTGGCCGACTGGCCCAGCGCGGCGCCCTATGCCCGCCTGGTGACGCCGACGCTGCGCTCGGTGCCCAATGACATCACGCTCGAAACGCCCGACAAGGCCAACGCGATGTTCTTCGCAGTGAAGGCGTTTCCGATGAACGACAGCTCGCCCGACTATCCGGCCATGATTCTGGCCGATTACATGTTGGGCGGCGGGTTCCTCAACTCGCGTCTGGCGACCCGGATTCGTCAGCAGGAGGGGCTGTCGTACGGGGTCGGGTCGCAGTTCCAGGCGTCGGCGACCGACTCAAGCGGTCGCTGGCTCTCCTACGCGATCTACGCGCCGGAGAACCGGGATCGGCTCGAGGCGGCGCTGCGGGAGGAACTCACCCGCGCGGCCAGCGAGGGCTTCACCGCCGAGGAGATTGCCAAGGCCAAGGACGGTTGGGTCCAGAGCCGCAAGCTGGGCCGGTCGAACGACGCCGCCATCGCAGCACGTCTGGCGACCAATCTGTACCTCGATCGGACCTTCGCCTGGGATGATCAACTGGAGCAGAAGGTGAGCGCGGTGACGGCGGCCCAGTTGCAGGCGGTGGTGGCACGCTACCTCGATCCGGACTCGCTGGTGTACATCAAGGCCGGCGACTTCGCCAAGGGGGTGACGCCGACCGCCGTGCCGTGAGGTCGGGGAGGGTCGGAGCCGCCCCGGTGCGATGCGATATCGCGCCGGGGCGGCTTGCATTGTGCCGGTGACCGACCAAGTTTGGCGGACCCCCCTCATCACGATGCCTTTTGATGGAGTGCCGCTATTCGCCTGCTCGCGACGGATCTCGATGGAACGTTTCTTGGCGGCCGACAGGCCGACCGCCTGGCCCTGTATCGCTGGTGTCGCGGGCCGGAGCGCCCCCGACTGGTGTTTGTCACGGGTCGCAGCGTCGAAAGTGTGCTGCCGCTGCTCGCCGACCCGCTGATTCCTCAACCCGAATACATCATTGCCGACGTCGGTGCCACGGTGGTGGCGGCCGATGCTCTCCGTCCGGTGGTGCCGCTGCAATGGGAGATTGACCGCGAATGGATCGGGGCCGACGCCGTGCTCGAGGCGGTGGGCGATCTCCCCGGTCTGGTGCGTCAACCGGTGCCACAGGAGCGACGGGTGTCGTTCTATGTCGAAGATGATCAGGTGGTCGACCGGGTTCGTGAACTGATGCGCGACCTGCCGATCGACGTGCTGCAATCGGCTGGCACCTATCTCGACATTCTGCCGCGGGGAACCAGCAAGGGGCGCACCCTGGCGCGATTGGTCGAGGCGCTGGGCATCGAGCCGACCGAGGTTCTGGTGGCGGGCGACACGCTCAATGATCTCTCGCTGTACGGCCATGGATTTTACGGCGTGGTGGTGGGCGGTGCCGAGCCGGCGCTGGTGACGGCGACGCGGGAGATGCCCCGGGTGCATCATGCCGAGACGCCGGGGGCCGGCGGCATCCTCGATGCCTTGCGGGTGATGCCGGGGGCGCGTCCCGTCGCAACGCCGCGCTCGACGCCGTCGGGCGATGCGCAGTTGGTGATGGCGTATCATCGGCTGCCGTTTGAGGAGCGGATCGAGGCCGGGGAACTGGTCCGGCGGGCGCCGCGCTCGCCCAACGGGATCATCCCGACACTGCTGGGCTGCTTTGACCGGGGGCGACCGGGGTCATGGGTGGCGTGGACCACCGCCGCCGACGACGGCGCCACGACCATCACTCATGAACTGGTCGACGAGGAGCGGTATCCCAACCTGGTGGCGGCCAAGCTGCCGCTCGCGCCGGACGATGTGGATCGCTTCTACAAGCGGTTTTCCAAAGAGGCATTCTGGCCGGTCATCTTCTCCTTTGTCGACCGGGCGCAATTCCATCACGACGACTGGCAGCACTTCTGCGACATCAATCATCGCTTTGCCGATGCCGTCGCGGCCGAGGCCGATCAGGGGGCCCTGGTCTGGGTCCACGACTACAACCTCTGGATGGTACCGGGGTACCTGCGTCGGATCCGTCCCGATCTCCGGATCGGATTTTTCCATCACACGGCCTTTCCGCCGGCAGGTGTTTTCAATGTGATTCCGTGGGCCGACCAGATTGTCGGGTCATTGGCGCAGTGCGACCATGTCGGTTTTCACGTGCCGCGCTACGCTGCCAATTTCCTTGATACGCTTCGGTCCCACGCGCCGACCGACGTCGTTGCCACCATGCCCTGCGCGCCGCGGTTCCGGGTGCATGGTGTCGCGCTGGCAATTCCGCAGATGCCGACGCGGGTGCGCGTCGGCGAACGCGAACTGACCTTGGGGGCTCATCCGGTGGGCGTGGGCGTGGCGGCGGTCGAGGCGATTGCCGCCGATCCGGCGCACCGGGCGGAGGTCGCCGCGATCCGGCAGCGGTTCGGCGCGGAGCAGGTGGTGTTGTCGGTTGAGCGGCTCGACTACGTCAAGGGACCGCTGCAGAAGCTGGCGGCATTTGAGCGCCTGCTTGAGCGCCACCCGAACCAGCGCGGCCGTGTCACCCTGGTCTTTGTCACCACCC
>CBFGTB010000070.1:0-12412 GCA_965651715.1 uncultured Gemmatimonadales bacterium
AAGCCTGAGGTCGGGCGACCTGACGGCGGCCCCGCGATCACAGATCGCGGGGCTTTTTCGTGACCTCACCCCTCAAGACAGACCTGGCTGACTCCCAGCCGACCGAGCTGCCGGGCACAGTCGAGATTCGGCGCCGTCCAGGCCACAAGGTCGATCGCCTGGGCCCGACAGGCGGCGACCAGCGCCGCATCGATCAACTCCCATTGCTGCCAGAGGACCCGCGCTCCCGCCGCCAGCACCGCGCCGATCGGATCGATCGGATAGCTGGCCGAGAGCACCCCGGTGACCAGCTCGGGGGCGGCACGACCCAGCCGCGCCACCACCCGATGATCAAAACCGTGGATCTGACAGCGCGACGGGACCGGATCGTGCCTGATGACGTCGATCAGCCTGGTGTCCCAGCGGGCGTCGATTCCCTTGACCTCAATGAACATGCGGGTCGCAGGCAGCCACTGCATCACATCCACCAGCGTCGGCACCCGGCTGCCGTCGGGCAGGCGGTGGGTTCTCAACTCGGCAAGCGTGAGCCGGCCGATCGCGGCACCTGTGGATAACATCGCGTCGTGATGCACCACGATTTCCCCATCGGCGGTGCTGTGGATATCGAGTTCGACGCCGGCGAAATCGAGTGGCGGGTTATCCACAATCGCCTCGAAAGCTGCCCGACTGTTCTGGTAGCCACGCGATCTGACGCCCCGATGGCCGATCAGTATGATCTTGTCCTGTTGATAACTGCCTTCAGCTCCCAACAATTCGGTGTTCATCTGTTGATATCACCTGAAGTCGCATGTGGTAAAGCGTTTGTCAACAAAGTTTTGCAGTGTTTGTCAACACCGCCGCAAGTTGCTCGCTGCTGGTCCGGATCGTTGGGGGTGCCACTCTCAGTTCGGGGCGAACTGCGCTAAATTGCCGCCATGAATCTACTTCATCTCACCGCTCTGGCGGCGCCCCAGCTCGCGCCGGCAGCGCCGCCGTCGATTGGCCCGGAGTGGATTGAGGTCGCTGCCCGGATCGTCACGACCCCGGTTGCGGCGACGGTGCTGATCGCGCTCGGGATGATCGGTCTGATTCTCGAGCTGAAGGCAGGCGCCTTCGGTGCGGGGGTTGTCCTGGCCCTGGCATCGCTCGGGGCCTTCTTCGGCGGAGCCTTCGTCCTCGGCCTGGCGGGCTGGCACGAAGTGCTGCTGCTGGCGGTCGGGCTGATCGCCCTGGCGGTCGAGGCCTTCGTACTGCCCGGGTTCGGCGTGGCCGGTGTCCTCGGCGTTGGTCTGTTGGGGGCGGCCGTGATCACCGCATTGGTGAGCGGCACGCCGACGCCGGGGGAAATCACAGCGGCATTCGCGGTGCTGGGAACGGCGGTCGTCATCACCGGCGCCGTCGTGGTCGCATGGATTCGCCACTTGCCCTACTCCCGCCGCTGGCGCGGCCTGCTGCTCACCGATTCGGTGCCGCGCGATGATGGCTACCTCTCGGCGCCGACGCGCCAGGATCTGATTGGGCAGGACGGTGTCACTGTCACCGACCTGCGGCCGGCCGGAACCGCGCAAATCGGCAGCGAGCGCCTCGACGTTGTCAGTGACGGCGGTTACATCCCCGCCGGAACCGCGGTTATCGTGGTACGGGCCGAAGGGTATCGCCATGTCGTGCGGGCCGCGCCGGCCATCGCAGTTGAGCAGCCACACAATCCACCTGAGGGAGACACCGCGTGAACACGGATTCCGCCGGACTTGCCACCTTGTTGGTGCTGGGCGTCTTTGCGCTGCTGTTCCTGTTGGTCTTTTTCCGGTTCGTCCCGATCGGCCTCTGGATCCGCGCGGCCGCCAGCGGAGTGCGGGTTCCGTTCGTCACCCTGTTTGGGATGGGACTGCGCAAGGTGCATCCGGCCCGGATCGTCGATCCGCTGATCACCGCCAGCAAGGCGGGTCTGAGTCTGGCCATCAACGAACTCGAGGCCCACTACCTCTCGGGGGGCAATGTTGCCCGGGTGGTCAACGCGCTGATTTCGGCGGACAAGGCCGGAATCGCGCTCAGCTTCAAGCAGGCGACAGCGATCGACCTGGCGGGTCGGGACGTGCTCGAAGCGGTGCAGGTGAGTGTCAATCCGAAGGTGATCACCACGCCCAAAGTTGCAGCCATGGCGAAGGATGGCATCCAGTTGCTGGCCGTCGCTAGGGTGACGGTGCGGGCCAATGTCGATCGCCTGGTGGGCGGCGCCGGCGAGGAGACCATTCTGGCCCGGGTCGGCGAGGGCATCGTCAGCACCATCGGTGCGGCGGCGTCGCACAAGGCCGTGCTGGAGAACCCCGACATGATCTCGAAGGCCGTCCTGGCCAAGGGTCTCGATGCCGGCACGGCGTTCGAGATTCTGTCGATCGATATTGCCGACGTCGATGTCGGCAAGAACATCGGGGCCGAACTTCAGACCGATCAGGCCGAAGCTGACAAGCGCATTGCCCAGGCCAAGGCCGAAGAGCGGCGGGCGCTGGCCGTGGCGATGGAGCAGGAGTACAAGGCCGAGGCGCAGAATCAGCGCGCCAAGCTGATTGCCTCCGAAGCCGCCATTCCGCTCGCGATGGCTGAGGCGTTCCGCAGTGGCCATCTTGGCGTGATGGACTACCAGAAGTATCGCAACATCGAAGCGGATACCGACATGCGGCGCAGCCTGGCTGCCGGCGATCCACCGCCCGCGTCGACCGGGGGCTGACGCACCGTGTCCGGCACGGGACTCGCCGTCATCGCGCTGCTGTACGGGGTAACCAAACTGTTACGCCAGTTGGGCAACTCCGCCGGCAAGCCGGGGCCGGTGCGCCCGCCGACGGGGAAGGCAGCGCGGACCGCGAAGGCGGCGCCGCAGACGTTGGATCAACTGTTGGCGGAAATGCTGCGCGGCGAATCCCGACCGGCGCGTACCGTGCCGCCGGCCCTGCCGGCTCCGGCGGACAATGCGCCCCCCGCGAGCGCGCCGGTATCGCTCGATAACGAGTCGTTCGAGGTGGCGGCGCGGCGACGGCGCCAAGCTGACGAGCGGGAGCGGGGGTGGACCCCGGACGATCATGCGGCGTTTGATCGTCGGATCCGTGCCGGCCAGTCCGAGCAGCCGGCCGCTGCGTCAGGTGCAGCGGCGCCGCGCGCATCCCTGCGTCAGGCGGTGCTCTGGCAGCAGATCCTCGGGCCGCCCAAGGGGCTGGAGTAGCGCGGCCGGATCAGGTGGTGCCGAACGCCACCTCATAGCTCCGCATGGCGCTCAGAATCAGCGCTTCGGCGGCGCGCCGATCCTGAAAGCCGCGGCTCTCGGTCCGGCTGCCTTCCAGGTCTTTGTACACCTGGAAGAAGTGTTCGATCTCACGCAGGGCATGCGGCCGAAGGTCGTTCAGGTCGTGGATCGACTCGGCAAAGGGATCGCTGGTCGGGACGGCGATAATCTTCTCATCGTTCTCGCCGCGATCGACCAGTTCAAACAGCCCCACCGGGCGGACATCAACCAGGCAGCCGGTGAACACCGGTTCGCTCATCACCACCAGGATGTCGAGCGGATCGTGGTCTTCACCCAGGGTGCGGGGAATGAAACCGTAGTCCCCCGGGTAGTGTACCGCGCTGTGGAGCACCCGGTCGAGCCGAAAGACGCCCAGGTCCTTGTCCAGCTCATACTTGTTCCGCCCGTGGGCGGGAATTTCGATCACGGCGGTGACCACCGCCGGGGCGTCTGTGCCGGCGGGAATGTCGTGCCAGGGATGGAACGGTCGGGGTGAGATCATCGGTCCTGTCGTGGTTCGCTCGCGGTGAATAAGCCTCTGAACGGCGGAATTGTACCCCGGTTGGAGCGCTGCCGCTTGCTCCGGTCGGCCCGACCGACAAGATTCCCTCCTCGCAGGCCCGAGTGGCGGAATGGCAGACGCAGCGGACTCAAAATCCGCAGCCGGCAACGGCGTGTGGGTTCGACTCCCACCTTGGGCATCGTGGTTCGTTGAATCACCGCAGATCACCGCTCGCTGAACGGAACACCATGGCCATCTCCACTCCGGTTCACGTCATCGACGTGGCCACCCTGACGACCCCATTCCTCGCGGTTCCTCTCACGGCATCGGCCGAGATGCCGGCGGCGCTCGCGCCACTGGATCAACGCCTCGGCGGTGCCCTCGCCACCGCGTGGCGCACCGGCGATGTGACCGGCAAGCGCGACGAGGTGCTGATGTTCTACGGCACCGGCGGATTGGACCGGGTGGTGCTGATCGGCATGGGCGACGCCGATCGCCTGCGGCCGGCTGCGGTTCGTCGGGCGGCGATGATTGCCGGCAAGCGGGCCCGCCAGCTCGGCGTGGCGACGGCGGTCTTTCTGGTTCCCGACAGTAGCTTGGCGGCGGAGCAGGTTGGTCAGGCGATCGCCGAAGGACTGCCATTCGGCGCGTGGCACTACGGCGATCTCAAGCGTGCGCCCGAGCCTGTCCGTCCGGCGCTCGACGAGGTGGTCATTGGCTGCCGCGCGGCCGATCCCGCCCTTGACGCCGGCGTGGCGCGCGGCAGTGCCATCGCTGCCGGACAGGCGTTGACCCGCGGCTTGCAGGTGCTGCCGGCCGACACCTGCACCCCCAGCTACCTGGCCGATCGCGCCGAGGAGATCGCGGCGCGCTACGGCATGACGGCGACCATTCTCGACCGGGCCGCACTCGAGCGCGAGGGGATGAACGCCATCCTGGCGGTGGGCAACGGCAGCGCCAACGAACCGCGCTTCATCGCGCTGGAGCATCGCGGCGGGACCGGTGCGCCGGTGGTGCTGATCGGCAAGGGCGTCACCTTCGATGCCGGCGGGATTTCGATCAAGCCGGCCGGCGGCATGGAAGAGATGAAGTATGACATGTCGGGCGCGGCGGCGGTGCTCGGCACGATGGAGACGATCGGCCGGTTGGGTCTGGCGATCAATGTCGTGGGGCTGGTCCCCAGTGCCGAGAATATGGTGTCGGGCACCTCGTATCGGCCGGGTGATGTGATCCGGACCCATCTGGGCAAGACGATCGAGGTGCTCAATACCGATGCTGAAGGTCGCCTGCTGCTGGCCGACGCGCTCAGTTGGGCGCATCGCTATGCCCCGGCCGCTGTCGTCGATTGCGCCACACTGACCGGGGCGGTGGTGATCGGGCTGGGCCACACCGCGACCGCAGTCCTCGGCACCGATGCCCAGGTGATCAAGGACCTGATCGATGCCGGTGAGCGGGCCGACGAGCGCCTCTGGGAGCTGCCGCTGTGGGACGACTATTTCGAGCACATCAAGTCGGACATCGCTGACATGAAGAATACCGGCGGCCGACCGGCGGGTACCATCACCGCCGCGATGCTGCTGCGCGAGTTCGCCGAGGGCTATCCCTGGGCACATCTCGATATTGCAGGAACTGCCTACACCGATCGGGAGCGGCCGACTCAGGTCAAGGGGCCGACCGGCGTGCTGGTCCGTCTGTTCACCGAGTATCTGCTCGCCCGGAGCTAGACAGCGGGTGGCGTGGCGTTTGGGCGGGGGACTCCTCGGACTGCTCCTGCTGGTCGCCCGACTCGGCGCACAGGATCAGCCGCGCGACACCACGGCTGTCGACTCACTCGGGGTCCGCCGTGGAGCCGATTCGACCTCCACTGAACGCCTGCTCGCAGTCGAGGCCAATAAGCTGGTCCGGTTGCCCACGATGGAACGGCTGGGATTCGGCGACCTGCAGCCGGCCGGCAGTCGGATTGTGCTGACTCGTGACTCGATCGAATGGGCTCCGGCCCGCACAGTCGGAGACCTGTTGGCGCATTACGCACCGGTCTTCCTCTGGCGCGGAGGATGGCTGGGACGGGCCGAAATGCCGAACTATCTCGGGCGAGGCGCCAGCTCGGTCGAGTATGTGGTCGATGGATTGCCGTTCCGGCCGATTGGTCCTGACTCGGTTGCCGTCGATCCGTCGCTCTGGGTGTTGGAGTTTTTTGAGCGCATCGAAATCGAGCGCGCTCCGGGATCGCTCAGGGTCTTCCTCTTCAGCCGCGACCACGACCGTCTCGCGCCGCGCACCGCCATCGCGGTGTCCACCGGCGACCGGGCTCATGCCAAGTACGCCGGGATGTTCCAGCGGCGCTACAACAGTGGCATCGGGCTCTCGATCCTTGGCGATTTCACCAGTGTCAACAGCCCGGCCGGGGGCTCGGGCGCGGGACAGCTCACCAACGCCGCGCTGACCCTGAGCTGGCAACCGACCCCGCGGCTGGGCGCCGCGGTGAGTTACCTGACTCAGGTGCCCGATCGGGATCCCCTGCTGGCGGGCGACGGCAACAGCGCTGACACGCTTGATCCCGGGCTGAACGGCAGTCGCAGTGATCTGCGGGCCCGTATCGCCTGGCGGGATCATGCCGACGGTCTGGGCTGGCGGGCCGACCTCCTCGCCGGACGCACCATGTGGCGCAGCGACTCGCTGGATCAGAGCGTCAATACCGTCGGGCTGATCGGCGGCTTCCGCCGACCGACCTGGTCGGCCGAACTCCAGGCGCTGCACGCCACCGAATGGACCGGACTCGACAGCCGGCTGGCGGCGGGATGGTCGCCGGCGGGGTGGCTCTCCGGCTCGATCGAGGGCGTCTATCAGCGCCATGTCGGCGACCGGGTCTCCGCCTATGCCACTGCCCGGGTCGGGCTCGACCTGGGTCATCTGCCGCGAGTGCCGCTGCTGGGGCTGCGATTGCCCGGCTCGCTGCGTCTCGGCGGAATGGCCCGCCACGGCGACCGGGTTGCCGCTCCGTCGCTGCGGGAGTCGCCCGCTCAGTCGATCAGTGACTATCAAATCCGGGCCAGCCTGACGGGTCGGGTGATGGATGTCGAGGCCCGCTGGTCGAGTCTCGATGTCTGGCAACCGTTGGCGTTCAGGCCCTTTGCCGCGATCCCCAGCTTCGCGCCCCAGCCGCGGACCGAGTGGCTCCAGATGAGCGCCCGGCTGGCGCCGACCAACTGGCTGGCTCTCGCCTCGCACTATGAGCATCCGCTCGACGGTCGCGAGCCCGATGGCGTGCCGCCACATCATGCCTGGACCACGTTGACAGTCAACTCGCGCTTCCTGCGCAACTTCCCGAGCGGCATCTTCCGGCTCAAGGTGCAGGCGGTGCTGGAGAGCTGGAGCCCCGGCGTCATCGGCCGCACCGCTCAGGGCGAACCGATTGCCCAGCCGGGACTGACCTTCCTGCGCGGCAATATCCAGTTTCGGATCGGGTCGTTCGTCGCCTACTGGGACCGGGTCAATTTCCAAGCGGTCCGCAAGGGGCAGATTCCCGGGTACCCGATCATGTCGTTGGGGTCGAGCTATGGGATCCGCTGGGAGTACAGCAACTGAGCAAACCCGCCTGAGGGCAGGGCGCTGAGCCCCCGGCTCCCGCCGCAGGGCCCCGGCAGGCTATCTTTCCGGGCTACCCGCTGGAGGGATGCTGCTGGTGGTCATGAGCATGACGGGGTTTGGGGCCGCGGAACATGTCGTCGGGGAGCGTCAGGCCCGAGTCGAGATCCGGACCGTCAATCACCGATTCTTCAACCTGGCGGCGCGGCTGCCGGCGGAACTGGCCGGCCACGAGGCGGCGCTCAAGGAGCTGCTGCGGCAGGCGATTGATCGCGGCCACGTGGCGGTGACGGTGCAGTGGCTCGACAGTGCGCCGGCCGCTGTCGCCATCGACCAGGAGCGGGCGGTCGCGGCTCACGCCGCGATCGAGCAACTGCGGGATCGGTTGGGTGTGGCGGGCACTGTCACGCTTGATCACGTGCTGCGGTTTCCCGACGTGCTGGGCAGCCGCCGTCCCGACGGCGCGGCGGTGGACTGGCCGGCACTGCGTCCGGCGGTCGAGGCCAGCATTGCGGCCTGCCAGGCGACCCGCGCGGCCGAGGGAGCGGCGCTGGCCGCCGACATCAGAGAGCGCCTCGCCGCGATGGCTGCGGCCGCCGCTGCTGTCGAACAGCGGCTGCCCGAGCGGCTTGAGCGCGAGTTGGCGCGGCTGCGGGAGGCGGTGAGTGCGCTGCTGGGCGAGACCGCGGTTTCGCCGGAACGCCTCGCGATGGAGATCGCGCTGTTGGCCGACCGGGTCGATGTGACCGAGGAACTGGTCCGGCTGCGCGCGCATCTGGCGGCGGCGGAACAGGCGCTGGCGGCCGCGGGTCCGGTCGGGAAGCGGCTGGGATTTTTGGCACAGGAGATCGGGCGGGAGGTGAACACCATTGGCAGCAAGGCCAACGATGCCGCCATCGCCCACCTGGTGGTCGAAATGAAGAGCGAGTTGGAGAAGGTGCGCGAGCAGGTGGAGAACATCGAGTGACGCCGCTGCTGCTGGTACTGTCGTCGCCCTCCGGCGGCGGAAAGTCCACCATGGCCCGACGGGTCCTGGCGGAGCGCGACGACATTGCCTACTCGGTGAGCGCCACCACCCGTCCGCCCCGGCCCGGCGAGGTCGATGGTCGGGAGTACCACTTTCTCTCGGCCGCCGCCTTTGAGGCCGCAGTGGCCGCGGGGGAGTTCCTGGAGCACGTCGAGTACAATGGCGCCCGCTACGGCACGCTCGAGCGCGAGGTGCGCCAGGTCATGCAGGCGGGCAAGCATGTGTTGCTCGACATTGAAGTGGTGGGAGCCCGGCGCGTGCGGGAGCGTTTCACCGATCCCGTCATGGTCTTCGTGGTTCCTCCCAGCGGTCAGGTGCTGCGGGACCGACTGCGCGGGAGGGGCACCGAAGCGGAGGCGGTGGTGCGGGAGCGGCTGGTCCGTGCCCGCGACGAGATCGCCGCCGCCGTGGAATATGATTACGTGGTAATGAACGACGATCTCGACACCGCCGTTCACGCTGTCCACGCGATTCTTGATGCCGAATCGCGCCGTACCAGTCGACACCGTGACGTCCAGGTCGTGATTGATAGATTGCGGACGGAAATTTCGGCGGAACTGGACCGCCGACCGGTCGCGCGTTGACCCCGAGGAGGAACTGATGGAAGTCTTTACCCCGCAGGAAGTGGCCGAGTACACCGGATCGAAGTACCGGGGTGTACTGGTGGCGGCGCGTTTTGCGCGCTATCTCAACGAGTTCCCCCGTGACGCTGTCAAGGGCTTCGAGCGCGCCGAAGGCGTCACCAAGCTGACGACCCTGTCGCTCAAGAAGTTGACCAGCGGTGAGCTGACCTTCCGCGAGCTGCGTCGGCGACGCATCGAGGCCTGAGATGTGGCAGGGCCGCCATGTCGTCCTCGGGGTGACCGGGGGGATCGCGGCCTACAAGAGCGTGCAGCTTGCCCGCGAGCTGACTCTGCGCGGTGCAGCGGTTGATGTGGTGCTGTCGGCCGGGGCACAGCGGTTTGTCGGGGTCGCGACCTTCGAAGCTGTGACACGCCGCGCGGTTCACGGCTCTCTCTGGGAGCCGGGGACCGCGCTGGATCATCTCAGCCTGCCGGGGCGCGCGGCGATTGTCATTGTCGCGCCAGCGACTGCCCAGTTCCTGGCGCGGGCCAGTCAGGGGATGGCCGACGATCTGCTCACCGCCCTGCTGCTGGCGGCACCGCCGTCCACGCCGGTGCTGATTGCTCCCGCCATGAACGATGACATGTTCGCCGCCCCACCCACAGCGGCCAATCTGGCGCGGCTGGTCGACCGGGGCTGGACCCTGCTGGGGCCGGCGACCGGACCCTTGGCGGAGGGTCCGAGTGCGCGACCGGGGCGAATGGTCGAGCCGGCCGAAATTGTGGCTCACGCGGAGCGCCTGGTGGCGGGAACAGGGCCGCTGGCGGGTGCGCGCGTGCTGGTCACTGCCGGACCGACCCGCGAGCAGATCGATCCGGTCCGGGTGATCACCAATCGCTCCAGCGGACGGATGGGCTATCGCCTCGCCGAATCCGCCTGGCGCCGCGGGGCGGATGTCACACTGATCTCGGGGCCCAGCGGTGAGCCGGTGCCTTACGGTGTTGACCTGGTGCGGGTGGAAAGCACTGCCGAGATGACCGAGGCGGTCCGCTCGCATCTCGCGGCGAGTGACGTGCTGATCATGGCTGCGGCACCCGCCGATTACCGCCCGGCAGCCAGCCGTGATCGCAAGCTGCCCCGCTCCGACGGTGGGTTCACCATCGGTCTCGAAGCCACCGACGACATCTTGTTGTCGACCATGGCCGAACGGCATCCGCGGCTGACGACTGTGGGCTTCGCCCTGGAAACCGGCGATGCTGTGCACAAGGGCCGGGCCAAGCTTGAGCGGAAGCAGCTCGACATGATCGTGATCAACGACGCGCTGGAGCCGGGAGTCGGTTTTGAAGTGGATACCAATGCCGTGACAATCCTCGATATTCACGGCACGGTGACGCCGGTCTCGCTCCGCGATAAGGCGGCCGTGGCCGATGCAATTCTTGATGCGATCGAGGCCTATCGTGGCTGATGCGCGACGGGCATGGCTGGCCTTGCAACGCGACCTCGGCGGTGATGATGCGCTGGTCGATGCTCCGGTCACCATCGATTTGAGTGCGACCCCGCCGCGTCGGCCTGCGGCACCCGTCGAGACGCCGGCGGATCAGGCCGCACCGCCGGAGCGCATCTGGCGGCTGCCGAGTTATCCGCCCGGCGCCGAACCGGCGTGGTTGGTGGGGGCACCACCGATCCCTGGGCCGGGGCTCGATGTCCCGTTGGCCCCGCTCCCGGCTGCGGCGTCGGCCTGGGCGTCGCTTGACGACATTGCCGCAACGGTGGCGGAGTGTCGGGCCTGTCCGCTCTGTGAGGGCCGCAGCCACACCGTCCCGGGCGAAGGCAATCCGACGGCTCGCCTGATGGTGGTGGGTGAAGGTCCGGGCGAGCAGGAGGATTTGTCGGGGCGCCCCTTCGTTGGACGAGCCGGGGGGCTGCTCGACAAAATGCTCCAGAGCATCGACCTCCCCCGCGCCGAGGTCTACATCGCCAACGTGGTCAAATGCCGACCGCCCCGGAACCGTGCACCGTTGCCCGACGAGCGGGCGGCCTGCTGGCCGTATCTTCAGCGACAGATTGAACTGGTGCAGCCGCGCGTGCTGTTGGCCCTGGGCGGCACCGCGGCCGAAGCGCTGTTGGGGGTGCGACGCACGCTGGGTGCATTGCGGCTCAAGGTGCATACATTAGGGACGATTCCGCTGGTGGTGACCTATCACCCCGCAGCGTTGCTCCGCAACCCGAACTGGAAACGGCCGGCGTGGGATGATGTCCGAATTGCCCGACAACTCGTCGACGCCGAGTCCTGACCCGTTTCAGGGTCGCTCGGTTCCCTGGAGCGCTGAGGCCGAGCAGGCGGTGCTGGGCGCGATGCTGATCGATTCCGATGCGGCATTGCGCGCGGCCGAACTGGTCGATGACAGCATGTTTTACCGCGAGGCGCATCGACGCCTCTGGCGGGCGCTGCGCGCGTTGGTCGAGCAGCGCATGGTGGTGGACTACGTCACAGTGCGTGAAGAACTGTCCCGGCGCGGCGACCTTGAGGCGGCGGGCGGCATCGAGTATCTCGACGAGTTGGTGAACACCGTTCCCAGCGCGGCCAACCTCGAGCACCACGCGCGGATCCTGCGCGACAAGGCGATTCAGCGTCGCCTGATCGAGGCCGCGACCCAGATCATCACCGAGACCTACGAGCAGAAGCGCCCGGCCACCGAAATGCTCGACTCGGCCGAAGCCCGGATCTTCAAGATCGCCGAGACGCGCCGCGACGACGGATTCACCCGGATCAAGGAGATGCTCTGGCCCACTATGGAGCGGATTGAGATGCTCCAGGGCCGGGACAACGGCCTCACCGGGGTCCCCAGCGGCTTTACCGCACTCGACACACTGACCACCGGATTCCAACCGTCGGAGTTGGTGATTGTGGCGGCGCGGCCCTCGATGGGCAAGACGGCCTTCTGTCTCAACGTGGCGACCCACGCGGCAGTGGAGGGACACGGCGTGGCGGTCTTTTCGCTCGAAATGTCGAAGGATTCGCTGGTCCAGCGGATGCTCTGCGCCGAAGCGCGGGTCGATTCGCAGGGGGTGCGCCGCGGCACCCTGCGCGACGCCGACTTCACCCGACTGGCGCGGGCCGCAGGGATTCTCCAGAACAGCCCGGTCTGGATCGACGACACGCCCGCCCTGACCCTGCTCGAGATGCGCTCCAAGGCCCGGCGCCTCCGCGCCGAAAACGATGTGCGCCTGGTGATCGTGGACTATCTCCAGTTGATGCGCAGTCCGGAGTATGCCGACAATCGGGTTCAGGAAATTTCGGACATCTCCCGCTCGCTCAAGGGGCTGGCGCGCGAGTTGGAAGTGCCGGTCATCGCCTTGTCGCAGTTGTCGCGGGCCAGCGAGCAGCGCGGCGGCGAACGGTTGCCGATGCTGTCCGATCTACGCGACTCCGGCGCCATCGAGCAGGACGCCGACGTGGTGCTGTTCATCCATCGCCCCG
>CBFGTB010000071.1:0-12074 GCA_965651715.1 uncultured Gemmatimonadales bacterium
CAGTCCGCGCCTCGCGCGATGGCGGTATCAGCTTCGGAGCGGCCCAGGTGCTGAGTGATCCGGCCGTGGCCGCGACATTCCCGGTACTGACGCTGAGCGGCGGTGAGCTGGAGGTGGCCTGGACCCAGGTGGCGGACTCCACCTTCCGGCACAGCCAGCAGCACCGTCCCGACATGAGCGATCCCGACGCGCGGATGCCGCTGCCGCAAGTTGGTGAGCAGCAGGTGTGGCTGCGCCATGGCCCGCTGGCAGCGCTGGGACAGTGAAGCGCTACGATCAGGCCTATTTCGATCGCTGGTACCGCGATCCGGCGCACCGCATCGGGGGGCGCGCCGAGCTGCGCCGCCAGGTGAGCTTGGCGGTGGCGCTGGCGGAGGCGGTGCTGGGACATCCCGTTCGCGACGTCCTCGACGTCGGGGCGGGGGAGGGGCGCTGGCAACCGGTGCTCGCCCGGCTGCGACCGGGGGGGCGCTACGTCGGAGTCGAACCCTCGGAATGGGCTGTGGCCCACTGGGGGCGTCGTCGCGGCCTTATTCAGGGCGACATCTGCCGCCTGGCGGAGCTGGGTATCGGTGGGCCCTTCGATCTGGTGGTCTGCGCCGACGTGCTGCACTACCTCCCCACGGCCACGCTGCAGCGGGGCCTGCTCGCCCTGGCCCCGTTTGTGGCCGGCGTGGCCTGGTGCCCGACCTTCACCGCCGCCGATGCCATTGTCGGCGATCAGCAGGGATTCCAGCGGCGGTCGGCCGCCGACTATCGGGCCGCATTCGCCGCGGCCGGCCTGCTGCCGATCGGGATGCATGGCTGGGTCGCCCGCGGCACCGCCGATCAACTGGCCGACTTGGAGCGGGCCGACCGCTGAGGCGCAGGGGTTGTTAGATTCGTTCCTCGATGCCAACCGTCACCTCGCTCCTCGACGCCGCCGCCATGCGGAGCGCGCTCGCGCGCATGGCAGAGGATTTGACCCGATTGACGGCCGGTCAGCCCCTGGTGGTCGTGGGGATCCAGCGGCGCGGTGCCGAACTGGCGGACCGCCTTGCCCCGCTGCTGCATGCGCCGGACGGTGAAGCCCCGCGTCGCGGTGTGCTCGATATCACACTCTACCGCGACGATCTCTCGACAGTCGGGCCCCGTCCAGTCGTCCATGAGACCCGGCTGCCGCCCTCGCTCGACGGCGCGACAGTGGTATTGGTCGACGATGTGCTGCATACCGGGCGGACCATTCGTGCGGCGCTGAACGAACTGACCGACTTCGGACGACCGCGCCGGATTCTGCTGGCGGTCCTGATCGATCGGGGCGGGCGTGAACTGCCGATTGCCGCCGACGTGGTCGGCCTCACCGTCGCGGCGGGACCGCACGATCACGTCCGGGTGCAGGTGACCGAGCGCGATGGTCAGGATCTTGTCGACATCAGCCGCGCGAGCGAGGTATGACGTCGTTGCTCGGCAAGGATCTGATCGGTCTTGAGCACCTCGACCGGGAACAGATCACCGCGATTCTGGATGCAGCCGAGCCCTTCAAGGAAGTCTCCGAGCGACCGATCAAAAAGGTTCCGGCGCTGCGGGGCAAGACGATCGTCAATCTGTTCTTCGAGCCCAGCACCCGGACCCGGATCTCGTTCGAGTTTGCCGAAAAGCGCCTCAGTGCCGACACCGTGAACGTGGCCAGCACTGGATCGAGCGTCAGCAAGGGCGAAACCCTTGTCGATACGGCGCGCAATCTCGAAGCGATGCGGATCGATATGGTGGTGATTCGGCACGGCAGCTCGGGAGCGGCGCGCTTTCTGGGGGATCGGATCCGCTCGAACGTGGTGAATGCGGGCGATGGCACCCACGAGCACCCCACCCAGGCGCTGCTGGACCTGCTGACGCTGCGCGACCACTTTGGACGAATTGCGGGCCTGAAGGTCTGCATCGTCGGCGATGTGCTGCATTCCCGGGTGGCGCGGAGCAACATCTGGGGGCTCACGCGTCTGGGCGCTGAGGTCGGGGTGTGCGGGCCGGCGACGCTGCTGCCGCACGATATCGAAGCCATGGGCGTGACCCGCTTTCGGCGGATCGACGAGGCGCTCGAGTGGGCCGATGCGCTCAATGTGCTGCGGTTGCAGCTCGAGCGGATGTCGGCGGGATTTATTCCCTCGCTGCGCGAGTACAATCGGGTCTTCGGCGTAACGAGCGAGCGGCTCGCCCGCGCGCCGCGTGACATACTCATTCTTCATCCCGGTCCGATGAACCGGGGCGTTGAGATCGACTCGGACGTTGCCGATGGCCCCCATTCGGTCATTCTGCCTCAGGTGACAAATGGGGTGGCGATTCGGATGGCGGTGCTCTATCTGCTGGCCGGGGGATCTCCCGACTGGGCAAGCGGCGGCACCCCGCCGGCGGAGACGAAATGACCCAGCCCATCCTGCTGACGGGCGGCCGGATTCTCGACCCCTCCCGCGGCTACGATGACGTGGCCGACCTGCTGATCAGCGACGGCCGGATTGCCGATATCGGTCGGGATCTGGGCCGCCCCGATGCCGCCCAGGTGCTGGACGCCCGCGGCCTGGTCGTCGCGCCGGGCCTTGTCGATGTCCACGTCCACCTCCGCGAACCGGGACAGGAGGAGCGGGAGACGATTGCCACCGGGGCCGCGTCGGCCGTGGCCGGTGGGTTTACCGGCATCTGCGCGATGCCCAATACCGACCCGGTGATCGACAATCAGGGAGCTGTGGGCTTCGTCAAGGCCAAGGGCGAGGCGGCCGGCCTGGCTCGCGTGCATCCGATCGGATGCGTTTCGTTGGGGCAACGGGGCGAGCGATTGGCCGAATTCGGCGAGATGGTGGCCGCCGGTGCCGTGGCGATGAGCGATGACGGCCATCCGATCATGTCGAGTCAGTTGATGCGCTCGGCGCTTGAGTATGCCCGCACCTTCGACATTCCGATCGCCGATCACTGTGAAGACATGCCGCTGGCGGCTGGCGGTGCGATGCACGAAGGAATCGTGGCCACCCGCTTGGGTCTCAAGGGCATCCCCGCCGCGGCCGAAGAGATTCACGTCGCGCGGGACTGCATCCTGGCGGAACTGACCGGCGGCCACGTCCACCTGTGCCATATGAGTACCCGCGGATCTGTCGAACTGATTCGTCGCGCCAAGGACAAGGGACTGCGCGTGACGGCAGAAGCCGCGCCGCATCACTTCGCTCTGACCCACGAACGGGTCGGCGCCTACGACACCAATGCCAAGATGAATCCGCCGCTGCGCGAAGCCGAGGATCGCGACGCGATTCGTGCTGCCCTGGCCGACGGGACGCTCGATTGTATCGCAACCGATCACGCGCCGCATCATTACGATGCCAAGGAGCGGGCATTCGACGAGGCGCCCAACGGGATCATCGGACTCGAGACGGCGCTGTCGATCGGCCTCCAGCAACTGGTGGAATCGGGCCTGATGTCGCTCGGCGCGCTGATCGAACGGATGGCGGTGGCGCCGGCGCGGTTGTGGCGGCTGCCGGGGGGGACGCTCGCCCGGGGGGCCGCGGCCGATGTCATGGTCTTTGACCCGGCCGCGCGGTGGACTGTCGATCCGACTCGGCTCCGTTCGCGGTCGCATAACTCGCCGTGGCTGGGCGAAGAACTGCCCGGTCGTGTGCGTTGGACAGTGGTCGCCGGGCGGCTGGTCTTCGCGGCCGACCCCTGAGATCGAGCCGAGGAACTTGCCCCGCGTGGCGGGATCTGTCGATACTATTACCCATCGCAATCATCTTCAGGACCTCGCCGTCCCCGAACGACTGACCCTGCCGGGGTCATCGTCGGTTGTTCATTCTGCGGAAGGGTAGGCCGTGACCGATGTCTGACGACAGCCAGCACCTGAGTGCCGTCGAAGCGATCCTCGCCGAGCGTGATGCAGTTCATGGCTGGCTCTCCCGCCTGGATGCGGCGGGTAATGCGGCCCCCGACGCCGTGCGGGACCGCGTCCGTGCCGACTATGAACGACGGTTGGCGGCGGTCACCGATCGCCTCCGGGAACATGCCGACACCATCGCGGCCCGGCTCACTGCCGATCGGGCCGAGCACGATGACCTGGTCGCCCGGGCGCGGATTGCGCGCGACGCACTGGCGGAGGCCGAACTGCGTCACGCGGTGGGCGAGTTCGACAGTGACCGGTTTGAACAGGAACGGTCGCGCCACATGGGCGATCTCGAGACATTCGAGCTGTCGATCGGGGCTGTTGCCGAGCGGATTGCCGCGCTCGAGGACGTCGAGGCGGTGATGGAGCGGCAGCCGGTCGAGTCGGCCGCTGTTCCGGCGGCGCCCGAGTCGACCGGCGCCGGCGAGCCCGCGGCGGTTGGGCTGGGACAACCCGACACGCCGATCGACAGCAGTCCGCTCGATCAGGTTGCGGCAGCGATCGAGGCCGACGAGGAGGGATTCCTGGCCATCTTCGAGCCGGTGGAGGAGGCCGCCGCCCCTGAGGAGTCGGGCGCGGAATCCGACCCCGCCGGCACCGCGTTCGGACCGCTGTCGTTCACGCCTCGAGACGCCGCCCCCCCGGCTCCGACCCCGCCGTCCCCGACCCCGCCCGCGGCGCCCCCAGCGCGCGCGGTACCGCCGGGAGCACCGCCGCTGGGCATGCCGGAGGCCGATCAGACGCCGCGTTTCGTGCGGCCCTCCCCGCTTCGGGGATCCGAGCTGGCTGAGATGGAGCAGAACCGGCGCCACGAGGCCGAGCCGCCGCCGGCTCGCGATGCCATTGAGCTGGATCCGGAGCCGATTCTCCCGGAGCCGGAAGCCGGCGATCTGGCGCCGCGGACACTGCGCTGCGGCGAATGCGGCGCGATGAATCGCCCGCTGGAGTGGTACTGCGAAAAGTGCGGGGCGGAACTGGCGCCGACCGGATGAGGAAGGCGCCCGCTATTCCATAATGTGATGGGTGGCCCCGCCGGTGGCGCGGGTGCGCCGCACCAGTACCAGCAGCGGCAGCAGCAACAGGATCACCAGTGCTGCCAGCATGTAGACCCGGGCGTAGCTGAGCACACTGGCCTGGGTCATGATCTCGCCCTGAATAACAGCCAATGCCTGTTGATGAGCCGCCACGGGGTCGGCGCCGTGGCGCGCGAATCCGCCGGCAATCATCTCGATCCGCTGGGTCACTGCCGGATCGCCGATTGCCACATGCTCGGCCAGCCGGGCGCGCGAGGTGACCTGGAAGTGCTCAAGCAGCAGCGCGAAGATCGCAATGCCGAACGAGCCACCCAACTGGCGGAAGAAGTTGTAAAGCCCGGTGCCCTGCGCCAGTTCGCGGGACGGCAGTTCCGCCAAGGTGAGTGTGGTGAGCGGAACGAACATCAGTCCCAGGCCGGCGCCCCGGAGAATCAGCGGGATGAAGAAATCGCCCCGGCCGCTCAGGCTGGTGAGTTGGGCAAGTTGCCACATCGAGGTGGCAAACAGAAGCGCCCCGAGAGAGACCATGAGACGGGGGTCGAACCGCTGATTGACCCGGCCGATCACGCCCATGGCGATGGCGGTGGCGAGCGACCCCGGCAGCAGCACGATACCGGTCTGTTGCGCCGTAATGTGGAGGTCGTTCTGCAGGAACAGCGGCAGGGTGAAGACTGAGGCATACAGTCCCATGCCCATCACCACGCCCAGCAGCGTGCCCACCCAGACCTGACGATGTTTCAGCACCCGGAAGTCGATCACCGGCTCCGAGGTGGTCAGTTCGTGATAGATCAGGGCGCAGCCGGTGACCACGCCGATGACTGTCAGGGTCACAATCAGGCGGGAATCAAACCAGTCGTAGCGCTGGCCATGCTCCAGCACGAACTGAATTGCGCCGACGCTGGCGATCAGCAGGGCGATACCGATGGCATCGATGCTGCGCGTCCGGGTCTGGTCCTTGGAGTCGTGCACGTAGCTGGCGATCATGAACGCCGCAATCAACCCGAGCGGGACGTTGATGAAGAAAATCCAGGGCCAGCCGTGGTGGTCGGTGATGTAGCCACCGAGGGTGGGACCGATGGTCGGACCGACCATCACGCCGAGCCCGAACAGCGCCATCGCGGTCCCGGCCTCTTCCACCGGGAAGACTTCGAACAGCACCGCCTGGGAGACCGTCATCAGCGCGCCGCCGCCGGCACCCTGAATGATCCGCCAGATCACCAGTTCCATCAGCGATGTGGACTCGCCGCAGAAGAACGAGGACACTGTGAAAATCAGGATTGACGCGACGAAGTAGCGTTTGCGCCCGAAGAACGACCCCAGCCAGCCGGTCATCGGAATGACAATCACCGAGGCCAGGATGTAGCCGGTGGAGACCCAGGCAATTTCGTCGAGCGAGGCGCCGAGATTGCCCATCATGTCGGGCAGCGCCACATTGACGATCGAACTGTCGATGACCTGGAGCAGGGCCGCGAGGACCACGGCGAAGGCGATGATGTAGCGGTGCGGGTCGCCGCGACGTTCCACGGCGGGCAGAGTGGCAGTAGTCATCGGGCCGCCGTCAGCGGGCGAGGGTCAGGAACAACACACCCCCGCCGGGACGGACCGGGCGGGGGTGTTCGGAGCGGGGAGCGGGACGGCTCACCCGGCCTTGGCGTTCACCAGCTTCGCGAGGCGGCTCTTGGTCCGGTTCGCGACATTGCGGTGGATCAGGTTCTTGCGTCCGGCCCGATCGACCAGCGCTTCGGCGGCCACCAGCGCGGCCGTGGCTTCGGCCACGGTGTCGGCGGCGCGGACCTTGCGCACGGCTGAGCGCAGCGCGCTGCGCTGGGCCTTGTTGCGGGCGGTGCGGACCTTGGTCTGACGCTGACGCTTCTTCGACGACTTGATGCGCGGCACGAGCTACCCCTCAGGAACGTTCCGGGCCGACCCCCCCGGCGGGGATCGGCAAGCCATCCAGGATAACGGGTCGTGCTCCGGCCAACAAGGGGGGCGGGCTCCGGCCGGCCGGCGGGGCCCGGTGGTGTGGAGGGTTCGGCCTTACCATCTTAGGTTCCGCGGCACTTCATCCCGTTACGTCTTCGGCTGGCGAGGTTTGCTCTGTTCCAGGAATTCCTGCTCGCTCTTCCCATGCTGTTGTTCGCTCTGGTGGCCCACGAGGTGGCTCACGGGTGGACCGCGCTGCGTCAAGGCGATGATACGGCATGGAAACTGGGTCGGATCACCCTGAACCCGCTGCCCCACATCGATCCGATGATGTCGCTGCTGCTGCCGGCTCTGCTCTGGTTCGGCAGCGGCGGGGCGTTCACCTTCGGGGGCGCCAAGCCGGTCCCGGTCATCAGTCGGAATTTTCGCCACTACGTCCGGGGCGACCTGATTGTCTCCAGCGCCGGGGTGATCACCAATTTTGTGCTGGCCGCGCTCTGCGCCGGGGCGTTTGTGCTGGCCGGGCTGATGCATGGCTGGAGTGGCGGGCTGGGGACAGCCACAGTCGTGACGGCCCAGCGGATGCTCAACTGGGGCATCTTCCTCAACCTGCTGCTCGGTGGATTCAATCTCATTCCGATTCCCCCGCTCGACGGATCACGCCTGCTCTATCACGCCTTACCGCCGGCGTGGGGCGCGACCTATCGTCGGCTCGATCGGTTCGGATTTCTGATCCTGATTGCGATCATGTTCTTCTTCCAGGGCGTGATCAATGCGCTGCTGGCCCCGGTGTACTGGGCCTACTTCCATCTGCTGCAATGGGTCGCCCCCTACGCCGTTGGCCTGAATTGGCACATCTTCCAGTAATGAGTCATTCACCGACCCCGCCGGGAGGCGGCATCTTCGCGTCGGGCGACCCCGGGTTCGTGGTGTCGCTCGATGGCTTCTCCGGGCCGCTGGACCTGCTGCTCCATCTGGTGCGCGAGGACGCCATCGATATCGCGGATATCCCGATTGCGCGGGTGGCTGATCAGTTTCTGGCCGCGATTCATGCGCTGGGGCTGAATCAGGCGGCCGACTACCTGGAAATGGCCGGCCGTCTGGTGCGTCTCAAGGCGCAGATGCTGCTGCCGCGGCGCGAGGGAGAAGACTGGGAAGATCCCCGGGCCGAGCTGGTGCGGCGCCTGCTGGAGTACCAGCAGGTCAAGGAGATCGCGCTCTGGATGGGGCGGGCCGCCGAGCGGCGGCAGCAGCAATATCCGCGCGGCTGGCTGCCGCCGCCGCCCGATCGTCAGCCGCCGCCGCCGCTGACGCTGGATCTGGCCGACCTGCTGGTCGCCGTCGAGCAGGTGATCTTCAATATCCCGTCGCCGGTGCTTCACCGCGTGGTGCCCCGTCCGCTGGACGTGGAAGGGGCGCTGACCCGGCTTGAGGATCTGCTTGCGGAGCGGGAGGAGTTCGATTGGCGGGCGGCATTTGGCGATGCGCCCACTCTGGTGTCGGTGCTGTCCACCCTGCTGGCCGTGCTGGAACTGGCGCGACGGGGTCGTCTTCGTGTTGTTCAGGCCCATCCTTTTGCCTCGTTGGTGATCCATCGTGAGCACTCTGAGCCCGCTGTCGCAGCTTCTTGAGGCCGCGCTGTTCGCGGCCAACCGCCCGCTGACCCTCGACGAGTTGGGGGCGCTCGATCCCGATGCCGGGGATGCCGATGTGCGCGCCGCCCTGGAGGCGCTGCGGGATCACTACGACTTCGATGGGCATGCGGTCGAGGTGGTGGAACTGGCCGGGGGCTGGCAGATCCTGACCCGAGCCGCCTTCGCCGCGGCTGTCGAACGGGCGCAGGCGGCCCAGCGCACGCCGCGCCTCTCGCCGGCGACGCTCGAGACGCTGGCGACCATTGCCTACCGCCAGCCGGTGGGGCGCGCCGAAGTCGAAGAAATCCGCGGCGTGAGTGCCGGCGGGGTGTTGCGCACGTTGCAGGAGCGCGGCCTGATCGAAGTGGTGGGTCGGAGCGAAGGACTGGGACGGCCGCTGCTCTACGGCACCACGGCACTGTTCCTTGAACTGCTGGGCCTGCGGGACCTCGCCGATTTGCCGCGAGCCGAAGAACTGACGATTGCCTTGCAGCCCCCGACACCGGAGGGCGAGACCGACGCGGCGGATGCTGTGGCCTCGGTGAGCGAGGGATGATGGCCCCGATGCGGTTGCAGCGTTATCTCGCCCGCGCCGGCGTCGCATCGCGGCGCCAGGCCGAAGAGCTGATTCGGGCCGGCAAGGTGCGCGTCAACGGACGGGTCGCCGAACTGGGCAGCTCGGTCGATCCGGCCCGTGATCGGGTGAGCGTCTCGGGGCGGGCCATCCAGCCGGTGGCCACCCGCTGGCTGGCGCTGCACAAGCCGCCGGGCTACGTCACCACGGCGCAGGATGAGCAGGGGCGACGCACGGTCTTTGACCTGGTCCCGGACCATCGCGGCCTGACCTACGTCGGGCGACTCGATGCCGGGACCACCGGGTTGCTGTTGCTCACCACCGATGGCGATGCGGTGCATCGCCTCACTCATCCGCGCTACCGCGTGACTCGGCGCTACATGGCGCTGGTCAAGGACATCGACACGGCGACACTGGCCGCGCGCAGCCGGACCAGCGTGCGGGTCGACGACCGGCCGGTCGTCCCGGTCAAGGTGAACGTCCGACCCGGTCGCGATGGTCGGTCGCTGCTTGATGTGACGCTGACCGAAGGGCGCAATCGCGTGGTGCGCCGATGGGTGGAGGAAATGGGAGGCGCCGTTGAGCGCCTGGCGCGGATCGAGTATGGACCGATTCGGCTGGGTGATCTGGCGGTGGGACAGTGGCGCCCGCTCACGCCGGCCGAGGAGCGGGCTCTCTACAAGGCGGTGGGCATGGATCGAGAGGATCAGTCGTGAGCTTTCCCGTCGATGCGGTGTTGGCTGAGGTCCGGAAGCGGGTGATCGGCCAGGAGGTCATGGTCGATCGACTGTTGGTGGGCCTGCTCACCGGCGGGCACGTTCTGCTCGAAGGGGTGCCGGGACTGGCGAAGACGCTGACCGTCCGCACGGTGGCCGACGTGCTGCACGCCTCGTTTTCCCGAATTCAGTTCACGCCCGATCTGCTGCCCGCCGACGTGGTGGGCACGATGATCTTCGATGCCCAGCATCAGAACTTCACCCCGCGGAAGGGGCCGGTCTTCGCCCAGATCGTGCTGGCCGACGAGGTCAATCGCGCGCCGGCCAAGGTCCAGTCGGCTCTGCTGGAGGCGATGCAGGAGCGGCAGGTGACGATCGGGAATGAGACCTTTCGCCTGCCCGAACCGTTCCTGGTTCTGGCGACGCAGAACCCGATCGAGAACGAGGGCACCTACCCGCTGCCGGAGGCCCAGCTCGACCGGTTCCTGCTCAAGGTGCATGTCGGCTATCCCAGTCGGCTGGAAGAGCGCGAGATTCTCGATCAGGTGTCTGTCGAGACCGCCCCGCGCGAGGTGACCCGCCTGGCGGATCCCTCACAGGTGCTGGCGGCGCGGACGACCATTGCCGGGTTGCATCTCGATGCCCGGCTGGCTGACTACATCGTCGATGTGGTCCGGGCGACGCGGACACCGGCGGCTGTCGGGTTGACGGCCTTGAACGGGATGATCGCCTACGGCGCCTCGCCCCGGGCATCGATCGCCCTGGCGCAGACGGCCCGCGCCCACGCGTTCCTGCGGGGACGCGATTTTGTGACGCCCGAAGATGTCCAGGCGCTGGCGCCCGATGTGTTGCGCCACCGGGTGGTGCTCACCTTCGATGCCGAAGCCGAAGGACTCGATGCCGATGGCGTCGTGCAGCAGATTCTCGGCGCGGTGCCGGTGCCGTGATATGGGAGGACTGTTACCGCCGACCCTGCTGAAGCGGGTCCGGACTCTGGCCCTGCGCGGGCGACGCGCCACCGATGCGCTGCTGGGTGGCGACGTGCGGTCGGTGTTTCGCGGCACCGGAATGGAGTTCGCCGACGTCCGCCCCTATACCGAGGGCGATGATGTCCGCCATCTCGATTGGAATCTGCTCGCCCGCACCGGGCAACCCTACATCAAGCTCTACACCGAAACCCGTGAACTGACACTGCTGCTGGTCGTCGATCGATCAGCATCGACCGGCATCGGGGTGCCCGATCCCAAACTGGCGCGGGGAGTGGAGGTGGCCGCCATGCTGGCACTGGTGGCCGAGCAGCAGCACGACCGCGTCGGGCTTGTGGCGTTCGGGGAACGGGTCGGACCGATCATTCCGCCCGGACGGGGACAGCGCCACGCCTGGCATGTGGTCAGGCGCCTGTTCGACCTGGAGGTCGAAGGGGCCGCAACCGATCTGGTCGGTGCGCTGCATACCGCAGGGGCGCTGCTCAAGCGGCGTGCGATGGTGGTGGTGGTGTCCGACTTCATCGCCAGCGGATGGGAGACGCCGCTGCGGGGACTGGCGGCTCGTCACGATGTGACGGCGATCACTGTCGACGATGCTCGCGAGGCGCGCCTGCCGGAGCGGGGGTGGATCACGCTCGAAGGTGCCGAGCAGGGGCAGCGGGTGCTGTTCGACGCCGGCGATCGCCGGGCACGGCAGCGGGTGACCAGCACCCTCGCGCGGAGTCGTCAGCAGCGCCGTGCTGCGCTGGCCTCGGCCGGGGTGCGCCAGGTCGAGGTCGATACCGCCGGCGACTATCTCCCGGCGCTCCGCGCCGCATTCGGTCGGGGGCGACGGCAACGATGAGGATCGGCCAGGACCAACTGCCGCGCGGCGGTCCGACCGTGGGCGACACCCTGACCGTGGTCCAGCGCGTCAGCGTGCCCGCCGGTGCCCTGGTGCAGCCGCGCGGACCGACTGATTCGCTGCTGGCTACGCTGGTCGGAACGCCGGCTGTGACGCGCGAGGGCGATTCGGTGCGGATCGCCTATACCCTGGCCGTGTGGACGCCCGGCGAGCACCAACTCAATCTGCCCGGTGCCGTGGTGCTGCTGCCGGGCGGGCAGGTGGACACGCTGCCCGAGGCGACAGTGGCACTCCGGGTGGCATCGGTGCTGCCGTCGACGACCGCGGTGGACTCGTTGACTCCCCGCGCCGCTCGGCCGTGGGTTCCGCAGGCCGATCGTTCGGTACTGCCGTTCGCGGTGATCCTGCTTCCGCTGCTGCTGGTGCTCGCGGCCGAGACATGGTGGTGGCGCCGCCGTGGCCCGCTGCGGC
>CBFGTB010000072.1:0-11992 GCA_965651715.1 uncultured Gemmatimonadales bacterium
CACGCCGCTGAGCTGGCAGCAGGGCGGCGATGATTTGCTGATCGAACTCGACAGCGAAACCGCACTGCGCGAGCTGACTCCCGACCCGATCCGGCTCGCCCGGTGGCCGGTGCGCGGCACAGTCGTCACGGCGCCGAGCGACGACCCGAAGTTCGACTTTGTCTGTCGCTGCTTCTATCCGGCCCTGGGTATCCCCGAGGATCCGGTCACCGGCAGCGCACTGTGTGCATTGACACCCTGGTGGGCCGCCCGTTCAGGGCGAACCAGCCTGGTCGCCCGGCAGCTTTCCCGCCGCAGCGGGATTGTCGCGTGTGAACTGCGGCAGGACCGGGTCCAACTCACCGGTCGGGCCGTAACCACCCTGCGCGGGAGCCTGGTGGGATAGTCGGTTCCGACGATCTCAGTGCGGCGCCGAGCCGTCGCCCGACACTGCCGCGCCGGGCGCCAGGGTTCGGCCGCCTCCCAGGACCCGGCCGGTCGGGGCACCGGCTGAAAGTCCCGGGGCCAGCGCCGGCGCCCTGACCGCCGACAGCGGCGCCACGTCGAACAATGCCAGCCGGGGAATCGGGCGCCCCAAGGCCACCAGCATCTGGCTGCCATCGGGACGGGGCGATGAACGGCGCAAGACCCGGTGGGCCACATCATCAACCCACCAGCGCGCCTCCTCACCATCGAGCTTGACCCGGACCACCCAGATCGGCTCGAACGACACACCGCCCGGCACCCGGCGCGGCTCGGTGGTCTGGCCGATCACCTCGAAGTCGAGCCAGGTCATGGTCTGGCCGTCGAGCGAGACCACCGGCAGAGCGCCCTTGGCAGTGCGCTGCCACTTGAGCGCACCCACCACCAACTCGATCCCGATGCGGGAATACGGCGCGGCCTGATGCATCACCTGGCGGCGACGGACCTTGCCGTTCGGCTCACGAATTTCCGTCTTGACCACTCGACGATTGAACGACTGGCGATACTGCCGCCCCTCACCGTCCTGATGGAACGAACTCAGGGTGCGCAGCTCGTAGCGATCGAGCCAGACCGAATCCAGCACGGGCCGCTTGAGCGAATCGGTCATCCGCCGGGTCGCCACCCAGATCCGCTCGCCGCCCTGGCGAACCGTATCCACCTGGAACTCACCCTCGCGGACCACAGTGCTGTCGGTCCCGTCGATCTGGATCATCTGCTCGAGCACATTCGACGGCGTCAGACGTCGGCCGTCCGGCGCCGGCGTGGCGCCATAGAAGGCGTAGTTCTGCAACTCCCATCCCACAGCAGTACAGCCGCTGGCGAGCAGGGTCACACTGACGAGGGCCAGCCGGGTGGTGCGCAGTGGACGATCCTTGTTGAGGGGCACGACCCGGGCCGACAACCGAGCCAACGGGCATTACGGGAAAATAGACCCGAAGGTTGAACCGCCCAACACCCGAGCCCTGCCGCATTATCGTTCGGTCACGATTCTTCCGGGAGACCCCACCATGCTGATCCGTCGGACCGTGCCGCTCCTCGCCGCCGCCCTGCTGCCCCTGTCGCTGTCCGGCCAGGCGCCGCCCGCCGAATTTCAACCCTGGCTCGACTCGCTGGCCCATGCCCCCCAGGCCGACCGCATCGCGGCCGACGTGCGCACTCTTGTCGACTTCGGCACCCGCCACACCGCCAGCGACACCCTGTCCGACACCCGCGGCATCGGTGCGGCCCGGCGCTGGATCCATGCCGAGTTCGAACGGATCAGTGCCGACTGTGGCGGCTGCCTCGATGTCCGCTATGTCCACCATCTGGTGACGGGCACGCCGCGGGGCCGACTCACTCACGATACCGACGTGGTCAGCGTCATCGCGATTCAATGGGGCACCACCCACCGCGATCAGATGGTGATCATGTCCGGCGACATCGACTCCCGCATCAGCGATGTACGCAACGCCACCGACGACGCCCCGGGGGCCAACGACAATGCCAGCGGCATGGCCGGCACGCTCGAAGCCGCCCGGGTGCTGAGCGGTCGCCGTTTCCCCAACACGATCGTCTACGCCGGACTGGCCGGCGAGGAGCAGGGTCTCTACGGTGGCACGGCCCTGGCCCAACAGATGCTCGATAGCGGCTGGACCGCACTCGGCGTGTTCAACAACGACATGATCGGCAACATCGCCGGACTCAATGGTGTGATCGACAACCGTGACTTCCGGATTTTCAGCGAACCGGTCCCGGTCGATGAATCCGACGCGGCGCGCCGCGCCCATCGGATCTATGGCGGCGAAGTCGACGGGCCGTCCCGCCAACTCGCCCGCTACGTTGCAGCCCTGGTGACCCGCTACCGCAGCGACCTCAACCCGCGCCTGATCTATCGCCTCGATCGCTTCGGCCGCGGCGGTCACCATCGCCCGTTCAACGACGTCGGCATGCCGGCCGTGCGCATCATGGAAGCGCACGAGAACTACGATCGGCAACACCAGGACATCCGGACCGAGAACGGGCGGGCCTACGGCGATGTGATCGAGTTCGTCAATTTCCCGTATGTCGCCAGCCTCACCGCCGTCAACGTGCTGGCGCTGGCCGGTATCGCCGCTGCCCCGCTGGCCCCGGCCACGGTCCGGCTCCAGGGGGCCGTGTCGGCCGACACCCGGGTGAGCTGGCAGCCGGTCGACGACCCCAACCTGGCGGGCTATCGGGTCTATTGGCGCGATACCACGGCGCCGCAGTGGACCTGGTCGCGCTTCGTGCCGGCCGGGGCCGACCGGGTCACTCTCGAGGGCATCATCATCGATGACTACCTCTTCGGTGTTGCCGCCGTGGGGCGCAACGGCAGCGAATCGGTGGTCCGCTTCCCCAGCTTCGGGCGCTGACCGCATGATGTGACCGGTCGAGGGGGCACCGGGTCTTCCCGGTGCTCCGCCGCGCCGGTCGCGCCGATCGCCGCAGTGACATGTCGCTGTCCATCATTCCCCAAGCCGTCCCCGTCCCCAGTCGGGAGTCGCCTGTGCCACGCTCCGCCGTCCTGCTGCTGCTCGTCGCGCTCACCGCGTGCAGCCATACCGACCCCTTCCCCACCGTCGCAACCGACCCGCCCGCTCCCTTCGATCCGGCCCTTCCGATTCAACTCACCTTCAGCGGTCACGACGACTTTGCGCCCACCCTGAGCGCGCCAGGCCAATTGTCCTACCAGTTCCAGCGTGGCACCCCGGATCGCGACATCTGCGCCGGGATCCTGCCGGTGCGCGGCGGACAGCGCATCGCCGAAGTCTGCGCCGCCGGCAGCGAACAGGAGCACACCTCCGATCGATTCGCCGTCCCGGTGCTGCTCGACGACGACCAGATGGCCTGGACCTGGCACTGGGGGGGACTGGGGAATCAGTCGCCATCAAACGCCGGGCTGTACCTCGCGCCACGGGGCGGCGAGCTGACCCGTGCGACGCGTAAGCTCTCCCTGCTCACCCGCCCCCAGGGCGCCACAGCCCGCTGGGACGTGCTGCTCGGCGCCCGGCGGAGCGGCCCCCAGCAGATCACCGCCCTGGCGGCCCAGTGGTACATCAGTCCCACGATCAAGAATGGCCCGGTCGACACCGTCTACCTCGGGGTGGAGTTGGCTCGGATCGATCTGAGCACCACGCCGGCCACCGTGACGGTGTTGACACCGACACCCGACGCGGTGGACTGGACAGTGGATCCCGGCGACGGCACCAGCTACGTCCACCGCCGCTTCTATGCCCCACCCACCGAAGAGCGGCTCTATGTCGCGGCCGCCGACACTATCTACCGCGTGAACGGCGGCGACCTCACCCCGGTGTGGGGCCGGCCCACGTCGGCGGAGATTGTCGATGGCCACCTCAACGGATTCACAGTGTTCCATGCGCAGCTCTACCTGTCATTGAGCCATACCCGAGTCACCGAGACGGCCGGTGGCAACCGCGTCAGTCAGGAAAGCCTGATTGCCAGGGTCGGTGGCGATGGCGAACTGACCCCGCTGGCCCAGCGAATCAACCACGGCGAGTGGGGTCGCCTCGCCGTGACGAGCGATGGGCTCTACCTCGCCGTCGAAAGCATCGTGAACGGCGATCGCGACATCTACCTGGTGGAGGCGCAGCCATGATCCGCAGCATTCTCGCATCCCGCTGTCGCCTGGCGATCGTCCTGCTGCTGACACCGGTGGCCCTCCGCGCCCAGACCTCGGGCGGCCTGGTCGGCCGGGTCAGCCACGCCAGCCAGGGCACCGCCATCGCCGGCGCCGATATCAGGATCGACGGTGGTCGCACCACCACCCGCACCGACAGCCGGGGCGAGTATCGCCTGCGCGGCCTGACACCCGGATATCATCGCATCGAGGCGCTGGTTCCCGGCTTCCATCCGGCCCGGCGCGATTCGGTGCTGATCCGGGCGGACGAGGTCATCAGAGTCGACATTCGGCTGGCACCGATGGCGGTCGAACTGGCAGCTCTCGAAGCGGTCGGCGTGCAGGACCCGATCCTTGATCCCTTGGCCACCCAGACCATGCAGCGGATCGATGCCGAAGACCTCCGCCGCCTGCCGGTGTCGTCACTCGACGATGCCATCGCGCTGCAGATCGGCGTGGTGGGTGAGTCGTTCCGCGGCGGTCGCGCCGGACAGCAGGCCTTCGTACTCGATGGCCTGGGACTCAAGAATCAGCTCGATGCCTCGACCAACGGGACCGGAGTTCGCATTCCGCCCGATCTGATCACCGAAGCACAACTGATTACCAACGGCTTCAGCGCACGCTACGGCCAGGCGCTCTCCGGCCTGGTGAATGTCACAACCCGCGATGGCAATCGCGAACGCTGGCACGGCCGCCTCGCCTATGAGACAGATCGGCCGATGTCGGGCGTGAATGATCTCGGGTTGGATCGGATGGTGCTCGCTGTCGACGGCCCGCTGGTCGCAGGCATTACCGCCGTCGGTGTGGTCGATCTGACCGGTCGGCTCGACTTCGACGCCGTGAATGCCCCCCCGGCCGAGAACCCGCTCGACCCGCGGGCGACGGTACCGCGGCCGCTGCCGCACAACAGTGGTGAGACCTGGACCGCGGCCGGCAAAATCACAGTCCCGCTCAGCCCGCGGCTGACCGGTCGACTGTTCGCACTCCGGACGCTGGAGCAACAGTATCTCTTTGATCCGCGCTTTAAGTACGAACCGAGCCTCGGTCCCGGCCAGACATCAGATGGCACGCTGCTCTCGAGCCATCTGCAACTGCTGCCCGACAACAGCGCCCACCTGCCGTTCATGGGCGACCTGCGCCTCGGCGTGTTCAATCGTGATTTTGCTCGCGGCGCCGTCAATCCGCCCGATTACCGCTTCGGTGCCTTCACCGGCGAGCGACTCACAGTCCGCGGTATCGATCTGGCCCGCAGCCTCGATACCGCCAGCGCCAGCTCGCCGCTGCCCGGCTTTGCCGAGCCCCGATTCAGCGATGCCACCCCGTGGGGCGTGCCGGCCTTCTTCCTGGGCGGGGCCGACGTCGGCGAGATCGCCTGGAATCACTTCCGCGAGGTGCGTGCCCAGGCCGACTTCACGCTCGGCCTCGGGTCCAGCGCCGATCTCGCCTTCGGCGGCCTGCTCGCCAGCCAGGACGTCAAGACATTTCATCGCGTCGACGCCGGACTACCGGTGGGCGGGTCGGTCCCTCCGGTCGCTGCCGACGCGTTCTCACCCACCATCACCGGCGCCTACGTCGAGGCCCGCGCCCGAGCCGCCGATCTCGGCTTTTCGATCGGGGTCCGCTACGACGGTTTCGATCCGGGCGCCGATCTCGACAACGAGACCCTGAAGCGGCGCTCCAGCATCAACCCCCGGCTGGCGGTGTCGACAGTGCTGCAACAGGCCACAGTGGTCGCCAGCGTGGGGCGCTTTTCGCAGGCTCCCGACCTGCAATACCTCGTCGACGCCGCCTTCGACGACACCACCCGCACCGGACGCTTCCGCCAGGGCAATCCCAATCTGGGCTTCGAGCAGGGCACCCAGATGGAACTGTCGGCGCGACTGCGCCTGCGCGAAGCATCGTCGCTCAAGCTGAATGTCTATCTCAAGAACCTCGATGGCCTGGTCTCGACCGCGCCGATCGGCGTCAACCCCGACTCGAGCCGGTTCGTCAACGCCGATGTCGGTCATGTCATCGGCGCCGAGGTGATCTTCGAACGCGAGCTGGCGAATGGCTGGGGCGCCCGGCTCTCGGGGGCGGTACAGCGGGCAGAAGGAACAGTTACCGACGCCTTTGAACTCAACCGCCTGATTCAGATCGACCCCAATACCGGCGACACCCTGGCGGCACCGGCGCGCGCCCAGTTCCCGCTCGACTTCGATCGACGCCTGGCGCTGACCGCGATGGTCAGCGGCGAGCTCCAGCGCGACGCCGGCCCCCGGATTCTCGGCGTGCGTCCCCTCGCCTCGCTGCTCGGCTCGGCAGTGTTCCGCTACGGCACCGGCCTGCCCTACAGCCGAACCGACGCCAGCGGCGATTCGTTGGTGGCGGCGCCCAATGGATCGCGGCTGCCGTCCCAATGGGCGATCGACCTGCTCTTCCGGCGCCCGATCCGGCTCGGCGGGGTGGTGGGCGCGGTGTACCTCGATGTCCGCAACCTGACAAATCGCCGCAATGTGCTGGCGGTGCGCCGCGAGACCGGACTGACCACCGCCTCCGAGACCTGGCTGGCCGCCCAGGCCGAAGCGGCCTATCAGGCCAACCCCGAGCCAATTCCGTTCGAATCGCCGCGCTATCGCCGCCACGGCGATCTCAATCAGGACGGGGCACTTAGCGGCCACGAGGAGCTTTATCCGCTGTATCTTGCGGCAGCCCGGGACTTCAACCAGCCGCTGTTCGTCTACGGCCCGCCGCGGCAGTTCCGGATCGGCATGGAAGTGGTGTTCTGAACTGACCCGATCAGGGGAGGCGCAGCGAGTGACTCGGCTGACAGCATGGCGCGGAGTATTGATCCTGACCCTGCTGCCGGGGCTGGGATGTCGCAGCGGCGAACCGGTTCAGCACAGCGCGACTGTGGCAGAGCTGCCAGCTCTGCCGCCGATTCCCGACGGACCATTGGGAGTCAGTGTGCGACGGGGCCTGGCGATCCTCATGGCCAGTGCCGACTCGCTGCCGGATCAGGTGGGCAACGACCTCAACTGCACCTCCTGCCACCTCGACCAGGGGCGCCGGCCCAATGGCCTCTCCTGGGTGGGCGTGTATTCGCAGTTCCCCACCTACCGGGCGCGCGATGGCCGGGTCGCCACCATCGAAGACCGCATCAACGGCTGCCTGCTGCGCTCCATGAACGGACATCGCCTGGCGGCCGACGATGATCGGATGCGCGACATGGTGGCCTATCTGTCCTATCTCTCCATCGGCATCGCACCGGGCGACAGCGTCCCGGGTCGCGGATTGCGCCGCCCCGATGGGCTGAGCGGCGACACGGTGTTGGGCAGTCAGATCTGGCAGCGGGAATGTGCCAGGTGCCACGGCGACAACGGTCAGGGCACAGCCGCGGCCCCACCGACCTGGGGGCCGCGATCGTTCAATATCGGCGCAGGTATGGCCCGGTTCCGGACCGCCGCCGGGTTCATCAAGGCCAACATGCCCTTCGATCGGCCCGGCAGCCTGAGCGACCACGAAGCCGAGGCAGTCGCCGCCTGGCTGATCTCGCGCGACCGGCCCGATCTGCCCGGCAAGGAACGCGACTGGCCCAATGGTGATGCCCCGGCCGACGCCGCATACATCACCACCGCAGCGGCTGGCCGCTAAGAGCGTTCCTCGCCCATCATCCGGCGAATCGGCACGATCATCAACCCCAGAACCAACGCCGAAGCGAACAGGAACACGGCGGTCATCATGAAGAGCTGCGGGGTTTGTTCCAGCTTTTCCGGATCGACCCGTCCGCCCACCAAGCCGGCAATCAGGTTGCCGACCGATGCCGCAAGGAACCAGATCCCCATCATCTGTCCCAGATACTTCCGCGGAGACAGCTTGGTCATCGACGACAGGCCCACCGGCGAAAGCGACAGCTCTCCCATGGTCTGAAAGAGGTAGCTCCCCACCAGCCAGAGCGGTGACACCAGCGCCGTGCCGCCGCTGGCGACAAGGCGATTGGCGGGGATCACCATCATCGCGAAACCGATACCCGCCAGCAGCAATCCCATGGTGAACTTGGCCGGACTCGACAGATCACCGCCCGGACGCCGCGCCAACCGCAGCCAGAGCAGCCCGAACAGCGGAGCGAAGACAATGATGAAGAACGAGTTGACCGACTGGAACCAGGTGGCGGGAATCTCGAAGCCCATCACCATCCGGTCGGTGAAGTCGCGGGCGAACAGGTTGAGCGAGGTCGGCGCCTGCTCGAATGCCGCCCAGAAAATCGCGGCGAAAATGAACAGCACCAGGATGACGATCACCCGGCGCTTCTCGGCGCTGTTCAGCCCGCCCATGGTGAGCACGTAGACGAAAAACAGCGCAGCAATCACCAGCAGCGAAATGGCGAAGTTGGTACCGATCGCAACGGCATTGAAATGCACCAGCCCGGTGCCACCCGCGATGAACAGTGCCACCACCACCGTGACCAGCGCCGCGGCCACTCGCTTGACTCCCTGCTCCCGCCGGGCCTGAACCGCCGGGTCGGGATCGCGCACCACATCGAGACCGATATTACCCAGGGTCGACGGCGCATAGGTCCGGAACCAGATCAACCCGAACAGCATCCCGACCCCGGCGGCCCCGAAGCCCCAGTGCCAGCCGATCTGTTCACCCAGGAACCCGGTCACGATCTGACCGAAGAACGAGCCCAGGTTGATGCCCATGTAGAACACCGAGAACCCGGCGTCGCGGCGGGCACCACTGTCGGGATAGAGGTCGCCCACGATGGCCGAAATGTTCGGCTTGAGCAGGCCGGTTCCCATGATCACCAGCGCCAGGCCGGCGAAGAAGGCAACCATGCCGGCTCGGCCGCTGCCGAAGATTCCCGACAGACCGATCGACAGGTGCCCCAGCGTGATCAGTACCGCACCGAGCGAGATCGCCCGGCGCAGGCCCAGCCATCGATCGGCGATCCAGCCGCCGGGCAGCGACGCCAGATAGGCCAGGGCGGCATAGATCCCAACGATGGCGGCGGCCTCGGTCCGTTCGAACCCGAAGCCGCCGTTGATGATGGCCGCCGACATGAACAGCACCAGCAGCGGACGGAGTCCGTAGTAGCTGAAGCGCTCCCACATCTCGGTGAAGAAGAGCGTGCGCAGTCCGATCGGATGGCCGAAGAATCCGGTCTGTGGGGCGTCGGTCACGTAGGGTTACTCCCGGCGAAGTTTTTTCTTGAGCAACTCGAGTTGAGCGTCAACTGCCGCGTCGCGCATGCGGCGATCGAGAAAGGGATCATCATCAGCCGACGGGGAAGCCTCGTCGGCACCATCGTGAAGCGGCAGGCCGTGCGCGGCACGTTGGTACTGCGCCCGCATCGATTCGTACTCACGCTCAGCCATGATCACTTCGTCGCGCTGAACCAGGACCTTGCGTTCCAGCAGATCCACCCGGGCCCTGACCCGTTCGAGATAGGCGTCGGCCACACGCACCGTCTCCTCGTCGTCGATGCCGGCGGCCAGGTCGCGGCGGCGCTCGGAGTCGGCGCAATCCTGCCGTGCCCGGGCCAGCTCAGCTTCGGTCGCCTCGCGCGCTTCGCGAAGCGCCCCGAGCGCCACCTTCATATCCACCAGCGCCGCACGCAGCCCGGCGGCCTGTTCCTTCGATGACCCGACCGGCCGATACGCGAACAATCGGTCGAGGTGGGACTTGATATCCTCGAAGCTCATCGGACTCGCAACGGTGAAAAGGGGAGACCCGGGAATGGTACGCCGCGCAGGGCTCCAGGGTCAAGGAATCAGCCCGCCGCACTAGATTTGACGGCACCCCCGATTTCGCCGGAGCGATCAATGTCCCAGCGCCATGCCGTCATCCTTGCGACCCTGCTGCTCGGCAGCGGATGCGCCGACAACCAGGGCGGCTCGGTGAGCTGTGGCCTGGCGGCGCTGAGTGGACCGCTGGTCGCCATGCAGGCGTTCGGCCGCGGTTTGGGGCTGGCCGCCGCACCCTTCTCGGTGCCTGATTCGACTCCGGCACGTTTCGTCGCGGGTCCGGTCGGTACCGCCACGCTGGTCCGGAGTGACTCGGGAGCGATCCTGGCGAGCTTCCCCACCCCAATTCCCGACGGCAGCCAACCCGGTTTCGGGGTGCTGGTGCTCGATCCGCGCAGCGAACCGATCGGCCTGCTGATCTACGAGGGCGCCACGATTCCCGGCGCTGTCCGCATCGGCAGCGTGACTCTCGCCGATTCCGGACGACCGCTGTTCGGCGTCCAGGTGAATCGCAGCGAGGTCGAAACCGCCGACTGCCCGCTGTTCCCCGGCCGCTGAGGTCGCTGAACTCGGCGACCGCGCCGCGGATCAGCGCGGCGTCGGTCGCTGCGAACCGACAGCCTTTGCCGCCCCGCCCAATCGAATCCGGGTCCGCAGCGCCAGCAATAACAACACCAGTGCCAGTACCTGCATGACCGCCCCCAGCACCACCGGCCACACCCATGCCGGAGATGCTGTGAGACCGCGCGCCGCCTCGGCGGCGGCCCGCAGCAATGTGCCGGGCGTCAGCAGCCACCATGCCGCGACCGCATAGCCCTCGCGATGGCGCGGATCATCCTTGAGTGGGCGCGGGAACATCCACAGGGCGACACCGGCAATCACCTGCAAGACAGTTCCCACCATCACCAGGTGAACATGGGCACTGACCAGGTAGGGTGAGGGCCAGCGTCCCCACAGCTCGCGCCGCAGCAACAGCGCCAGTCCCAGACTGATGCCCAGAACCAACGTCAATGCTGCGGCCATCAGAAACCGTCGCGCGATCTGCGGCACTGTCAGTCGGTGGTGGGCAGTGGGCGAGGCCGCGGACGCGGCCGGATCCGGTGATCAATGGTGCGCCACAGATTCCACGCCAGGAACCAGGCACCCAACACCGAGAGCGCCGCGCCCCCAGCCAGCGAGCCGGGAGCCCAGGCGGCGGCGCGCATCCGCGCCGCGAAGCCGCAGACCAGCGCGGCCAGGCCAAGATTCGCAATCACCAGATGAACCAGCGCCAGCCGCGGCGCATGAAGTGGTGCACCGGTGAAACGCGGAATCACATGGTAGGCCACCCCCGCAATCATCATCGTGACGAAGCCGAGCAGCAGTATATGAAAGTGCGCAGTGCGAAAGATCGCCCAGGCGGGATGGATCGCCATCGCGACCCCCAGCGCGGTCCCCGCGACCAGCCACAGCAGCGATGCTCGCAAGAATCCAACGACATAGATCGCCATCAGCCCCGTCCTCCCTGCGGTGTCAACCGCATCACCAGCGTCAGACCGTCGGCCCCGGCACTGACCTCGTGCGGCTCATGCGCCAGCAGTGCCACCCGGTCGCCCACATCCACCTGCCGCACCCCGCAGCTCGGCGCCCGCAACTCCCCGCCGCCCTGCTCCACCTCGACCACCAGATCATGGACGCTGCGATGGGTCGTCAGTTCCTCACCCGGTTTGAACTCGATCCGGAACCATTTCCCACCGGGGCCGGTGATCAGATCAGAAATGGTCGGGTGGCCAGCCACGGTGGCGGCAGTGCGGGACACGCGGTCCTCCAACGGTTAAGGTTCCCCCAACGATTGCCGCAGCGCGAAGTGGAGGCCGTGACGCTTGTCACGCTGGATCGGGCCACCTTGATTGCAGCTATGTCCGAAGTGATCGCGCTGCTCCGCAGTGCGCCGATCTTTGCCGATCTCGATCAGGAGTTGCTGCGCCGCCTGGCCGAGCGCTGCGTGCCGCGCACTGTCGGCGCCGGCTTCGCCCTGTTTCGCGCCGGTGATCCCTGCGGCGGGACCTACTTCGTGCTCGACGGCCGGGTCCGAATCTTCAGGACCGCCCCCGACGGGCGCGAGCAGACCCTCACCGTCGAGGGCCCCGGCCGACCGGTCGCCGAACTGCCGCTGTTCGACGGCGGCCCG